>DATIEJ010000154.1:0-15739 GCA_035455825.1 Rhodanobacteraceae bacterium | reverse complement strand
ATTTCCGGTTGGTTCGTCGGCGAGCAGGATCGGCGGCGCGTTGGCCAGCGCGCGTGCGACGGCAACGCGCTGCTGTTGTCCGCCCGACAGCGCGCCCGGGAATTTGTCGGCCTGGTCGGCGATGCCGACGCGGTCGAGCAGTTCGAGCGCGCGCTTGCGCCGCTCGGCGCGCGGCCAACGGTTGCAGAAGTCCATCGGCAGCATGACGTTCTCGGCGGCAGTCAGTGTCGGCAGCAGCTGGAAGAACTGGAACACGATGCCGACAGCCGAGCCACGCCACGCCGACAGCGCGCGTTCGGACAACCCGTGCACGGCCACGCCGTCGATGACGACCTCGCCACTGCTCGGTCGATCGATGCCTGCCAGCAGGTTGAGCATGGTCGACTTGCCGCTGCCGGACTGGCCGACGATCGCGACGAATTCGCCGCGTCCGATTTCCACGTCGACGCCGGTCAACGCGTGGAACGGCCCGGCCGCGCCGGCGTAGGTCTTGCCGACGCCGCGCAGTGAGATCAGTGGCGCGGAAGGGGTCTTGCGGGGAATGCTGGTTGTCGCAAGCACGATCGGTTCCTCTTCAGCGCTGCAGGTGATTGCACTGTAAGCGCTCGACGGCCGGCATCGCGTACCGTTCGACTGCCTGCCACGGCGATTGGGCGAATCCGGGCGTTTCGCCGCGCGATGCAATGGCATGCTCGCGCCGCACCCCACGTTGCCCTATGGGCTGGAGCAGACATGAATATTCTTCGCAGCACGATACTTGCCCTGGTGATTGGCTGGACGAGTTTCGCCAGTGCGCAACAGGCCCCGACCACGCCACGCCCCGAAGCCAGGCAGTTCGACTTCCTGATCGGCCAATGGGAGCTCGAAGTGCATCCGAAGGCCGACAGCCTGATGGCCAAAATCCATGGCGCGCCGCAACTCACCGGCATATGGAAGGCGTGGCGCGCGTTCGATGGATTCGGCGTCGACGATGAGGTCCGCATCATCGACAAGTCAGGCAATCCGGTTAGCCTGAGTCATGCGATGCGCGCGTACTCGAGCGCGGAGAACGCCTGGCTCGTCGTGAGCCTGGACGCGTACCGCGGGCGCCTCAGCGAGTCGAAAGGGCAGTTGCAGGGCAGCGAGATGGTGCTCAGCGGCAAAAGCACCGATCCCGAAGGCAAGCCGGTGCTGACTCGCGCCCGCTACTCGCAGATCACGGCCGACGGCTTTCATCTGCAGAGCGACCGTTCGGCCGATAACGGCGCGACCTGGGACGAGGCCGTGCTGGTGATCGACGCCAAGCGCGTCGGTGCGGCCGCGACGCGGTAGGGTGGATGCCGTGGATGTCGTCCTGTTGCAGCTTCGCAGCCAGTCTGCCTAAATGGACGCCACGTTCACCTAGCGAATGCCCCCTTTCGGCTGCCGCCACTTTCCCCCGCAAGCGGGAGAAAGATTCCAGATTGCAGCTCTTGGTTTCCCTTCCCCGCAAGCGGGGGAAAGATTCCAGATTGCAGCTCTTCGACTTTCCTTCCCCTGCGCAGCGGGGGAAGGTGCCGAAGGCGGAAGGGGGCGCTCTTGGCTCACGTACCGACGAAGGTCCCGGAACAATGTCGCGCGCCTGGCTCTGGTTGCAGATCGTCATCGGCTGGCTGCCGATCTGGGCGCTGTTCACGCTGATGATGGTCAGCGCCCACGATCTGCCGTTGCTGACCGGTACGCTTTATGCGTCGCGGATGATGGCGGCGGCCGCCGTGCTCGGCGTCGCCGTGCATCGCTTCACGGCACGCCTTCCGTGGCCGCATCCGATGCAGGTTCGTTTCGTGCTCGCGCACTTCCTCGCCGCGGCCCTGTACGCGGCAGCGTGGCTGTTGCTGATCAGCGCGATCGAGAGCGTGCTGCTGTCGGTCTCTCGCGGGCGCTTGACCGGCGTACTCGTCGTCGGGCCCGGCGTGGTTCCGTTCCTGATCCTCGGCGTGTGGCTGTACGTGATCGTCGCCGGCGTGACCTACAGCAATCGCGCCGCGCAGCGCGCCGCGCAGATCGAGGCACTGGCCGCGCGCACGCAACTGGCGGCGCTGCGCGCCCAGTTGCATCCTCACTTCCTGTTCAACGCGCTGCACACGGTCGTGCAACTGATTCCGGTCGATCCGCGCGGCGCGGTGCGCGCGGCCGAGCAGCTGGCCGGCGCGTTGCGAACGGCGATCGAGGAAGAGCGCGATCTGGTCCCGCTGACCGCGGAGCTGGCCTTCGTGCGGCGCTACCTCGCGATCGAGTGCATACGTTTTGGCGACCGCCTCGGCGTGCGCGAACACATCGATGCGGCCGCGCAATTCGCGCTGTTGCCATCGTTTGCGCTGCAGACGCTGGTCGAGAACGCCGTGCGCCATGGCGCCGCGCCACGGGCCGAAACGACGACGCTGACGATCGCGGCTCAGGTCAGCGGCGACACGCTGTGCCTGACCGTCACCGACGATGGCGCAGGCGCCGCGGCGGCGCAGATCGAAAACGGCAGCGGGACGGGACTGCGGCGACTGCGCGAGCGGCTCAGGCATCTGTACGGTACGCGTGCGCAGCTCGAGATTGCCAGCTCGACTGGCGAAGGATTGCGCGCGAAGCTCACGCTGCCGTTCACGACGGTGCCGGACGCGGCCGGAGTACTGCGCGATGAATGAAGCCGCGCGAGTCACGGCGCTGATCGTCGACGACGAGCCGGTCGCGCGCGCCGGCATGCGCCACATGCTCGCCGAAGTCGAGTGGATCGACTGCATCGGCGAAGCCGCTACCGGGCCGGCCGCGGTCGAGGCGATCGACGCGCTGCGTCCCGAACTCGTGTTTCTCGACATCCAGATGCCGGGCATTTCCGGTATCGAAGTCCTGCGCCGCGCGACGCACCAGCCATTCGTCGTGTTCACGACGGCGTTCGCCGAACATGCCGTGACGGCTTTCGAACTCGGTGCAGTCGACTACCTGCTCAAGCCTTTCGGCGCCGAGCGCCTGCGCGCAAGCCTCGAGCGCGCTCGCGCCGCATTGGGCGAACCATTGCCGTCCACGCTCGACCGGCTCGGCGAACTGCTCGGTCAGGCGCTCATGACACGCCTGTTCGTGCGCACGGGACGTTCGATCGTACCGGTCGCAGTCGCCGACATCTCCTGGTTCGAGGCGGTCGGCGACTACGTCAACGTGCACACGCGCGATGCGCAGCACCTGGTGCACCTTTCGCTGAACCGGCTCGAGGCGCGCCTGGACGGACAGCGCTTCTCGCGCATCCATCGCACGTACATCGTCAATCTCGATCACGTAACGGCGTTCCAGCGCCAGCCCGACGGCCGCCTCGTAGCCCGGCTCGACGATGGCGCGAGCCTGCCGGTCAGCCGCACCAAGGCGCACGAATTCCGCGCCATTTCGCGCTGAGGCACGAACGTCCGGTTGCTAGGGCAACGACCTCGCAACCGTGGGCGGCTCAGCCCGGCAGCGACTTTGGTCGAACGTCGCTCCGGGCAGGCAGGAATGTGACGCCTGTTCGTCCGCGCCGGAACGGGCGGACCTATACTTCATGCTGGGTCGGAGCGTCGCGCGCACCTCGCGCCGCCGCGGATGGGTGGATTGATTTCTGCCAACTGCAGAATGACGAGCTTGCAGGGGTGAATGCGGCGATGCGTCGTGAGTCGGTCGATGGCCATCCTCAGCGTCCGGCGGCGCGCCTGGCGGGAGCGCTTGCGTCGACCGCGCGCATACTCGAGGTCATCTGGCCGTTCCTGGTTGCGATCGTCCTGCTTTGCGCCTTGAGTTACTTCCGCAGCAGCGCGATGACGGCGGTGCGCGCCTACATCGACGGCGAAAGCCTGTGGTCGAAGGGCCAGAAGGATTCGTACTTCTTCCTCGACCGGTTCGCCCACACGCGCGCCGAAGCCGACTATCAGGCTTACCTCGATGCCATCGCGATCCCGCTCGGCGATCATGCCGCGCGCGTGGCGCTCGAACAGGCGCGGCCCGACCTCGAAGCGGCGCGCAAGGGTTTTCTGGTCGGCGGCAACGATCCCGCCGACGTACCGGGCATGATCTGGCTGTTCCGCAACTTCCGCGAAGTCGATGGCTTTGCAAAAGCGATTGCGATCTGGAGCGAGGCCGACGTCTTCATCGAGCGCTTCACGCGCGACGGCGAAGCGCTGCGCGAGGCCGCGCGCAGCGGAGGCGACAGCGAGCGCATGCCCGAAATCCAGGCCGACATCGCCGCGATCAACGCGCGCCTGGCGCCGATGGAGATCGAATTTTCGCGCACGCTCGGCGCCGCTTCGCGCCGGTTCGAGGCGGCGCTCGATCTGGGGCTGTTCGCACTGGCTTTCGTCATGGTCCTGATCGGCGCGCTGTTGTCGCGGCGCGTGCTGCAGCAGCGCGCCGTGGCGGTAGCGGCATTGCGCACGAGCGAGGAACGCTATGCGCTGGCCGTCGAAGGCGCCAATGACGGCATCTGGGACTACGACTGCATCGGGCGCACGGTGTTCTATTCGCCGCGCGTGCGCGACATGCTCGGTTATGGCGAAGACGCCCTCGGCGCCGATCCGGCCGATCTGGAGCGCGTGATCCTGCCCGAGGACTATCCGGCCGCGCGCGCAGCGATGGCTCGACACTGGGAGCAACGCAGCACCGGCGTGCTGCGCCACCGCTTGCGCGTGCGCACGAACGACGGCCGCGTGCTGTGGATCCTGGCGCGCAGCAAGACGATGTATTCGCCGGGCGGCGCGCCGCTGCGCATGGCCGGCTCCTGCACCGACATTACCGAGCAGGTCGAGAACGAACTGAAGCTGCGCCTGGCGGCGACCGTGTTCGAGTCGAACCACCACCAGGGCATCCTGATCGTCAACGCCGAAGGCAACATCGTTTCGGCCAATCGCGCGTTCGCGCAGCTGAGCGGATACGAGGTCGAGGAACTGATCGGCCGCGCCGTCGGCAGCCTGCGTTCGCCGGAGGTCGAGCCGGCGATGTACGCGCAGATCTGGCAGATCGTCAAAACGGTCGGCCACTGGCGCGGCGAAAGCGTCGGGCGCACGCGCGGCGGCGAAGATCATCCGATCGATCTGTCGATCGTGCGCGTTCCGGATCCGGACAACCAGACCGTCTATTACATCTACAGCGGCTCGGACATTTCCGAGCGCCGCTACGCCGCGGCGCGCATCCAGCATCTGGCCTATATCGATGTGCTGACCGGGCTGCCGAACCGCAGCTTTGCCAATGCGCATTTCGAAACGCTGATCGTCTCGGCGCGCGCCGTGTTGCAGACGCTGGCGGTCGTGTTCGTCGACCTCGACGGCTTCAAGGAGGTCAACGACGAACTCGGTCACGCCGCCGGGGACAAGGTCATCATCGAGCAGGCGCAACGCCTGCGCGGCGGACTCGATGACGGCGACGTGCTGTGCCGCTTCGGCGGCGACGAGTTCCTGCTGCTGCTGCCGGGCCGCGACGGCGCGCAGGCCATGGAAATTGCCCGGCGCCTGATTGCGCGCCTCGGCCAAAGCATCCTGCTGGACCAGCGCGAGCTCAGGATCAGCGCGAGCGCCGGCATCAGCGTATTTCCGTTCGACGCCGGCGATGCCGAAACGCTGATACGCGCGGCCGACACCGCCTTGTATCGCGCCAAGGCGCAGGGCAAGAACATGGCCGTGCAGTTCCGCATGGACATGGACCGCGCGGTTGCCCGCCGCTTCGACCTGCTCAGTGCGCTGCGCACCGCGACCGAACACGAAGAGTTCGAGCTGCGCTTCCAGCCGATCGTCGATGCCGCCAGCGGTGCCGTCATCGGCGCCGAGACGCTGGTCTACTGGAATCACCCGCAGCAGGGCCTGATCGGACCGTCGACGTTCATCGCGCTGGCCGAGGAGTCCGGCCAGATCGAAACGCTCGGCGCCTGGCTCGTCGACGAAGCCGTGAAGCACTACGCCGACTGGATGCAGCGCGGGATTTCGCCGATCTACCTGTCGATGAATGTTTCGACGTTGCAACTGCGCGCGCCGTTCCTGTTCCAGCAGCGGCTCGACGATGCGCTGAGCCGCGGACTGATCACCCCCGACCGAGTGCTGCTCGAAATCTCCGAGCGCCAGATCGTGCACGATCTGGCCGGCAAGCTGCCGCTGTTGAAGAACTGGGCCGATCGAGGCATCGGTCTTGCGATCGACGATTTCGGCGTCGGCCATTCGAGCCTGGCCTACCTGAAGAATCTGCCGCTGACGCAGATCAAGATCGATCTGGCGTTCATCCGCAACCTGACGACCGACCGCGCCGACCGCGACATCGTCAAGGCGATCGTCGATCTCGGCCGCAGCCTGAACCTCGGCGTGGTCGCCAAAGGCGTGGAGAGCGACGACCAGCTGGCCGTGCTGCGCGAATGCGGCTGTCCGGCGTTGCAGGGATTCCTGTTCGCCAAGCCGCTGCAATCCGCCGCGTTCACCGAGTACGTGCTGGCGCGACAGCGCGCGGACCGGAATATTGCCGCATCGGCGCCGAACCTTCGGCTCGTGCGCTGACGCAGTGCGGAATCAGCTGCCCGCTTCTGCCGAAAATTCGGATTTCGTGCTCACAAATCCTCGTCCTCGTCGAGCAGTATGCTGCCGTCCGGCGCCCGTTTCAGGCGCGTGATCCCGGGCGACTCGGCTTCGAGCCGGCGAAGTTCCGCTTCGCGCCGGCTGATTTTTCCGTACTGCTTGCGAACGATGTCGGCCAGGCGCCGGTTCTCCATGACCAGCGAACGAGCCGCGAGCGCCTGCACGACCGCGGTCTTGAGTTCAAAATCGTGCCAGGGCTTGGCGATGAAACGGTAGATGTGAATCTTGTTGATTGCCTCGACAATCGCATCCAGATCGGCGTTTCCGCTCAGCACGAGGCGCGCGACATCGGGCTGTGCCTGCACCGCTTCGGTCAGGAATTCGATCCCGCTCATCTCGGGCATGCGGAAGTCGGAAATGATCAGGTCCACCGTCACGTGCCTGAGCCGCGCCAGGGCCTGGCGCGCCGAGACGAACGTCTCGATTTCCGGGCGCTCGCTGTCGAGTTCCTCGAAGTCGATCCGTTGCAGCGATCGCTTCAGCGCGGACAGAACGTTGATTTCGTCGTCGACCAGCAGAATCCGGTACATCTCAAACCTCTCCTTCGAAGTGCAAATTCCGCGCGAATCCGGCGCGGACCAAAAGCGGTGCTAGGTGACATTCTGAGCGTCGTGCTGCTGTCGCACCGGCAGCGTGACGATGAACATCGTGCCGGCGCCGACTTCGCTGCGCACGTCGATTTCGCCACTGTGCTTGCGCACGATGCCATACGAGATCGAAAGACCCAGCCCGGTACCCTTGCCGACCGGCTTGGTCGTGAAAAAAGGCTCGAACACGCGCGCCAGATGCTCGGGCGCGATGCCCTTGCCGGTATCGGAAATCTCGACGTAGACGAAGTCGCCGCTGGCGCGTGTCTTGATCGTTATCGTTCCGCGCTGCTCGATCGCATGCCCGGCGTTGACGAGGATATTCATGAACACCTGGTTGAGCTGGTACGGCAGGCATTCGATCGCCGGAATGTCGCCATACTCCTTGACCAGTTCGACCTTGTACTTGAGCTCGTTCCAGACGATGTTGATCGTGCTGTCGAGGCCGGCATGAAGATCGGCGAGCGTCCAGGCCTCGGTGTGGCCGGCGCGCGAGAACTCGCGAAGATCCTGGATGATCTTGCGTACCCGCGATATTCCTTCCTGCGATTCGGCCAGCAGCGTCGGCAGGTCCCTGGCGAGAAAATCGAAGTCGATCTCATGCCGTACCTGCTCGACTTGCGCCAGCAGCTCCGGCTGCGCGGTGCGCAGCTGGCGCAGCGCCGAGTCCTGCACGTTGAGCAGCTTGAACAGGTTCGCGACATAGTCGCTGAGCGTCACGAGATTGGATTGGACGTAGCCGATGGGATTGTTGATCTCGTGCGCCACGCCGGCCGCGAGCTGGCCGATCGTGGACAGCCGATCGGCCTGCAACAGCTGCCGCTGTACCTCTTCCAGGCGCGCGCGGGCGACTTCCGAATGCGCCGGCGCATCGAACAGGCTGTCCCTGGTTCCGGCTCCGCTGATCCTGATCAGCACGCAGGCCGTGATGCCGTTGCCGGGATCGCTTGCTGCGTGAATGATCAGTGCGCGATAGGTGCGCTCCTCACCGGATCTCTTTTTCAGCGACAGCGCGAGCGTCTTGTGGTCGCCGTGAAGCGCCGCTGCGGCCGGGCCTGCCGGTATCGACGGACGCACCTCGGCCTGCAGGCTGCGCGTCGGGTCGTCGCTTTTCAGCCAGGCATCGAGTTCCGCGGCCGCCGCGTTGAGCCAGGGCGAATCGTCGGCCGTGACAACGAGCACCGGATCGGTCACGCAGTCGAGCAGCCTGGCGACCGCGATGCCGGCAGGCAGCGTGCGCTGGGAGCCGTTGGCCGCTTCCTCGGTCATGTCGCTTGTCGCCGGTTGTTCACTGCGCTTCCCTGATCAATCCTGAAACACTTGCATCTCTCATGCCGAAGCGCCGGTCTTCCTGGACTCGTGCGGCCGGCGGGCGATGCGGAATGCATCGCGGATCTGCAAGCGCAGTTCTTCGTCGTTCCACGGTTTGGTCAGGAACTTGTAGATCGCGCCCTCGTTGATGGCGGCGGTCACCGCCGCGAGGTCGGTGTAGCCGCTCAATACCATGCGCACCGTATCCGGATACATTTCCTTGACCTTGCTCAGCAGCTCGGTGCCGCTGGTGCCAGGCATGCGCTGGTCGGAGATGACAACCTGCACGTCGTTGCGGCCGAGAACGTCGAGCGCATCGTCCGCGCCGGTGGCCGTGAGAATTCGATAGCCGTCGCGCCGGAGCATGCGGATCAGCGCGCTGAGGATGTTCTCTTCGTCGTCCACGAGCAGCAGCGTCGGTTGCTGTTCGGGAGCCTGCTCGATGCCTTCGTGGGCCAGGTAGCGGTGGCGCAGGATCTCCAGCGCCTGATGCGCCGAAATCGGCTTGCAGAAGTAGTAGCCCTGGAAAAAGTCGCAGTCGTTGCGGCGCAGATAGCCGACCTGTGCGGCGTTTTCGACGCCCTCGGCGAGCACGGTCATGCCGAGTTGGTGGCCGAGCGTGATGATCGCGCGGCACACGCCGGCGGCGCCGGCGTCCGTGCTGATGTCGTGCACGAAACTCTGGTCGATCTTCAGCGTGTTGATCGGAAACCGGCGCAGGTAATTCAGGCTCGAATAGCCGGTTCCGAAATCATCGAGCGAGAGTTTCACGCCGAGCGCCTTGAGCGCGCGCATCGTGCCGGTCACGCGCTCGACGTTGCCGGTCATCATGCTCTCGGTCAGTTCCAGCCCGATATAACTCGCCGGCAGGCGCCAGCGCACGAGCGCCTTGCGCATTTCCTCGACGAAGGCGTGCCGATGCATCTGCGTCGGCGAGACGTTTATCGATATGGAGAAATCCTCGACGCCGGCGTCGATCCACGCGCGCGCCTGCCGGCAGGCGGACTCCAGCACGAAACTGGCGATTTCGTCCATCAGCCCGAGGTCTTCCGCGACCTGGAGGAAGCGCTTGGGCGTGAGGAAGCCGAACTCCGGGCTTTGCCAGCGCAGCAGCGCTTCGAAACCGCAAATGCGCCAGTCCTGGCCGCTGATCTGCGGCTGGTAGTGAAGCAGGAACTCGCCGTTGCGCAGTGCGTCGCCGAGGCGCAAGCCGAGCGTGAAGCGGTCCTCGAGTTCCTGCTTGTGCTCGTTGGCAAACGCAATCACGGTGTTGCGCCCTTCGTGCTTGGCGCGCAGCATCGCCGACTCGGCCTGGCGCAGCAGTTCCTGCGGACTGGATCCGTTGTCCGGGAAGCAACTGACGCCGATGCTGCAGGAAACGAACAGGCGCCGGCCGTCGTAGTGGATCGGCTCTTCGACGCGCGCGCGCATCGATTCGCCGAATTCGACCTGGTCCTGGGCCAGGACCGGATCCTTCAGCACGATCGCGAACTCGTCGGCGGCGACGTGCGAGACGCGCCCGTTCGTGCCGATCAGTTCGCGCAGCCGGTTGGCAGTCGTGAGCAGGACATGGTCGCCGACCGTGCGGCCCTGGGTTTCGTTGATCGAGTGGAACCGGTCCAGGTCGAGATAGAACACGATGACGCGGCCGTCGCTGGTGGCGGCGTCGACGCAAGCCTCGTGCAGGTATTCCTCGATCAGGACGAACCGCGGCAGCCCGGTAACCATGTCGTGCGTGATGCTGTGCGCCAGTTCGGCCTGTGCCCGGCGCTGCGCGGTGACGTCCTCGCCGATGCTCGCCACGCCGGTGACTTCCCCCGACGCCGATCGCAACAGTGTGTGATTGAGGTGGACCAGCCGGCGTTCGCCGGCGCGCGTCAGGATTTCCCTTTCCATGTGCTGGGCGCTGCGGTCTCCGTCGAGGAGATTGCGGTAGCGGCCCAGCCGTCCTTCGCGTTCGTCTTCGGGCGGGAACCGATCGAACCAGACTTGGTTGAGCAGTTCCGCGCGGCTCCAGCCGGTCAAGTGCACGAAATAGTCGTTGCAGTAGGTGATGCGGCCATCGCAGTCCAGCATCACCGATATCAACTCGACGTTGTCGAGCAGTTCGCGGAAGCGCCGGTCGCTCTCGCGCACTTCTTCCGCCGCGCGCTTGACGCCCTCGTAGAGCACGAGGTTGCCGTAGGCCAGCGCGAACTGCGCCGTCATCGTCACCGCAAAGCGCTCGTCCTCCTCGCTGAACGCCTCGCCGCCGAGGTGCTGGGCGAAATAGATCCAGCCCGATAACGGCGTTGCCGAACGCACCGGAAACGGAACGACGAGCAGCGAATCGACCTTCGGATGAAAATCCTCCAGGCCAGGCGGCGTCGTGGCGTCGCCGGACTCGGCGCTTGCGCGATGCGACACGCCGGTCGTGAGGACTTTGCCGAACACGCCGACGGCCGGATCGATCGCCGCGATCCGCGCCTGCACTTCTTCGCTCAGTCCGCGCGTGGCGACGTACTTGAGCCGGCGCCCATCGGAGTCGAGGATTCCGAGCGCGCTGTACTGACAGTTCATGATGTCCTGGGCGCTGCGGCAGAACAGCGTCAACAACGCCTGTGGATCGCGTTCGGAAGAAAGCGCGATGTCGAGTTCCAGCAGCGCGGCCAGCCGCAGGCTGAATGCCTGGAACGAAAGACCTCCCTCCCCACCGTTGCCGGAGCCCGTGGAATCGAGGCGTTCGCGCAAGCTGAGTTGCAGTTCCGTCAGCTTGCGAAGATACGCCGGCAACGCCGCGCCGACAGTGTCGGGGATCCGGGCAGCGGCGGCTGCCTCGGCAAACGGCAGCGGTGCAGGGCCGAGCACGGCTTCGACGGCCTGCAGGATTTCCTCGGCGCCGGCCGGCCGGGACAACACCGCGGTGACGCCACAGGTTTGCGCCAGCCTGCGCGCTTCGGGCACACGATGCGTCGCGGTAAAGAAGACGACGGGCAGGTCGGCAGTTTCGCGATTCGCACGCAGAAGCAGGACGAAGTCGCGGCCACTCATCGTCGGCATCATGACGTCCGTGATCACGAGGTCGGGGCGCTGCGCGCGCACGCGTTCCAGTGCATCGGCGCCGTCGCTGGCCTGCTGCACCGAATGCCCGGCGTACCCGAGCAGCGTGCTCAGGAACTCGCGGTTGCTGGCGCGATCGTCAACTACGAGGATGTTGGCCATCGGCACCGGATCCTGGTCCTGTCAAAGCGCGCAACTTCGCCGACCGCTGCCGGAAGTTCGAGCGGGCGCAGCAAGTAGCGTACGCCGCAGAATGAGTGCGTCCGTTGCTGTCGATCATTTCAATGTCCGGCGTGCTCATGACGGCCCTAACACCCCCGATGCCGCCAGCCGAAAGTTGCTATCAATGGCGAATCCCTCCGTCGAGCAATCCTGAGTCCAGCCGCATGCCCCCAAGCATGCGCGTCGATGCTATGCCTGTTTGCCCGCAAACGGCAATAGCGCTGCCATCGATTGCGACGAGTTCGCCGCGCCGCGGTGCGGATCTTCGGAGCCGGCGATCGATCCGCCGACGCGCATCTATCGAACGAGCACAATCGCAGTGGGTGACGATCTGTGCGCAGCGGCACGGGTGCAGCGATGCGCTCATGGGGAAATACCAGCAAGGCGCCGGGGCCGCTGTCGGCGACAGTCGCGTGCGATCTGCACGACGCCGTCGCACAGAGGCAGGCAAGGTACCCGTTGCGGCGTGCGTCATTCCCTCAATCAGTCCGAATGGGACGATTCGATCTGCCGTCGTCGCGCAGCAAGCCATTGATTTGTAAGCAACGCGCTTCCGGGATATAATGGAAAGCTGGCCGCGGACTCCACGCCGTTGCCTGACACCTCGCTAAGGATCAAAGGTCATGGATTTCGAATGGCTCAACGAATCGCCTCCGTCTGATTGGACCCAGGACGGCCACAAGCTGATGAAGCAGGTTTTTCCGCTGTCCGTCTTCAAGAAGAAGAGTGCGATCGTTGATGATCCGGCCGACACCTGGAAGTCGAAGCTCGACCGCTGGGGCAACGCGCAGCCGCGCAAGTACCGTCACTTTGCCAGCCCGCCGGTCGAACGCACGCCGATGGTCATCATCGTCTGCAACAAGCCCTGATCCTCGGCAAGCCTGGTTCGCAGCAAGCCCGGCCCACGACGAGCCGGTATGTGCCGGCTTCGATCCTTCGACTCAAGCCGCCATCCGGTGCTCGTAATACGGGCGCTCGCGATCGTCGAGTATCGCCTGCATCGCCGGCAGATTCGATGAAGCCGGACTAAGCCACGCCTCGACGTTTTCCGCCTTGATCGGAATGATGCAGCGATCATGGCCGGCGGCGGCGACTTCGGCCGGCGGTTCGTCGGTGATTGCCGCGAACGACAGCAGTTCCGCCTCACCCGGCGCCTGCCACTTCGACCACAAGCAGGCGATCAGCATGTCCTGCGTCGGTCGCGGCCGGAATTCGAGGATGACGTTTTCTTCCTTCTCGCCGGGCGCAAGTTCGCGCCCTTCGAGTCGATGGCGCGAGACATTCTCGAAGAATGCATTCGCGATCATGATGCCGTGCGTCGCGCCGAACTGCTCCTTCCAGAATCCGCCGAGGCTGTCGCGCCGCGCGTTGTACGTGCCGGGAAACTTCGTATCGTAGAACGCCGGCTTGCCGGCGAGGCGGCACTGATAGCGCATCGGCTTGACGACGCGCCGGCCGTTCTCGACGATCATTACCGGCGCGTACCAGCCCGGGAAGATGCGCGAGTCTTCGTCGTTCAACTCGGTCCGGCGCAGGTCGGCGAGTTTGCCGAGCGCCCACGCGATCTTGTCGGTCGCGATGCGCTTGCTCTCCAGCGCTGCCTTCGTCGTCTTCGTCTGCAGCGTTCGTTCCGCGTCGGCCAGGCGCTTCTTCTGCTTGAAGACTTCCTGCTCGAGTTTCGACGCCTGCTGTTTGTCGAATTCGTCGATCAGCGCCTTGATCCGCCGCTCGGCGTCGTTCTGCGGATCCGAGAATGCGGCGTCCATTGCCTTGGCGAGCTTGATCCTCGAATTCGACTGGCGGTCCCAGTACAGGCGCACGAAATCCTCGAAGCTGATGTCCGCGCCCCACGCACGGACATACTTGCGATAGTTCTGCCAGATCTGGGCCGAATAGCACATGGTGACATTTCACGACTGGAGCGGTGCGACATGTTACCGCCACCGCATCGTCGTTGAAGTGCCTCAAGCGAACTGAGGTGCGTCGAGTGGCGGCGGTTTTCCGCCATGCGTTTACTCCAGAACGTGATCGGCTTCGCAGTACGCATATCTTCGTAACCTGCACGATTCCCACGCCAACAGGGGGCGAACAATGTCTGATTCAGATGGGGTGACCGACGAGCAGGCTCGTTGGTTGAGGGCTCTGCTCGAGAGCCGTCCGAAAAGGAATGCAACCGGGCCTGTCAGGATGCCGGACGAAGTGCATCGCGCCTTGTTCGAGAAGGGTTTGATCCAGTGGAAGCGCGGCGTAATGGAAATTACGCTCGAAGGAATCCACCTGGTCGCGCGGCGACCACCGCTACCTGATTGACGAGGCCATCCGTATGCTCGATTCGCAAGAGTTGACCAGCGAAGAAATGCAGTGGCTGCTGGCGATCAGTCGAGGTCCACTCAGCAGGGAAGCCGCGGATCGCCGCGTGCCCAGCCACGTTCGCGATTCGTTGATCGCCAGGGGCCTGGCGCGCTGGACGCTTGGGTCCTTCGGAATCACCGCAAGCGGTGAAGCGTCAGTGGCGCGGCGGCGCGCTGCTGCCACCTGAACGGCTGCGACAAAGAATTCAGATTCCGCTGCGTTAAATGCGGCGAGTAACACGACCAGATATCGTTGGCGCGGTCCGCGCCACTGCGCACGCGGCTTCACGCGGCGCTGGACGCGCTGGTTTCCTGGGCTACGCGCGCTTGATTCTCTGCGACAGGGTGTAGCGCCACATTGCGTCGATGCCATGCTCGGTGACCTCGACCGAGCCGGGTTGTTGCGTCACGAATTGCATTTCGATCAGCGCTTCGCGTACGTCGTCTGGAACGACGACGCGATTGATCCCCGCCTCGTGCGTCGGGTTTGAATTGAGCAAACCGCGCAGCCAATTCGCCAACTCGTCCGTCAGAGCGAGTGTCGGCATCGTGGATTCCCCCCGGAACCAATTGTCCGGCAAATTTTGCGCCGGACCCATCGCGTGGTGCAATGTGCGAAACGTGAGCGCCGTCACGGAGCAGAAATTTGCTGCCCAGGCATGCAGGCACAGATCGAACTCTTGAACGGAACAAGCGCGAAAAGGCGCCCGGACCGAGCAGTCCGGTGCCGCATGCAGCCTGCGCATGAGCGGCCCGGCTGGTATCGAGCGTGTGCCGATCCGCGCTATCGCAAATCGCCGGCGCCGCCGTGTAAGAGATTTGCTATTCGACCCTCTTGATCTGGATCAACCGGACCGCAGGCCAGGTGTGCACCATTGGGCATGCTTGCGCCGGTTTCGCGCGGAATGGAGTGGGAGACGACAATCGAACTCTACGTATTGCCGTTCCGCCAGCTCTCCGGCGCCGTCGTCGTGTGGATGATCTGCAAGGGGAATCCTTCCAACTGCGTGAGCATCCAGGAAAACGTCGAGGAAGCGAAAGCGCAGGCCATCCGAATGGCTGAATATGGCGTGCTGGCCGGTGAAGCAACCCAGGTTCACTGGAAAGAGTCGCCCGGGGCGCAATGGCAGACTATCTGGTGGTCGCCCGACACGGCTCCGCGCTTTGGTCGGTAGAAGGCAAGGGCCTTGGAATCCATGTCTCGTCAATCGAAGCCGTCGTAGAACAACTCGTCGTCATTGAGCTGGCGTTCGTGGGCGCCGATGTCCGGGCCAGCCACTGAACGGAGAAATCCAACACCTCGAGCGTCGGTATCCAGCGCGTCGGGATTCGAGCCGCTGTTGATTGCGGGACTACCCGCCAGCAGGCATCGCTACGCGTCGCGCTCGACTACGACACTATCGATCTGAGCGGACGGCTGCGGACTTGTCAGTGGCAGGAGAGGACTCCAACTACACGGATATATCAATGAAATTAAAAGAAAAAATACGTTCAAAGGTTACCAGTTACCTGCTCTTTTACCCGCTACCGATCGCGACAAAAAGCCGACGCTGTTACTCACGACTTAATCCCCGCAAGTTTGGCCTCAAGTTCCAGAGCCTTGCCTCTTGCTTCCATCTCGTTCTTGTAGCGCTCGCCCGCGAACCCATTG
>DATIEJ010000153.1:0-6542 GCA_035455825.1 Rhodanobacteraceae bacterium | reverse complement strand
GGCGATCAGCTTGGCTCCGGATTGGTCGAGGCGCTTGTAGTCGAACTTGAAATTCCATTCCTTGTTGAACATGTAGCCGGCATTGAAACTCGTCGTGTCGCGTTCGCTGTAGACGTCTTCGCCGTGGTACTGCGACAACTGAGTTGGCGTCAGCGTTTGCGCGCCCTTGCTCGCGCTGGTGATCACCCCGTTGGCAGTCGTCGTCGTCGTGTTGATGACGCCGAAGCTCGGCAGCAGATTGAAGAAGTTGCTGCCTTGCGCGCCCTGGTACGGCGTCTGGTAGTTGTCGGTCGTGTAATGCCGCAGCTGGTCGAACCCGGCGCCGGCGCTCCACTGCCCCTGGTCGGTGACCTGGATGCCGAGGTTGCGCGACGTCGTGCCGAGATTGGTTCCGGTAGCCTCGACGCGGGTCGTGCCATCGCCCATCCCGTAGGCGCTGCCGCCTTTCACGCTGAAGTCCGCGAGTATGTAAGGCCCGGACTCGGACAGGCCGTTGTACTCGCCGAACTTCGTCGAGCTCTGATCGGTTGCCAGGACGCCGAGATCGAACCAGGAGGTCGGGTAAGCCAGCTCTTTGACCTCGTCGGTCATCACCTGCTGCGCGAGGGCGAGCGAGGGTCCGGCGAATATCAGGAACAGGGCGCTGCGAACCGCCAGGGACATCGCGCTGACGGCGTATCTTTGTCCATGCGTCTTCATTTGAATCCCCGATTGCTCAGTGATGCAGGTATGCGCCGGTCGGCGAGTTCGTGCCGTGGACCATGACGTGGCAATTCATGCAGGAACGCCCGACATTGATGACGCTCGGACTTCCGCCTTTCACGATGCCGCCACCCTGGATGCCTGCGACACCGGTGCCTACGGGGCTCTGGCTCGTATGCGGGCCGTCATGACACTCGTCGCACAGGAACGGCGGCCGCGATTTCAGCAGCGGCGTGATGTTCGAGCCGTGCGGCGTGTGGCAGTTGGTGCAATCCTCGGTAGCCGGCTGGTGTTCCCAGAGGAACGGTCCGCGCTTCTCGGCGTGGCACGTGAAGCAGGTTTCGTTGACCGTGTTCTTGGCCAGCATCTTCGGCGCCGGCGAGCCATGCGGGTTGTGACAGTCGGAACAAGCCATCTTGCCGACGTCGAGCGGATGCGTCGAAATCTGCTTGACCTGCGCGCGCTGCTCCTTGTGGCACGTGAAGCAGACCGTCTCCTGCTCGGTCTTGACGAGGATCGGATCCTTGGCGATATGCACGCGATGGCAGCTCGAGCAGGCCAGGTCGTTGACCTGATGCTGGCTGCCGGTCCAGTGCGTGCGCAATCCGGATTGATGGCAGGTCAGGCATTGGGCAGACTGGGTCGGAGCGTCGCTCGGCGCGTAGCCGGATGTCGTCTTGGTCCTTCCCTGCACGACGTCCGGCGGCGGACGCTTGCTGCCCTCGCCGCCCGTCGCTCCGGCAAGATGCTGCTTGCTCTCGCCGTGACAGGAAGTGCAAGTGGGAGATCGTTCGTCGCCGACCACGCCATGCGGCGTCTGGTAGATCGAAAAAATCGGCTTTGTTTCCGATTCGTCATGGCACTTCGTGCAGACGGCATCGGCCTCCAGGCGCCGACTCGCAGAATCGCCTGACTCGGCTGCCGGCGCAACGGCGGCGGCAATGAGCAGGAACAAACCCGAGACGACTGCGCTGAGCGTTTTCATGCCAACCCCCAATGTTCCGGTTTCGACCTCCATGCGCCCCCGTAGCTGCGGTGCGCAGGGCCTGCTTCAGGACTTCACAACGACAAGATCCAGTCCACGAGATTCTTGACTTGCGCCATGTCCTTCGGCGGCGTCGTCTGGATGATCTTGTGGTCTTCCTCGTGGCCATCGGGGAACTTGGCCTTTTCGCCGCTCGTGATGTGTTCCATCAGGCGCGCTTCGGCGTTGTCCTTGCCTTTGTACTTTTCGGCAACCTTCTTGTATGACGGGCCGTCCTTGTCCTTCTCGACCGCATGGCATTTGAAACAGTTGTTCTGCCGCGCCAGTGCCTTTGCCGCCTCGACGTCGACGTCCGCCATTGCCGTTGTTGCGAACGTAAACCCGATGCCCATCGCCAGCGCGGCGAGCGTGTGAACCTTGGTGCAAACCTGCTTCATGGTTTTCTCCTGGTCGTCGGACTGCGCATGGGTCGTGTTCCTGCGTCGCCTCGTGCTTTGGGGCGAAGCTAACGCACCCGCTTCGGAGCGCACTTGATCCACGTCAAGGCGGACAAAGGTTCCTCCCGAAGGCGGACCTCGATCGCATGATGCAGGGGAGCGTCTCCGGTCGTGCGCAGAGCGCGCACACTGCACGCCGCATTGCCGCGGATCGAGCGTGCGCACTGGATCGTGCTTATCCGGAATGAATGCAGCCAACCCTTCTTTTTTGGTCGGCTCGGCGGGCAGCGACGGCACAACGCGACTTGAGCGTCACGCGTATTCGGTGAGGGCTCGAATCCTACTAGGAAGTGAACTGCTGAGCATCGCCACCACGCCGGCGCAAATCAGCTGGCTATCGGCGCACGCGATGGTCGGGGCTTCAGCGAATGGATGCCTGGCAGCGACAGGCCAGGAATGCGGGCAACAATCATGGCCGTTTTCATGCACCACTGAGTCCGCGCATGGCAATGCAGGCAGCTGAGCGAGTCCGGCCTTACGGCGGCGCATGGCCGGGCCAATGCGCCCGTGGCGAGGCCGGGGCGCTACACCGCGACAAGGATCTCTTACCTGGTTCGCGTTCCACCGGTTCTGGTGAATTCGCCCCAGGCTTCCTTGGACGCGTCACCGAACAGCGCAAGCAGCTTTGCGCCCTCCTGCTGATAGTCGGCAGCGAGTTCGGCCACGATTTCGCCCTGCACCTGGAGAAAATCTTCCGGCTTACGGCATTGGGCGAAACGCGACATCATCTTGACGTCCTTGCTGAAGCGATCGCCCATGAAGCGGATCATTTCGGCCTGCACGCGGTTGGCATTGCGCAACCACTCGGAATAGGCGCTGGTCATCGACTCGAACGATTCTTTCGAAAATCCTGGGAAAGCGGGCATGCCTTCCGGCACGGCGAACGGAAACGGCTTTGACTTGGTCATGGCATGCTCCTCGCGAATGGAATCGGGAATCAGGCAATCGTCCCCACTGCACAAACGGTGCGCCGGATGAACGGCCCCGGTCCGAAAGCCAGCATAGGCCCGATCTGGATCGCCATTTTGACCCCGGTCAACTGACTCGGACCTGACACTCGGCATGTGCGATGCATGTCGGCCGGCGCTGCGGGTAGCGCGTCATGGCTGAGCTCGCGTATTCTGGGGCAGCAAGTGGGGCTCGCGCGGACCCGAACAAACGACACGCGCTCGTCAGGCGTCAAGTCAGCGCCCTTGATTCTTATCAAGTCGCGGACCTTCGCCGGTTTGCATACTTTGCTGCGTTCGTAATCCGGGAGCACGCATGGACTCTGCATTGACATACAACGACAAGGTGGTGCGCCAGTTCACCATCATGACGATCGTCTGGGGCATCGTGGGCATGCTGGTCGGCGCAATAATCGCCGCACAGCTCGCATGGCCCTGGTTGAATTTCGACGTTCCTTGGCTGTCCTACGGCCGGCTGCGGCCCCTGCACACGAACGCCGTGATTTTTGCGTTCGGCGGCTGTGCGCTGATGGCGACCGGATTCTATGTCGTGCAGCGCACCTGCCAGGCTCGCCTGTTCAGCGACAAGCTCGCGGCATTCGTATTCTGGGGCTGGCAGCTCGTGATCGTCTCCGTCGCGATCACGTTCCCGCTCGGCATCACCCAGGCCAAGGAATATGCCGAAGCCGAGTGGCCGATCGACATCCTGATCGCGCTGGTCTGGGTCGCGTTCGCGATCGTGTTCTTCGGCACGATCGTCAAGCGCCGGGTCAAGCACATCTATGTCGCGAACTGGTTCTACGGCGGCTTCATCCTGACGATCGCCGTGCTGCACATCATCAACAACCTGTCGATCCCGGTGTCGATGTGGAAGTCGTACTCGATCTACTCGGGCGCCGTCGACGCGATGGTGCAGTGGTGGTACGGCCACAACGCGGTCGGGTTTTTCCTGACGGCCGGTTTCCTCGGGATGATGTACTACTACGTGCCGAAGCAGGCGCAGCGGCCGATCTACTCGTACCGGCTGTCGGTCGTGCACTTCTGGGCGCTGATCTCGATCTACATGTGGGCGGGGCCGCACCATCTGCAGTACACCGCCCTGCCCGACTGGGCGCAGTCGCTCGGCATGGTGTTCTCGCTGATCCTGCTCGCGCCGTCCTGGGGCGGCATGATCAACGGCATGATGACGCTGTCGGGCGCCTGGTACAAACTGCGCACCGATCCGATCCTGAAGTTCATGATCGTGGCGCTTTCGTTCTACGGCATGTCGACCTTCGAAGGTCCGATGATGTCGATCAAGACCGTCAACGCGCTGTCGCACTACACCGACTGGACGATCGGCCACGTGCACGCCGGCGCGCTCGGCTGGGTCGCGTTCATCACCATCGGCTCGGTCTACTGCATGTTCCCGCGCCTGTTCGGCGCCGAGAAGATGTATTCGATCCGCCTGATCGACCTGCATTTCTGGATCGCGACGATCGGCGTCGTGATCTACATCAGCGCAATGTGGATCGCCGGCGTCATGCAGGGCCTGATGTGGCGCGCGACGAATCCGGATGGCACGCTGACCTACACGTTCATCGAGTCGGTGGCGCAGACGCACCCGTACTACGTGGCGCGCCTGTTCGGCGGCGTGCTGGTGCTGTTCGGCATGTTCATCATGGCCTACAACTGCTGGAAGACGTGGTCCGAGGCGCGCGACCGCGCACCGGTTGCCGCGATCCCCACCGCCGTGGCCGCCTGAGGAGCCGATCATGAAGCACTCGACACTCGAGAAGAACATCGGCCTGATGTCGATCCTGATCGTCATTGCGATCAGCCTCGGCGGCCTCGCCGAAATCGTGCCGCTGATGTTCCAGGCGAACGTCATCGAACCGGTGCCTGGCCTGAAGCCCTACCCGCCGCTGCAACTCGCCGGACGCGATGTATACATTCGTGAAGGCTGTTACAACTGCCATTCGCAGATGATTCGCGCGCTCGCCTCCGAGGTGTTGCGCTACGGTCATTATTCCGTGGCCGGCGAATCGGTTTACGACCATCCGTTCCAGTGGGGCAGCAAGCGCACCGGGCCGGACCTGGCGCGCATCGGCGGCCGCTACAGCGACGACTGGCAACGCGTGCACCTGGCCAACCCGCGCAATCTCGTGCCCGAGTCGATCATGCCGGGCTATCCGTGGCTGAACGCGGCGACATTGTCCGCCGCGCAAGTCGAATCGCACATGCGCGGGCTGGCGATGGTCGGCCTGCCCTACACCGACGCGGACTACGCCTCGGTGGCCGAAGCCGTCAAGGGCAAGACCGAGATGGATGCGCTTGTCGCCTACCTGCAGGACCTGGGCAAGTACGGTCCGAAGGAGAACCTGCAATGATCATGGGCCTGATTACCGCGTTGTTGATCGTGGTCTTCTGCGGCATCGTCGGCTGGGCATACAGCAGCGGCCGCAAGCAGGAATTCGAACTGATGGCACGGCTGCCGCTTGCCGACGACTCTACGGAGAAACGCCCATGACTTCGGGATGGGGAATCTATGTAGCGCTGCTCGTGCTGATCAACGTCGTCGGCGCCTTGTGGCTGCTGTTCGCGACAGCCAAGAAACCCGAGCAGGCCGAGGAGGACACGACCGGTCATGTCTGGGACGAGGACCTGACCGAATACAACAAGCCGCTGCCGCGCTGGTGGCTCGGCCTGTTTCTGCTGACGGTCGTGTTCACCGTCGGCTACCTCGTGTTCTATCCGGGGTTCGGGGCCGTGGCCGGCACGCTCGGCTGGACCTCGAGCGGCGAGGTCAAGGCCGACCTCGACGAGAACAACCGCAAACTCGAAGCGGTGTTCGCGCGCTTTCGCGACCGCAGCATGGAAGAACTCGTGCACGATCCGCAGGCGCAGAGCTTCGGCCGCAACGTGTTCGTGAACAACTGCGCTGCTTGTCATGGTTCCGACGCGCGTGGCGCAAAGGGCTATCCGAACCTCACCGACAACGACTGGCTTTATGGCAATACGCCGGATCAGGTGCTGACGACGATCATGAACGGCCGCGGCGGCGTGATGCCGCCACTCGGCGCAGCACTCGGCGAGCAGGGAGTCAACGAGGTCGCCAGCTACGTGCTCTCGCTGTCCGGTGGCAAGGCCGATCCCGCGCTTGCCGACGCCGGCAAGGCGCGCTTCGTGACGATCTGCGCCGCCTGCCACGGTCCCGATGGCAAGGGCAACGTCGCGATCGGCGCGCCGAACCTGACCGACAACATCTGGCTGTACGGCAGCGGACTCGACGACATCAAGGCGAGCATTCGCGACGGGCGCAGCGGCAAGATGCCGGCATGGGGTCCGATCATCGGCAAGGATCGCGCGCGTCTCGTCGAGGCCTGGGTGCTCGCGCAGGGCAGTTCTGCCGAGACGACAGCGGGCCAGCAA
>DATIEJ010000152.1:0-3183 GCA_035455825.1 Rhodanobacteraceae bacterium | reverse complement strand
CAGCGCAGCGCGGCGGCCCTGCGTGGCGAGATTGCCGAGCTGCAGCGCGAACTCGAGCGGCGCGCCGATTGGGGCACGGGCCTGGATCGCGAGATCAAGCGCGCGCGGACGATGATCGCAGAACAGCAGGCGGCAATTGCGACGCTCTTGCCTTATCGCGAGCAGTTGGCCGGACTTACCGAGGCGCACGCGCAACTCGAAAGCGACTTCGAAGACCGGACGCGCTGGGCCAAGAAGCTCGATGCCGAACTTTCCGCGATGTACGCGAGCACGTCGTGGCGCATCACCGGACCAGTGCGCTACCTCGCACGCAAGCTGCGTGCAGCGCGCGTGCGCACGGCATTTGCGTGGCACCGCCTGCGCACGATCGCCAAGCGCACGCGTGGCAGCGTAGCCAGCCGCGGCCTGTTCGGCACGTACCGGCGCATCCGCGACGAGTTCCGCCGCGGCACGCCGCTGCCGTTGATGCTGTCGATCGCGGAGCCGGCGCCCGACGTCGAGCCGTTCACGCTGCCGAGCGCTGATGTTCCGCTCGTTTCGATCGTCATCCCGGTGTACAACAAGATCGACTATACGATCGCCTGCCTGCGCTCGCTGGCCGAACATGCCGGAGCGGCCGCGTTCGAAGTCATCGTCGTCGACGACGCCTCGTCCGATACGACCGCCGAGCGCCTGGCGCGCGTCGGCGGTATCCGCGTGATCCGCAATGCGCAGAATGTTGGCTTCGTTGGCTCGTGCAATGCCGGCGCCGGCGCGGCGCGCGGGGATTTCGTGCTGTTCCTCAACAACGATACCGTCGTCACGTCGGGGTGGCTCGAAGCATTGTTGCGCTGCTTCGATGAGGAACCGGACGCCGGCCTGGTCGGCGCCAAACTCGTCTACCCCGATGGCCGCCTGCAGGAAGCCGGCGGCATCATTTTCGCCGACGGGTCGGGCTGGAATTACGGCCGCTTCGACGACCCGGCCGACCCGCGCTACAACTTTCGCCGCGAAGCCGATTACTGCTCGGGCGCGGCCATCCTGATCCGGCGCGAACTGCTCGGCCGGCTTGGGGGCTTCGACACGCGCTACGCACCGGCCTACTACGAGGACACCGACCTCGCCTTCGCAGTGCGCGCGGCCGGCCTGAAGGTTTTCTATGAACCGCGTGCCGTCGTGGTGCATTTCGAAGGCGTGACCGCCGGCACCGACACCGCCAGCGGCATGAAACGTTTCCAGGTCGTCAATCGCGACAAGTTTCTGGAAAAGTGGAAAAATGAACTGACCGCGCAGCCGGCGCCGATCCACGAGGCGCGCCTGGCCCCGGCTGCGGCGAATTGGCGCGCGCGCGGACGCGTGCTGATTGCCGACTCCTATACGCCGACCCCCGACCAGGATTCCGGTTCGCTGCGCATGGTCAACCTGATGCGCCTGCTGCGCGAGGCCGGCTACGCGGTCGCGTTCCTCCCCGACAACCGCTCGCACGACGGCAGCTACACCGAAGCATTGCAGTCACTTGGCGTCGAGGCGCTGTATCACCCGTACGTGTCCGATCCGGTCGCCTGGCTGCGCGAACACGGCAGCGGCCTCGACGCGATCATCCTGTCGCGGCACTACGTCGCGGTGAACTACATCGGCGCGGCGCGCCTGTACGCGCCGCAGGCGCGGCTGATCTTCGACACGGTCGACCTGCATTACCTGCGCGAGGAGCGCGCCGCCGAACTCGAAGGCAAGCCGGAGCTCGCGCGCCACGCCGCGCAGACGAAGTTGCAGGAGCTCAAGCTCATGCGCGAGTGCGACGTCACGCTCGTCGTCAGCTCCGCCGAACAGCGCCTGTTGCAGAAGGAACTGCCGAATGCGCGCATCGAAGTCCTGTCGAACGTGCACGCCGTGCACGGCCGGCGTGCGCCGTTCGAGGACCGCCGCGACCTGGTCTTCGTCGGTGGCTTCCAGCATCCGCCGAACATCGATGCGGTGCGCTGGTTCGCCGGCGAGGTCATGCCGCTGTTGCGCGCCGGCGGCGCGCCGCCGCATCTGCACGTCATCGGCAGCAAGGCGCCGCAGGAGGTGCTCGATCTCGCCGGCGACGATATCAGCGTGCACGGCTTCGTGCCCGACATCGCGCCATACATGGACGGCTGCCGGCTGTCGGTCGCGCCGCTGCGCTATGGCGCCGGGGTCAAGGGCAAGGTCAACATGGCGATGAGTTACGGCTTGCCGGTCGTGGCGACATCGATCGCCGTGGAGGGCATGCACGTGCGTGCCGGCGTCGACGTCATGGTCGCCGACGGAGCGGCAGGATTTGCCGCGGCGATCCGGCGCGCCTACGACGATGCGGCATTGTGGACAACGCTGTCGGACCGCGGCTTGGCCAACGTGCGCGAGCATTTCTCGTTCGCCGCGGCACGCACCGCGCTGGCGCGCATCCTGCCGTAGGGTGGGCTTCAGCCCACCACTTCACGGCTGAGGGTTGACGCTGAGGACTGAGAGACGAAAAGCACAGCGCGCGCGTTGCTCTTCAGCCCTCAGCCCTCAGCCCTCCTACGCTTCGACGCGGGTTTCGCCGATCGACGCGCCGCCCGGACCATAGCGGCGTTCGTGCAACACGATTCCGCCGTCATCGCGCGTGTAGGCCAGCGTGCTGGCGCGCGTGCCGTATTGCTCGCCGCGGATGAAGATCGGGGCGAGTGTGCGTTCGAGTTCGAATGGCACTCCGGTTTGCGGAAGCGCGTCGTCCCGGGGCTGCGAAACGTCGGCAAGCAGGTCGAGCAGATCCGTGTCTTCGGGCAGTGTCGTATCGGACAATGGCGTGCCCGGACTCGCCGGATCGTGCTCCCCGGCGCCGCGATAGAGGGCAAGAAACATCGCTCGCAGGCGCGCGGCTTTCGGCCAGGGCACTTCCGGAGGCCCGTTGCTCAAGACGTGGACGCCTCGTTCCAGCGACCAGGCTTCGTCGCGCAGGCTGCTCGCGCACGCCGCCGTACCGCGATCGCCGACGATGAAATTGAACGGTCCGAATTCCGCGCGGTGCGCCGCCGTGTCGCGCGCATACGCGACCGGTGTCGCGCCTCCGCGCGCGAACGTCGCGACCAGTTCGCCGCGCGACCGTATTCCGCGCCTTGGCGTACCACTGCGCACGTTCGTGATCGCGGCAAAACGGCCGCTGCGGTTCAGCGCCAGCCAGGATCCGCCGGCTTCGAGGTC
>DATIEJ010000151.1:0-6975 GCA_035455825.1 Rhodanobacteraceae bacterium | reverse complement strand
CCGAGCAGGATTCCACCGCCGTGATCCATGCGTTTCCCCGAGCATTGCGTTTTGCAGGCGTTCGCCGGATGCTACACGAGACGGCGCAGCCAAGGTATCGCGCCCGCATGGAGAGTGGAGCATGTCCGGATCCGAACGCGGCGCACGCGAAGAGATGTCCAACGTCGATACGGCGTGGTTGCGCATGGAGAGCCCGACCAACCTGATGATGATCACGGGCGTATGGATGCTGGACGGCAAGCTGGCGCTGAAGAAGCTCAAGCAGGTGGTCGTTTCGCGCTTCCTCGCCTACCGGCGTTTTCGCCAGAAAGCCGTGGACGATGGTTCCTCCGCGTTCTGGCAGACCGATGCCGATTTCGATATCGACTGGCACGTGCGCAGCGTGAAGCTGCCCGGCAAGCGCGACAAGGCGGCGCTGGAAACCTTCGTCAGCAAGATGGCGTCGACCCCGCTCGATCACGCCCGGCCGTTGTGGCAGTTTCACCTCGTCGAAAACTACGACGGCGGCTGTGCGGTGATCCAGCGCATCCATCATTGCTACGCCGACGGCATCGCCCTGATGCAGGTCGTGCTGTCGCTGACCGACGCGGCGACCAAACCGTCGCAGCGGACCGAGTTGACCAAGGCCTGGAAGCCGCACGACCAGGGCAGCGTGTTCGAACGGCTCGTGCAGCCGGCACGCGCGGGTCTCGGCAAGGCGCTCGAGTTCGGCGGCAAGGCGCTGAAGAAGGGCGGCCAAGTGCTGCGCGATCCTGCGCTGGTTGCAACGATCGCCAGGGAAAGCGGCGAGATCACGCGCGAACTCGCCGTTGCATTGAGCCTGGCGGATGATCCGCCGACGGCGCTCAAGGGCGCGCTCAGCGGCACCAAGCGCTGCGCCTGGGCCGAGCCGTTGCCGCTCGAGGAAGTCAAGACGATCGGCAAGGTGCTTGGTTGCACCGTCAACGACGTGCTGCTCGCGTGCGCGAGCGGCGCGCTGCGCAACTATCTGCGCTCGATCGGTGAGAACGTCGACGGCCTGACGGTGCGCGCGACCGTCCCGGTCAACCTGCGTCCTCTCGAACACGCGAAGAAACTCGGCAATCACTTCGGCCTGGTCTTTCTCGATCTGCCGATCGGCGAGGCCAACCCGCTGCGGCGCCTGGAGCGGGTTGCCGCGTCGATGCGCGAGTTGAAACGTTCTCGCCAGGCGGTGCTGACGTTCGGCCTGCTGGCGGCGGTCGGCATGGCTCCGGCCGTGGTTCAACGTCTGGCCCTGGAACATTTCAGCCGCAAGGCGACTGCCGTCGCGACGAACGTGCCGGGTCCGCAAATGCCGTTGTACTTCGGCGGCTGCGAAGTACGCGAGATGATGTTCTGGGTGCCGCAGAACGGCACGATCGGCATGGGCCTGTCGATCCTCAGCTACAACGGCCACGTGCATTTCGGCATCATTGCCGACGCGCGCCTCGTGCCCGATCCGGACCCGATCGCGCAGCGTTTCGCGCGCGAAGTCGAAAAGCTGACCCTGATCGCATTGATGGAAGACTGGGAAAACGACATTCGCGCCGGCGATGCCGAGGCGACGCTGAGGCGGTACGCATGAGCCGTAAGCCGGTAGCCGGTAGCCGTAAACCGGGAGCCGGTAGCCGGTAGCCGGTAGCCGGTAGCCGGTAGCCGGTAGCGGGAGAGCAGACGCACTTCAGCTCTTGATCCGGCTATCGGTTGCCGGTTCTCGAGCGATTGGGTGCTCGTGCTACCATGAATATTCGTTTGGACGTCCAAACCGAGAGGGATGATGCAGCTCCAGAGCAAACTACCCAAGGTCGGCACGACGATCTTCAGCGTCATGTCGCAGCTCGCGATCGAGCACAAGGCGGTCAACCTCGGCCAGGGATTTCCGGACTTCGACGGTCCGCAATCGCTGCGCGACGCGCTCGACGCGGCGATGAATTCGGCGAGGAACCAGTACGCTCCGATGACCGGCATCGCGCAGCTGCGCGAGCAGATCGCGCTGAAGTCCGAGAAGCTCTACGGCTGCCGCGTCAATGCGAACACCGAAGTCACGGTGACCAGCGGCGCAACCGAGGCGCTGTTCGCGGCGATCGCCGCCTGCGTGCGCGGCGGCGACGAAGTCATCGTCCTGGACCCGTGCTACGACAGTTACGAGCCGGCAATCGAGCTTTCCGGCGGCCGCGCGGTCCACATTCCGCTGCGCCTGCCGGACTTCTCCGTCGACTGGCAGCGCGTGAAGGATGCGGTCACGGCGAAGACGCGCATGATCCTGGTCAACTCGCCGCACAATCCGTCCGGCGCGGTGTTTTCGCCGGCCGATCTCGACGCGCTCGCCGGGATCACGCGCGGCTCGGAGATCCTGGTCCTGTCCGACGAGGTGTATGAGCACATCGTGTTCGATGGGCTCGCGCACCAGAGTGTATTGCGGCATGCGGAACTGGCGGCGCGCAGCTTCGTCGTGTCGTCTTTCGGCAAGACCTATCACTGCACCGGCTGGAAGGTCGGCTACTGCATCGCACCGGCAGCGCTCAGCGCCGAATTCCGCAAGGTTCACCAATATCTGACCTTCTGCACGTTCCAGCCGGCGCAGTGGGCATTTGCCGAGGTGCTCGAGCGCGATCCGCAGCATTACCTCGACCTGCCGCGTTTCTACCAGGCCAAGCGCGACCGCTTTCGCTCACTGCTGGCCGCGTCGAAATTCGCGCTGCAGCCGGTCAGCGGCGCGTACTTCCAGCTCGTCGACTACTCGGCGATCAGCGACAAGGACGACCTGACGTTCTGCGAATGGCTGATCCGCGAAGCCGGCGTCGCCGCGATTCCGGTTTCGGCGTTCTACGAGACGCCGCCGAACTCGCGCCTGATCCGCTTCTGCTTCGCCAAGAACGACGACACGCTGGTCGCAGCCGCGGAGCGCCTGTGCCAGCTCTGAGCGATCTGCGCGTTTCGCTGGTCCAGGGCGCGACGCGCTGGCACGATCCGGCTGCCAATCGCGAATACTACGGCGCGCTGATCGCGCCGTTGCAAGGGCAGAGCGACCTGATCGTGCTGCCCGAAACGTTTACCAGCGGCTTTTCGAACGAGGCGATCCATCAGGCCGAGACGATGGACGGACAGAGCGTCGCGTGGCTGCGCGATCAGGCGCGGCGGCTCGGCGCCGCGATCACCGGCAGCGTGCAACTGCGCGTCGGCGAAGGCAGCGAAGCGCGCGTCTACAACCGCCTGTTGTTCGTGACGCCGGACGGCGGCGTGAAGCACTACGACAAGCGTCACCTGTTCCGCTATGCGCGCGAGCACGAGCGCTATGCCGCCGGCGCCGAACGCATGATCGTCGAGTGGCGCGGCTGGCGCGTCTGCCCGCTGGTCTGCTACGACCTGCGCTTCCCGGTATTCATCCGCAACCGGTACGATCGAAGCGCTGCGCGATTCGACTACGACCTGTCGATCTTCGTCGCCAACTGGCCGTCGCCGCGGCGCTACGCCTGGAGCACGCTGTTGCGTGCGCGCGCGATCGAAAACCTGAGCTATTGCGCCGGCGTGAACCGGGTCGGCATCGACGGCAACGAACTGCCTTACTCCGGCGACAGCGTCGTCCTGGATTTCCTCGGGCAACCCCTGGCCGAACTCGGCGCACAGGAGCAGACGATCACGGTGCGCCTGGACCCGGCGGCGCTGGCGGCACACCGCGAGCGGTTTCCCGCCTGGATGGACGCGGATGATTTTGCACTGACGTCCTGAATCGTGTTGATTCGCGTACTTCCGCTCTCGGAGTCACGCTGCGCGCGACTGGTTCGTTCCTGATTTGGGCGTTCCTGATTTGAGCAGCCCGGACTTGAACAGGGGGTTGTTGTTGCGCCGGCGCGCAACTTCCAGTTCATGCCAGAGTACGAAGTTCTGCGCGGCGCGCAACGTCTGGTGCTGGCCGCCGAGCATGCTGTCGCCGTTGGCGCCAAGGACGTCGTAGGTCGTGTCCCAGGCGATTCCACTCGCGTCTACGCTGTCGACGCGCTCGATCGTGTAGCCAAGCATCACGGTTTCGGTAGTTCTGACACTGTGCATCGTTGTTCTCCTTGCCGGATGCGGCGAGTCTACGTTGCGCAAGTGTCGGTCCGGTTAATCGTGTGTTGCCGTGGTGTTAATCGCGCCGGCCGGCTTCGCCGCCGCAGCCGACTCGCGCAGGAATGGCACGATTTCTGCGGGCGCATAGATCGGCAGGGAGCAACGGTTCGCCGTGCAGACAAACGCCGCGGCGCGTTTGGTCGGTGGATAGCCGACGTCCGGATTCGGCAGCTCGCCTTCGCTGCGGTCCCACCATTCGACGCGCTTGTACCACGGCGCAATATGCTGCACTGTGGAAAAGAGTACTTTCGCGGCCGGGTCGGCTTTCGCGCCGGTGACAGTCAGGTGCAGCGGATCGGCATGCAACTCGTCATCGGCCAGCAGGATCCCGGGCTCGGTGATTTCGCTGAGCGCCACGCGCGGGTCAGCCAGATATTTCAGCGCCGCTTCGGCGGTCGCATGCGCGGTCGCATCGCCGCTGTAATGGGCGAGCAGGTTGGCGAAGCGCGCCAGCGAGATGTTCTCGTCGAGTTGCGGCATCGCCGCGATCGGTCCGCTGCTGCTGGCGCTGAGGAAGCCGCCTTTCGAGCCGGCAAACTGTCGAGCAATGAACCGGGCTGCGTCCGTGGCCCGCGTCAGCCACGCGCGATCGGCGGTGGCGCGGTATAGCGCGAGGAATGCGCGGCCCATGGCCAGCGTGTCGCCGAGGTACGGTCCGGCGTCGTCGTTCGCGTCGTGGCGGAAGCCGCCATCTGCCAGTGCGCGATTGGCGATGATCCAACGCGCCGCGCCCAGGGCCTCATCGAGTGCGGCGGCGTCGGCGCCAAACTCGGCCCATGTCGCCAGCGCCTCGATGATCTGCCCGTTCTGCAGCGCATACAAATGCTGGTCGACGCGCGGCAGGCCTTGCGCGCGGCGGCGTTTGTCATCGAGGGCGTAGTATGCGTCGGAGTGTTCGCCAGGCTTCAGGTCGGCATCCTGGCTGACGAAGAATGCGCCGTCGGGACTCTTGAGGAACGTGTCGAGGTAGCGCCGGATTTCGAGCACGGCCCGGCGGTCGCTGTCGCGTCCCAGCGTTGCCCAGGCAAGCGCATGGATGCGCAGGTATTGCGCCTGCACTGTTGCAAGTTTTTCGTAATGCGGATGTTTCCAATCGCTGTACGTCGAATACTGGTAGACGCCGCCCCAGACCGGATCGAACAACGCGCGCGCCGCGTCGAGCGTGCGGCTTGCCATTGCGGCGCCGGTACCGTCGCCGGCTTGCGCGAGCGCGAGTTCGTATTCGACGCTGTCGCGATCGAGATATTTCTGCTCGGTGCGCAGGCCGCCAAGCTTGTCGTCGTGGGTGTCGTGGTGACGTTTGACGAGTTCGCTTCTCGTCGGCTCGTCGAGCGAACCCTTGCCGGACGCCACCGGCGACTGATCGGCGCTGTCGGCGGCCTCCGGCGACGGATCGGCCTCGATCGCCTTGAGCAGGCGCAGAAACCGTTCAGGTTCGACGTAGCCTTGGCGCTTGACGATTTCGCTGCCGTCGGCCGCGAATACGACGGTTGCCGGCCAGCCGTAGTCCTTGTAGCGATTCGAAAGATCCGGACGCAGGTCCTGGTCGATTCGCAGCGGCACGTAATGCTTGTCGATTTCCGCGCGCACCGCTGTGTCGCCGTAGGTCTTTTCGTCCATGACGTGGCACCAATGGCACCATACGGCTTCGAGGTACAACAGCACGTAGCGGTGCTCCGCGCGCGCCTTCGCAAAGGCCGCGCTGTCGGAACGCAGCCATTCGATGGCTGCGGCGCTTTCCGGGTGCGCTGTTGCCCGCGCGGGAAGTGGCGCGATGGCAGCGGTCAGCGCGATCAGCGCAAGCGCGATGCCGGAGAACCGGCGCGCTGCGCGTTCAGGCATGACGTTCGTGTTCGGGTTTGTCGCCTTTTTGCGTTTCATCCGATATTCACGACTTTGCAGATGAACGGCCCACCGGACAGCGAATCATGCGACTGGTCGGTGGAGTTCATGTGAAGTGTGCACGGGCGCAGCGCGACGTGTACCGCGGCTGCGGAGTTGGCGTAATATTACGCTGACCCAGCCGGTATGGACGCTGGCGACATCGTATCCAGCGGCAAAATCTTTTTTGATTCGGGGAGGCAACTCAATGAAGAAGTTCGTATTGGCAGTAGCAATGACGGTGGCCGCGTTTTCGGGGGCCAATGGTGCGTTGGCGGCTGGCGGCGACAACCGGCCCGTGGTCGGCGTCGCCGAGTTCACGAACCAGTCCGGCGCGGCATGGTGGCACGGCGGCGTGGGCTGGGAATTGTCCGGCATGCTTTCGAATGAGCTGTCGTCGAGCGGCGCCTTTCGTGTCGTCGAACGGCAGAAGCTGCAGTCCGTGCTCGAAGAACAGAATCTCGCGGCTTCCGGCCGCGTCGCGAAAGGCACGGGCGCGAAGATCGGCAAGGTTACCGGGGCGCAGTATCTGATCACAGGCACCGTGACCGCATTCGAGGAAAATACCTCGAGCACGGGCGGTGGCTTGAGCTTCAAGGGCATCGGTTTCGGCGGCAAGTCGGCCGAGGCTTACCTGGCGGTCGATGTGCGCGTCATCAACACCGAAACCAGCGACATCGAGTTCTCGCGCACGATCGAAGGCCGCAGCAAGAGCAGCGGCGTCGCGGTTGGTGTCTATCGCGGCGGGTTCGGCGGCAGTCTCGCGCACGAGGAGAACACGCCGACCGGCAAGGCAATCCGCGCGGCACTCGTCGAGATTACCGACTATCTCGATTGCGTAATGGTCAAGCGCGACGGTTGCGAGGGCGAATTCAACGCCAAGGAACAGAAGCGCCGCCAGGGCGACAAGAAGGCGATCAAGCTCGACTGAAGCATCGCGGCTTATGCGTGAACACGGCGGCGGAAGCGACAAGCTTCCGCCGT
>DATIEJ010000150.1:0-12507 GCA_035455825.1 Rhodanobacteraceae bacterium | reverse complement strand
GGGCGGTCCCGCGGATCTGGAGCAACGGTTGGAAATGTCCCTTTACGATCGGTCGCGAATTTGCTCCCTCGCACCGTCGCTCCAGCTTCCTTCCTGCTGGTTCAGGTTCGCGGCGATTCTCCGCTGCGCTTGTTCAATGGCGTATGAATCGATCTGGCCGCGGGCGGCCGGAACTGAATCGTTGCGAAACGCGCGACGGTCTGGACGCGCGTGACAAGCGACGATGCGTTGCGACACCAATTTCGCCGACGCAGGGTGAAAGCAGCAGCGAATCAGCAGCGAATCGAACGAAGTGATCGATCACGCCGCGGCGTTCTCGGGTATCGAAATGGCGGTTCGGTCGAAAAAGAGTTTGCGCCTCGCCGCAACACCGGCTGAACGAACCGCGACTCACATTTGCCGGAGCGCGCCGGGTTCATCAGCGATTTGGGGCACGAAGGGCAATGTGCAGCCACCTTGGCGCGAGGCACGCGCAAAACAGGAGGAAATGCGCATGCGGCTCGAATCGCGTCGACTAGCGGTATTTGCATCAGCAACGCTGTTTCTCGGCCTGCCGCTTGCCGGCATCTGCCAGTCGTACAATGTGGATCTCGTGCAGAGCGTGCGAGATGCACCGGTGCACTCGCGTCCGGCAGCGAACGCGGAGACGACATTCACGGTCGCCAAGGGGACGACCCTGGTCTGGGCCGCGCATATGGACAGCGACGGCTTCTATCGCGTCGTTCGCCAGGACAAGGGCCCGGTCGGCTGGATCGCAGCCGACGATGTTCGCATCACGCACGAACATGAGCACGGGGCGCAGCAAAACGATCCGGACAATCAGGTCTGCGCTGCGACGCTCGACCAGTGCCCGGCACGCGGCTGCGCAAAGGAAGATTCCTGGGAGGCCCAGGCAAACGAAATCAAGCGGACACGGCCTGAGAGCGGCAAGGCAGCCGTCCTGCTGACCTTCGACGATCTCAAAGCGCTGCAGAAACAGGCCGACGAAAAAGTCGGCCAGGGTCCATACGACCTGACCCCGCACGGCTACACGAAGCTGACCGACCTCAAGGTGTCTGCCGGCAAGGTATCCGAGGGCGACCGCGTCCGCGTCGTCGCCTACATTCCGAAAGGCCAGGACGGCCTGCACGCCAACCAGGCCGGCGAATCGGTCAACTGCAATCTGAAGAAACCGTACGACAACGACTTCCATATTCCGGTCGCCGCCGCGCCGGACGACTCGGAGTTCAAGGCCATTGTCGTCGAGATGATCCCGCAGGCGCGTCCGAGTGCCTGGACGATCGATGCCCTGAAGGAAATTCAGGCGAAAGGCACGCAGGTGCTGGTCGAAGGCGGCCTCTCGTACGACAAGGTTCACTACGTCAGCGACGATCCGGACCACCCGTTCAAGGACGAACCGGACCGCATGTCGTTGTGGGAGATTCACCCTATCACCGACTTCCTCGTATGCCGCCGCGATCATTGCGATCCGAAGCGGCTTGACGACTGGACCGCCCTCGAAGCAAAGCAACTCGCCGGCGACTGACGCGCATCGGCGACAACGCAGGAGACTGATCCCCGGATTCCGCTGCGCTGCATCCGCGCTTAGTGACGCGCATCAGCAACAGCGTAGCCCGGATGCAGCGCAGCGGAATCCGGGATAGCATCGAACAATGGTGCACTACCGGCGTTCGCGGGTATCGGGCGGTACGTTCTTCTTCACGGTCGCGTTGCGCGATCGACGGGCCGACACGTTGGTCCGATACGTGGATGCGTTGCGCGACGCGGTAAAGCACGAGCAGGCGCGGCGGCCGTTCGCGATCGATGCGATGGTGCTCCTGCCCGATCACTTGCACGCGGTTTGGACGTTGCCGGCGGGCGCTGCCGACGTCTCGGGTCGCTGGCGAGCGATCAAGTCGGGCTTCGTTCGCCGGCTGCGAGCGCACGGAGTAGTCATTGCGGCAAATGCCAGGGGCGAGCATGCGGTTTGGCAACGTCGATTCTGGGAGCATCAGATCCGCGACGAGGACGACCTCGCTCGACACGTCGATTACATACATATCAATCCGGTCAAGCATCGCCTGGTTGAGCGCGTTGCCGATTGGCGTTGGTCGACCTTCCACCGATATGTGCGCCTGGGCATCCTGCCCGCTGACTGGGCGGCCGAACCGTCCGTTGACGGCGCGTTCGGGGAATGATCCCGGATTCCGCTGCGCTGCATCCGGGCTACGGTCATGGCAACGTAGTAAACGTAGCCCACCGAGCCCGTGCACCTTGGTCCAGTTGCGCTGCACGACACGGGCGAGTTAGGGTCTGCGTCTCAATGCGCATGTTGCGCCCACGCGTCACGATGAAGGAGTTGGTCAATGGCTCAACATCACAGCTTCGAGTTGACCGAGCCGGTGCGCGCGACCGATCACGCGCTGGGTCCCGAGCATGCGCCGGTCACCGTGGTCGAGTACGGCGATTTCGAATGCCCGAATTGCAAGCAGGCCGCCCCGGCCGTGAAGTTGTTGCTGGAACGCTTCGCGAACCGGGTGCGTTTTGTCTATCGCCACTATCCGCTGCAGGAAGTGCACGCGCACGCCTTGTCGGCGGCGGAAGCCGCGGAATGCGCCGGCGCGCAGGGCAAGTTCTGGCCGATGCACGACCAGTTGTTCGATCACCAGCCCCATCTTGGCCCGCACCAGCTCGAGACCTGCGCCGCCGACCTCGAGCTGGAGATGACGCGCTTCCGCGCCGAGATGCACAGCCACATCTATCTGCAACGAATCCGCGAACAGATCCAGAGCGGTGAGGCCAGTGGCGCGCGCGGCACGCCGACATTCTTCGTCAATGGCCGCATTCAGGACGTTTCGTTTGGCCTGACGTCGCTGTTCGACGCGGTCGAGAAAGCGCTCGCCCGGTGACGCCGAACGTCGCGCCGTCGCCTTGACCGCCGGCGCAGCTTTCGCGTAGCGTCGCGCGGACTCCCGAGGCGACTGGTCCAGCACCGACATGCCCTGCTTGCGTTCCCACGTGCAGCCGTCGCCGCCCGCGCATCAAGCAGCCAGCCTGGGCCACGTATTTGCGCTCCTGCGCGCCTTGCTGGCATGGGTCGTCTGGTTTTTTGCCGCGGTTCCGGCCGCAGGCGCACAGGAAATCGAGCCGCGGTCCTACTCGAACGCGCCGGTCGGGGTGAACTTCCTGATCGCCGGCTACGGTTACACGCAAGGCGGCTTCCCGACCGACACCGGATTGCCGGTCACCGATCCGAAGCTCGACACTTCGAATACGGTGTTTGCCTACGCGCGATCGCTGGAGCTGTGGGGCAAGTCCGCGAAGTTCGACGCGATCGTGCCGTACACGTGGCTGTCCGGGACGGCGACGTACCAGGGCCAGCCGGTCGAGCGCGTCGTGAACGGTCCTGGCGACCCGCTGTTCCGCGTGTCGATCAACCTCTACGGAGCTCCGCCGCTGTCGCTGAAGGAATTTTCAAGTTACCAGCAGGATCTGATCGTCGGCGTCAGCCTGCAGGTGTCGCCGCCGTGGGGCCAGTACGACAGCGAGCGCCTGGTCAATATCGGCGCGAATCGCTGGCGCTTCAAACCCGAGATCGGAGTGTCGAAGGCGCTCGGCGCGTGGACGCTCGAGGGCGCCGCTGCGGTGACGCTGTTCACCGACAACGACAATTTCTACGGCGGAAACACGCGCGCGCAGGATCCGCTCTACTCGCTGCAGGGACACCTCATCTACAGTTTCCGCAACGGTGTCTGGGCATCGGGTGATGCAACCTGGTTCGGCGGCGGACGCACGACACTGAACGGCGTGCTGAGGAACGACCTGCAGCAGAACACCCGCGTCGGCGCCACGCTGGCGTTTCCGGTCGACCGCTACAACTCGATCAAGTTCGCCTTGAGCAGCGGCGTTTCCGCCCGCACCGGCAACAGCTTCGACCTGATCGCGCTTGCGTGGCAGCACCGCTGGGGCGACGGACTTTGACGTGAACCCCGATCGCTGCCAACGAGAAGCCGCATGAACCCGACAATGGAAGAATCGCAACTGCGCATCGACCTGGCCGCATGCTATCGGCTGGTGGCCCTGCATGGCTGGGCCGATCTGGTCTTCACGCATATCAGCGCGCGCCTCCCGGGGCCGGAGCATCATTTCCTGATCAATCCGTACGGGCTGATGTTCGACGAGATCTCGGCGTCGAGCCTGATAAAGGTCGATCAGGCCTGCAACAAGTTGAGCGACAGCCCGCATCCGGTCAATCCGGCCGGCTTCATCATCCACAGTTGCATCCACGCGGCGCGCGAAGACGTCGGCTGCGTGCTGCACACCCACACGCGCGCCGGCGTCGCCGTCAGCGCGCAGAAAGACGGCGTGTTGCCGATCAGCCAGCAGTCGACGTTCGTGTTGTCGTCACTTGCCTATCACGACTACGAAGGCGTCGCCGTGCGCGAAGACGAACAGCCGCGTCTGCAGCGCGACCTCGGCAACGCGACGTTCCTGATGCTGCGCAACCATGGCCTGCTCACGGTCGGCAAGACCGTGGCCGATGCGTTCATGGCGATGTATGCGTTCCAGTCGACCTGCGAGATCCAGATCGCCGCGCAATCCGGCGGCGGCCCGCTCGTCCACGTCGATCCGCGCATCGTCGAGGGCATCGGCCATGCGCTGAAGGTGCAAGGCGTCGGCGGGGCACTGATCTGGCCCGCGCTGTTGCGCAAGCTCGATCGTATTGATCCCGGCTATCGCAACTGATCGCGGCGCAATCGCAGCGGCAGACGCCGCTGTTGCGCGATGCGGCGCTAAGGGCAACCAGTCTCGAACTCCGTGTAGAAGACAATGTCGGACTTCTGCACCTCGTGCGCGCCGATGTCGGCGGCTGCGCCAGAGACGCGCGGATAGCCGTCCGGCGGCTGCGCGATCGGCGGCGGCGATGGGCCACCGCGCTGGTCGTAGTCTACTGCAGCCGGATCACGAGGGGGAAATGTCCTGCCTGCGCAGGCCGGCCGCGATCGGGCCGGTCCGCGAAGCGCCCGACCCGGTCAGCGCACTATCCTGCCTTGGGGAAAATCGTCCTGCGCACGAAATCAGGATGTGGCTTCTTCCACTGCGGCGCGGATATGCGCGCGATGAACGCATCCTCACCGCCGTGGCCGAAACTGCGGCTGTAGCCGCCGATCAGCAGCGACCCGTCGGCGAGCGGGCGGATCGCCGCGCCGTTGTCGTCCTTGTCGGTCCCGAGCGTGGTCACGCCGCCCTCGAACGACCCATCCTTGCCGAGGCGCGTGATGATGACGTCCCAGCCACCTGCCCCGGCGCTCTTCGTATAGCCGACGATCCACACGCGGCCTTGCTCGTCCGCGCGCGCCAGGATCGCGCGATCGTCGTCGGCGCCGCCGAAGGTCTCGACTTTCAGCAACTCGCCCCGCGGCGACAACAACGAAGCGAGCATGTCGTTGCTGCGCGCGCCCCAGCTTGCGGTGTATCCGACCACGACGATGCGCCGATCCGGCAAGACGACGAGGCCGTGATTGTTGTCGACGACGCCGGGCGTGCCGATCGTCTTGCGCCACGCTTCGTTGCCCTGCGCATCGATCTTCAGCACCAGCAGGTCGTCGTCGAACCCGCCCGAGATGATGAAGCCGCCGTCGCCGCTCGGCTCGACATACAGGGCCGGATCGGATTTCGGTCCCGCATGCGTCTTGCGCCACTGTTCGATGCCGCTGGCATCGGTCTTGACGATCAGCATGTAGCGAACGTCGGGCATGCCTGCGGGCTGAGCGTGACCGACGTATACATAGCCCCCATCCGCGGCCGGCGCAAGGCCGATGAAACGGTCGTAGCCGGCGCCGCTTCCGTACGCATTCTCCTTGACGATCGTGCCATCGCTCTCGGTGACCATCGCCCAGCCGTCGATTCCGCCGCCGCCGATGCGGCTCGTAAAACCGGAAAACGCCAGCTTGCCGTCATCGGCTTCGCGCATGCTCCAGAACGCATCGACGCCGCCGCCGGCGCCGTACTCGCGCGCGGCGATGATGTCGCCGCTGTCGCGCAGCTTGACCGCCAGCGCGCGCCAATCGCTCTTGGTCTCCTGCCGGCCGAGGTAGCCGACCGCCATGAAGCTGCCGTCGCGCAGGGCAACGATGTCGTTGATCCAGTCGTCGGCCACACTGGCAAACACCCGCTGCCAGAGAACCCATGTCGATCCATCGGAAGGCAGCAGCACGGATTCGACGGGCGCTGGCTGTGCGTGCACCCCCGGCAGGCATGAGGCGAACAGCACGAACATGCAGGCGGCGCAAGCCAGCCGTCTTTGCCCGCACGGGCGCGTGGCGGATTGGAACAGCAGGCTGGCCACCGTGATCCTCCAGAAATGGACAAAAATATGACAACGCCCGCGGATGCTGCGCACGGCGACTGGGTTATACGAACATTCGGGGCGTCCAACAACAAGTTTCGCCGGAATGCGTCACAGCGCAGGTGAGCGGAATGGCAGTTCGCTACCAAACTTGGAGGCGACAGATCGCCTCTCTCCCCGCTGCCGCGGCGCGCGGGTCGGGCTGACGGGTGCGTGACTGCGGTGCGCGCTGTCTCTAGGAATCCGCGGCGTCCGTATCGTGGGCGACGGCGTTCGCCTCGTTTCGGGCGACGGTTTCGCAGATTTGTCGCAGGGCGTCGAGTTCGGCCGGCTTGACGATGTGGTGGTTGAAACCGGCTTCCTCGGTGCGGCGGCGGTCTTCCGGCTGGCCCCAGCCGGTCAGTGCGACGAGCGTCGTGTTGCGCGAAGACGCATTGCCGCGCAACAGCTTGGCAACGTCGTAGCCACTCAGGCCCGGCATGCCGATGTCGAGGAACACGACTTGCGGCAGGAAAGCTTCGGCGGCGTCGACGACCTTGTACGGATCGCTCACGCACTGGGTCTGATGTCCGAGCAATTGCAGGATCATGGCGAGACTGTCGGCCGCATCGGCGTTGTCGTCGACGACGAGCGCGCGGCACGGCTGCTGCGTCCCGCGCGTGACTGCCGGCGCCTGCTGCGGGACGGTCATCTTTTCGACCGGCCGCGGCAGCCGCACGGTGAAGCGGCTGCCCTTTCCGAGGCCGTCGCTCTGCACGACCAGCTGCCCGGCGTGCAGTTCGACGATGTGGCGCGCGAGCGTCAGGCCGATGCCGAGCCCGCCGCGCGTGCGCTCGAGCGTCGTGTCGACCTGCGCGAACAATTCAAAAATCCATTCGCGCTGTTCCGGAGCAAGGCCGATGCCGTGATCGACGATGGCGATATCGACCAGATCGGTTCCGGCCGAGACCAGCACGTCGATCGCCGAGCCGGCATCGGAATACTTCACGGCATTGCTGATCAGGTTCGCGAACACCTGCGAGATGCGCGCCGGGTCGGCGCGCAACGGAATGTCGATGATCGAGCGCTGGACGTTGAGCACGTGCGGTCCGGCATTGAGCATCGGCGAGATCGTCTCGATCGCCGAGTCGATGATCGCATTGAGCGTGGTCGGCTGCTGCCGGATCGTCAGCTGGCCGCGGCCGATGCGGGCGACGTCGAGCAGGTCGTCGATCAGGCGCACGAGCAGCGACAGCTGGCGCGACATCGCGCCGTGCATCGGATGGTCCTCGGGCGCCGCGAGCGTGAACGCGTTGACGGCGTTGACGAGCGAGGCCAGTGGATTGCGCAGTTCGTGCGCGAGCATGGCGAGGAACTGGTCCTTGCGCTGGTCCTGGTCGATCAGGCGCGCCTCGATGCGCAGGCGCTCGCCGATCTCGGTATGCAGTTGCGCGTTGCGCGCCTCGAGTTCGGTGTTCGCCTGGCGCAGCGATTCGTTGAGCAGGCCGAGCTCGCGCGATTTCTCGGCCACCAGCGCGGCGTTTGCCGATGCCAGGTGGCGATTGACCGCCTCGAGCTCGCGCCGCTTGCGATAGAGCTCGGCCAGCGAGATGACCTTGCTGCGCAGGATTTCCGGGATGATCGGCACCATCACGTAGTCGAACGCGCCGAGCCGGTAGCCGCGCATGCGGTCGAGGTCGGAAAGATTGATCGCCGTGATGAAGATGATCGGCGTCTTCTCGAAGCGCGGATGCTGGTGAATCAGGTTCGCGGTTTCGAAGCCGTCGAGGCCCGGCATGTTGACGTCGAGCAGGATCAGGGCGAAGTCGTGCACCATCAGCAACTTCAACGCCTCGGTGCCGGAACTCGCGTCGATCAGGTTTTCGTTCAGGTCGCCCAGGATCGTGCGATAGGTCAGCAACCGCGACGGCTGGTCGTCGACCAGCAGGATATTGACCGGATCGGCCATGGTTGCGTGCACCGCAGGGCTCTCCGTAATCACCGATGCAGCCATTGCCTGAGCACTCCCAGTAGTTGGTCCGTAACCACGGGCTTGGCCAGATAATCCGATGCTCCGGCCTCCAGGCATTTCTCGCGGTCGCCCTTCATCGCCTTGGCCGTCAACGCGACGATCGGCAGATTGCGTGATTCGGGCCGCGCGCGAATCGCGCGCATCGTGTCGTAGCCATCCATGCCCGGCATCATGATGTCCATCATGACCAGGTCGATATCCGGGTCGGCGGCGACTTTTTCGACCGCCTCCTGGCCGGTGCCGGCGGTCATGACTTCCATGCCGTGCCGTTCCAGGATGCTCGACATCGCGAAGATGTTGCGCACGTCGTCGTCGACGACGAGCACGCGCTTGCGCCGCAGCACGTCGTCGGACTCGTGCAGGCGGCGCACGATCGTCTGCTGCGTCGCCGGCATGTTCGCCACGTTGCGATGCAGGAACAGCGCGGTCTCGTCGAGCAGGCGCTCGGGCGATTCGACGCCCTTGACGATGACGCTCTTGGCCGCCCTGCGCAACTGGCGATCCTCGTCGGAACTCAGTTCGCGGCCGGTGAACACGATGATCGGCACGTCGGACAGCCCCTGCTGGATCTGGATGCGCTCGAGCAATTCGAAGCCGCTCATGTCGGGCAGGCGCAGGTCGAGCACGATGCAGTCATAACGCACTTCGGCGAGCTTGGCCAGGGCCTCGGCGCCGGTCTCGGCGCTGTCGATCACGACGTCTTCGCCATGGATCAGCTGCTCGATGCTCGTGCGTTCGCGCGAATCGTCTTCGACGACCAGCAGGCGCTTCGTGCGCGCCAGCGTATACACGCGGATGCGCTCGAGCGCATCGCCGATCGACTCCGTCGTCGCCGGCTTGGCCAGGAAGGCAAACGCACCGCGTTCCAGGCTGCTGTGACGCTCCTCGTCGACGGTGACGATCTGCACCGGAATGTGCCGCGTATTCATGTTGTGCTTCAGGCGCGCGAGCACGGCCCAGCCGAGCATGTCGGGCAGGAAGACGTCGAGCGAGATCGCGCTCGGCGAGTATTGCTGCGCCATGCGCACCGCGTCGGCGCCGTGTTGCGCGACGATCACCTGGAAACCATGGGCGCGCGCAAGGTCGCGCAGGACCATTGCGTAACGCGCGTCGTCCTCGACGATCAGCAACGTCGGGCGTTGGGTGTCGAGCAAATCACGATCGTCGGCGATGCTTTCCACCGGCGTGCCCGGCCGTTCCTCGCTGCGCGCGCGCAGGGCGCGCGACCCAAGCGGCTCGAGGCTTTCCGACGCCGGCACGTAGTTGAACGGCAGGTAGAACGTGAACGTGCTGCCGGCTCCGACCGCGCTCTGCAGCTTCAGCTCGCCGCCGAGCAAGCCCGCGAGCTCGCGGCTGATCGCCAGTCCCAGCCCGGTGCCGCCGTACTTGCGCGACGTGCCGGCATCGGCCTGCTGGAATGCCTCGAACACGATGCGCTGCTTGTCGGCCGAAATGCCGATGCCGGTGTCGCTGACTTCGAGCGCCATGACGATCGGCGCATCGTCGAGCACCGGATGTCCCGGGGTCCAGCCTTTGCTGGCGACCCTGGCGGCGAGCCGCACGCTGCCCGACTCGGTGAACTTGAACGCGTTCGACAGCAGGTTCTTGAGAATCTGCAGCAGGCGCTTCGGATCGGTATTGAACGAATTGCCGAGCGAATCCGGGAAGTCGACCACGAACTCCAGGTTGCGCCGCTCGGCCTCGTGGCGGAACGCGCGCTCGATGTTCTCGCGCAGGTGATTGAACGTGATCTCCTCGCGATCGATCGTGACGGTTCCCGATTCGATCTTGGAAAGATCGAGGATGTCGCTGATCAGGTGCAGCAGGTCGGTGCCGGCCGCATGGATCGTCTTGGCGAACTCGACCTCCTTTTCGGTCAGCGTCTTCGCCGGATTTTCGGCGAGCTGCTGGCCGAGGATCAGGATGCTGTTCAACGGCGTGCGCAGTTCGTGCGACATGTTCGCGAGGAACTCGGACTTGTAGCGCGATGTCAGCGCCAGTTCCGCGGCCTTTTCCTCGAGCGCGCGCCGCGCGTATTCGATCTGCTGGTTCTTGTGTTCGACCTCGGCCTTCTGTTCGGCAAGCAGCGCCGCCTTGAGCGCGATGTCCTCGTTGGTCTGCTGCAGTTCGCGCTGCTGCGACTGCAGTTCGCCGGCCAGCTGCTGCGACTGCGACAGCAGGCTTTCGGTGCGCATCGAGGCCTCGATCGTGTTCAGCACGATGCCGATGCTGCCCGACAGCTGCTCGAGGAACGAGCGCTGCGAGGTCGTGACCTCGGTCAGCGAGGCGAGCTCGATGACGGCCTTGACCTGCCTTTCGAACAGCACCGGGAAAACGATGACGTTGCGCGGATCGGCGCTGATCAGGCCGGAACGGATCTGGCCGAGGCCCGGCGAGACGTTTTCGATCACGATCGTCTGGCCGAGCGCGGCGCACTGGCCGATCAGGCCTTCGCCGATATCGAGCGTGCTGCCGGTTTCGGCGCCGGAAGCGTCGGCATAGCCGATCAGCTTGCGCAGCTTGCGCGGCTTGCCGAGTTCGTCCGGATCGACGACGTACATGAGCCCCTGCTGCGCGTTGATCAGCGGCGCAAGCTCCGACAGCAGCATGCGGCCGAGCGTGATCAGGTCGCGCTGGCCCTGCATCATGCCGCTGAACTTGGCCAGGTTCGTCTTCAGCCAGTCCTGCTCGCGATTGGATTCCGTCGTCGCGCGCAACGTGCCGATCATCGAGTTGATGTTGTTCTTCAGGTCGGCCAGTTCGCCGCGCACGTCGACCTGGATCGACCGCGTCAGGTCGCCCTGCGTGACCGCGGTCGCGACTTCGGCGATCGCGCGCACCTGCGTCGTCAGGTTCGCGGCGAGCTGGTTCACGTTCGCGGTCAGGTTTTCCCAGATGCCGGCCGTGCCCGGCACATTCGCCTGTCCGCCGAGGCGGCCTTCGACGCCGACCTCGCGCGCCACGGTCGTCACCTGGTCGGCGAAGATCGCCAGCGTTTCGGTCATGCTGTTGATCGTATCGGCGAGCTCGGCGATTTCGCCTTTCGCTTCGACCGTGAGCTTCTTCTTCAAGTCGCCGGTCGCGACCGCGGTCACGACCTTGGCGATGCCGCGCACCTGCGTGGTCAGGTTCGACGCCATCGAGTTGACGTTGTCGGTCAAATCCTTCCACGTGCCGGCGACGCCGGGCACCTGGGCCTGGCCGCCGAGCTTGCCTTCGGTGCCGACCTCGCGCGCCACGCGCGTGACTTCGGCGGCGAAGCCGTTGAGCTGGTCGACCATCGTGTTCAGCGTTTCCTTCAGCTGCAGGATTTCGCCCTGCGCGCCGACCGCGATCTTGCGCGACAAGTCGCCGCGCGCGACCGAGGTCGCGACTTCGGCGATGTTGCGCACCTGCGTCGTCAGGTTCGACGCCATCGAGTTGACGTTGTCGGTCAGGTCCTTCCACGTTCCCGCGACGCCCGGCACCTGCGCCTGGCCGCCGAGCTTGCCCTCGGTGCCGACCTCGCGCGCCACGCGCGTGACTTCGGCGGCGAAGCCGTTGAGCTGGTCGACCATCGTGTTGATCGTGTCCTTGAGCTCGAGGATTTCGCCCTTGACGTCGACGCCGATCTTGCGCGAAAGGTCGCCGCGCGCCACGGCGGTCGTCACCTGCGCGATGTTGCGCACCTGCGCGGTCAGGTTCGACGCCATCGAGTTGACGTTGTCGGTCAAGTCCTTCCACGTTCCCGCGACACCCGGCACCTGCGCCTGGCCCCCGAGTTTGCCTTCCGTGCCGACCTCGCGCGCAACGCGCGTGACTTCCGCCGCGAAGCCGTTCAACTGGTCGACCATCGTGTTGATGGTCTCTTTCAATTGCAGAATCTCGCCGCGCACGTCGACCGTGATCTTGCGCGACAAGTCGCCCTTCGCGACCGCGGTCGTGACTTCGGCGATGTTGCGCACCTGCGTCGTCAGGTTCGACGCCATCGAGTTGACGTTGTCGGTCAGGTCCTTCCACGTTCCCGCGACGCCCGGCACCTGCGCCTGGCCTCCGAGCTTGCCCTCGGTGCCGACCTCGCGCGCCACGCGCGTGACTTCGGCGGCGAAGCCGTTGAGCTGGTCGACCATCGTGTTGATCGTGTCCTTGAGCTCGAGGATTTCGCCCTTGACGTCGACGCCGATCTTGC
>DATIEJ010000149.1:0-5713 GCA_035455825.1 Rhodanobacteraceae bacterium | reverse complement strand
GCGTTCAACCTGCGCGATGGCGCCGTCGTCATAGCGGCGATCACGTCGTGCACGAATACGTCGAATCCCGCAGTCATGCTCGGCGCCGGCTTGCTCGCGCGCAATGCCGTCAAGAAAGGCCTCAAGGCCGCGCCCTGGGTCAAGACGTCGCTCGGGCCGGGTTCGCTGGTGGTCACCGACTACCTGAAGAAAGCCGGCGTGCTCGCCGATCTGGAGAAACTCGGCTTCTTCGTCGTCGGCTACGGCTGCACGACCTGCATCGGCAATTCCGGACCGCTGCCGCCGGAAATCTCGAGGGCGATCGGCGAAGGCGACCTCGTGGCGGCATCGGTGCTGTCGGGCAATCGCAACTTCGAAGGCCGCGTCCATCCCGAGGTCAAGATGAACTACCTTGCCTCGCCACCGCTGGTCGTGGCGTTTGCGCTCGCCGGCACGGTCGATATCGACCTGACGACGCAGCCGCTGGGCACCGGCAGCGACGGCAAACCGGTTTATCTCAAGGACATCTGGCCGACGAACAAGGAGATCGGCGACGTCATCGCTCGCACGATCGGCCCCGACCTGTTCAAGCACAACTACGCCGACGTGTTCCGCGGCGATAGCCGCTGGAACCAGATCGAAGCGCCGGAAGGCGGACGCTATTCGTGGGACGACGCCTCGACCTATATCAAGAACCCGCCGTACTTCGACGGCATGCGCATGCAGATCGGCAAGATCAGCGACATCCACGGCGCGCGCTGCCTGGGACTGTTCGGCGACTCGATCACGACCGATCACATTTCGCCCGCCGGCGACATCAAGGCGACCTCGCCGGCCGGACAGTTCCTGCAGGCGCACGGCGTGGTCAAGTCGGACTTCAACTCGTATGGCTCGCGCCGCGGCAACGACGACGTCATGGTGCGCGGCACGTTCGCCAACATCCGCATCAAGAACCTGATGTTCGGCGGCGAGGAAGGCGGCAACACGCTGCATTTCACGCTGGGCAAGAGCGGCGATGGCGTGAAGCTGCCGATCTACGACGCCGCGATGATGTATAAAAAGGAAAATGTGCCGCTGATCGTGATCGCCGGCAAGGAATACGGCACCGGTTCGTCGCGCGACTGGGCGGCCAAGGGCACGATGCTGCTCGGCGTGAAGGCCGTGATCGCCGAAAGCTTCGAGCGCATCCATCGCTCGAACCTCGTCGGCATGGGCATCCTGCCGATGCAGTTCAGCGCCGGCCAGAACGCGCAGAGCCTCGGACTCAAGGGCGACGAAGTGTTCGACATCGCCGGACTCAACGACGGCGCCGCGCGTGAGGTCGAGATCGTCGCGAAGAGTTCGGACGGCGAGAAGCGCTTCAAGGTCAAGGTGCTGCTGTTGACGCCGAAGGAAACCGAGTACTACCGGCACGGCGGCATCCTGCCATATGTATTGCGCCAGCTGGCGGCGAGTGCGAAGGCGGCCTGAGATCAATTCCTGACGGACATCGCGCGTATGGTGGGTCTTGGCTCACCGTACTTCGCTTCTGCCTCGACAAGAAAACGGTGGGCCAAGGCCCACCCTACAACTGCTGTTTCCACGTCGCGCTGTAGCAACGCCAGTCGCTGCCCTGGCGCTTCCAGCTGCTTGTGATTGAGTAAATCGAGCCGCGCTCCGGCAGCAGGTTCCCGCTGCCGCCGGTGAAGGTCGCCAGGACCTGTGCCCTGGCGCGGTCTCCCTGCATCTCGACGTCGATCGGCCCAAGCGTTGCGCCGATACGGTCGTTGCGCAACGCCTCGACGCGCAGCAGATTGCCCAGGGCGGCGCGGTCGAACTCGGCGTCGTTGCCGATGAAGTCGTCGCTGACGTGTGTCATGAACGCGCGCGGATCGCGGGTTTCCATGGCCTGCTGCATCGCCGCCATCGCCTCGCGGATGCGCTGTTCATCAGTCGTGCGCGAACAGCCCGCGAGCGAAAGCGCGAGGATCAGGACCAGGCCTGTCGGAATCCGTCTTGCCATGCCGTCACTATAGCGCGCCGGCCGGGCGCCAAGCCGGGCTCGCGTGCCCTGCCCCGCGCCGCAATGCAGCTTGCTGCGCTTTCGCCCCGTGTGGTCCAATCGCCGCACATGCATTTCGTTTGCGCAAGGGCGACCTGCGCCGGCTTTGGGGGAGGATCCGACACCGATGAGCACTGAACGCCCCTGGCTGGCCAGCTATCCGCGCGGTGTTCCCGCAGCGATCGACGTGAATGCCTTTCGCTCGATCGCGCATGTGCTCGAAAGCGCCTGCGAGCGATTCCATCACCGCCCCGCGTTTTCGAACATGGGCAAGGTGCTGACCTATGGCGATATCGATCGCCAGAGTCGCGCGTTTGCTTCCTACCTGCGCAACGTGCTGAAGCTCGACAAGGGCGACCGCGTCGCGATCATGCTGCCGAACGTCCTGCAGTATCCGATCGCGATCTTTGGCGTGCTGCGCGCCGGCTTGACGGTCGTCAACACGAATCCGCTGTACACGGCCCGCGAACTGCGCCACCAGCTGCGCGACGCCGGCGCGAGCGCGATCGTCGTGCTCGACAACTTCGCCTCGGTGCTGGCCGAAGTCCTGCACGACACGCCGTGCAGGCACATCATCACGACGGGCCTGGGTGATCTGCTCGGTTTTCCAAAGGCTGCGGTCGTGAACTTCACGCTGCGCCACGTCAAGAAAATGGTACCGCCGTATTCGATCCCGCACGCCGTTCGTTTCGGCGCGGCCCTGGCCGCAGGCGCGAGGCAGGAACCTCCGAAGGTCGAGATCAGCCACGACGACATCGCATTCCTGCAGTACACCGGCGGCACCACCGGCGTCGCCAAGGGCGCGATGCTCAGTCATGGGAACATGGTCGCCAACATGCAGCAGTCGTCGGCATGGCTCGGCACCAACGTCCGCGAGGGCGAGGAAATCATCATCACCGCAATTCCGCTGTACCACATCTTCGCGCTGACGGCGAACTGCCTGGTATTCATGAAGTTCGGCGGGCTCAATCAGCTGATAACGAATCCGCGCGACATGCCCGGTTTCGTCAAGACCCTGAAGGGCATCCGCTTCACGGCGATTACTGGCGTCAACACGCTGTTCAACGGCCTGTTGAACACTCCCGGTTTCGACAAGATAGATTTTTCCACATTGCACCTTTCTCTGGGCGGCGGCATGGCCGTGCAGCGCGCGGTTGCCGAACAGTGGAAGAAGGTGACCGGTGTGACGCTGGTCGAGGCCTATGGCCTGACCGAAACCTCGCCGGCCGCCTGCATGAACCCGCTCGACCTTGCCGACTACAACAGTTCGATCGGCCTGCCGATATCGTCGACCGATGCCGCGATCCAGGACGACAACGGCAATTGGCTCGGTGTCGGCGAAGTGGGTGAGTTGTGCCTGAAGGGTCCGCAGGTCATGCAGGGCTACTGGCAGCGCCCCGAAGAGACCGCCAAGGTGCTCGGCGCCGACGGCTGGCTGCACACCGGCGATGTCGCGAAGATGGACGAAAAAGGCTACTTCTACATCGTCGACCGCAAGAAGGACATGATCCTCGTGTCCGGCTTCAACGTTTACCCGAACGAGATCGAAGATGTCATTGCCCAGTGCCCCGGCGTGCTCGAAGTCGCCGCGGTCGGCGTTCCCGACGAAAAGTCGGGCGAAGCCGTAAAGGTCGTGGTCGTGAAAAAGGATCCGAACCTGACCGCTGCGATGATCAAGGAACACTGCAAGGCAAACCTGACCGGCTACAAGCAGCCGAAGATCATCGAATTCCGCGACTCGTTGCCGAAGACCAATGTCGGCAAGATCCTGCGCCGCGAGTTGCGCGAGAGTGCTCCGGCAACGCCGGCCTGAGCACGCAAACACCACGAGTAGCAAGCCACCAGAAAAGATTCACCACGAAGGCACGAAGGACACGAAGAAAAGCAAAGAAGGACCTTGTCGGGTCTGTTCTTCTTTTCGTGTCCTTCGTGCCTTCGTGGTGAATCTCTTGATCGTGACCGCTAGCTCGGAAAGTGCTCGAGCTTGTCGGCATAGCCGCCGAGCAGGTCCCACAGCGGCTTTTCCTTGTTCGGCGGGATGCGCTCGTACGCGAATCCGATGTGCTCGCGCGTCAGGCGAGCGACGGTGGCCTTCAGATGAATGTTCAGCTTGGTGCCGAAGATCATGTCGAGCACGAACAGCTCGCCCAGAGTGCCGGTCCAGCCATTCGGGCGCCGCACCATGACGCCGGTCGACGAGATGTCTTCGACGTCGCTGGTCCACGACTGCTCGCCCTGGATCATCAGGATAGCCGACTTCACCGGCATGCGTGCATGTCTCAACGCACCTTGTTTTCCAGTGGCTGACATCGCCAGACCCCGCCAGGCTAACCCCCGGATTTGTAACCCACTCGACACCGGAATGCAACGTCGGGACGCGTTGACCGAAGCATCAGGCGATCCTCGATGCGTACGCCTCGCAGATGGCTTGTGCGTTTATCGAACAAATACTGAACAGCTCACGCCTCGGGGCGCATGTACGGGAAAAGAAGGACGTCGCGAATCGACGGCACGTCGGCGAGGAACATGACCAGCCGGTCGACACCGACGCCGAGGCCTCCGGCCGGCGGCAGGCCATATTCGAGCGCGCGAATATAGTCGGTATCGAAGTGCATCGCCTCGTCGTCGCCGGAATCCTTCGCCGCAACCTGGGCGCGAAAGCGATCGGCCTGGTCTTCCGGGTCGTTCAGCTCGGAAAACCCGTTGGCCAGTTCCTTCGCGTTGATGAACAACTCGAAGCGATCGGTGATTCCCGGATCGGCATCGTTGGCGCGAGCCAGCGGCGACACTTCGGTCGGATGCGCGGTGATGAAGGTCGGCTGGACCAACGTGTGCTCGACCGTGTGCTCGAAGATCGACAACAGCAGTTTGCCCCAGCCGAATTCCGGCTTGATCGCTATCTTCAGGCGCGCGCAGTGTGCGGCCAGCGCGGCGCGGTCGCGCAATTCCGCGCGCTGGATCTGCGGGTTGAGTTCGAGCACGGCATCTTCCATGCGCCAGCGCCGGAACGGCGGGCCGAGGTCGATCGCGCTGCCCTCCCACTGCAGCTGCGTGCCGCCAGCGACTGCGGTTGCCGCGTCGCGGATCATCGCTTCGGTCAGGTCCATGACCTCGTTGTAGGTCGCGTAGGCCTGGTACAACTCGAGCATCGTGAATTCGGGGTTGTGCCGTGTCGAAACGCCTTCATTGCGGAAGTTCCGGTTGATCTCGTAGACGCGATCGAAACCGCCGACGGTCAGGCGCTTGAGGTACAGCTCGGGCGCCACGCGCAGGTACAGGTCCATGTCGAGCGCGTTGTGATGCGTCACGAACGGCCGCGCGGTCGCGCCGCCGGGTATCACGTGCATCATCGGTGTTTCGACTTCCATGAAGCGCCGCGGCGGCGCCTCGAGCCACTGCCGAATGAATCGTATCGTTGCCGAGCGCAGCGCGAACACGCGGCGCGATTCCGGCGAGATGATCGGGTCGACGTAGCGCTGGCGGTAGCGCTGCTCGACGTCGGTTAGGCCGTGCCACTTCTCGGGCGGGGGGCGCAGCGCCTTGGCGAGCAGCGTGACCTCGCGCACCTCGACGGTGATCTCGCCGGTACGAGTGCGGAAGAGCGGGCCGCGCACGCCGATGAAGTCGGCGGCGTCGAGCGTGTCGAGCCAGAAGGCGTACTGCTCCGGCCCGATGGTGTCCTGCTTGAGGTAG
>DATIEJ010000148.1:0-2845 GCA_035455825.1 Rhodanobacteraceae bacterium | reverse complement strand
GCTGCTGTTCATCGGCCGCATCATCTCCGGCATCACCGCGGCCAGCTTCAGCACGGCGAACGCGTACGTCGCCGACGTGACGCCGCCGGAAAAGCGCGCGCAGGCGTTCGGCATGATCGGCATGGCGTTCGGCATCGGCTTCGTCGTCGCGCCGGCGATCGGCGGCTTCCTCGGCGAGATCAACGTGCGCCTGCCGTTCTGGGCCGCGGTCGTCATGTGCCTGACGAACTTCGTCTACGGCCTGTTCGTGCTGCCCGAATCGCTGCCGAAGGAAAAGCGCACGCCGCATTTCGACTGGGCGCACGCCAACCCGTTCGGCGCGCTGAAACTGCTGCGCCGCTACCCGCAGGTGCTCGGCCTGATCGGCGTGCTGTTCCTGATGGCGCTCGCGCACATGGTCTATCCGACCACGTTCGTGCTGTATGCGGACTACCGCTTCGGCTGGGGCCCGCAGATGGTCGGCTACACGCTCGCCGGCGTCGGCGTGCTCGCCGCGATCGTGCAGGGCGGATTGATCAAGAAGATCGTCGGCGCGCTCGGCGAACGCCGCGCGTTGCTGTTCGGACTGGGCTGCGGCACGCTCGGCTTCGCGTTGTACGGTCTCGCGCCGAACGGCTACTGGTTCTGGTCGTTCATGCCGATCGCGGCGCTGTGGGGCGTCGCCGGCCCGGCCGCGCAGGCGATCATGACGCACCACGTCGATCCACGCGAACAAGGTCGGCTGCAGGGTGCCGTTGCGAGCCTGTCGGCGATCGCCGGCATCATCGCGCCGACCCTGTTCACGCGCACGTTCGCCGCGGTCACGCAGGCGCACATGCACGGCGCCTGGGCCGGCGTCACGTTCGGACTTGCGTCGGTCATGCTCGGCGGCGCGCTCGTGCTCGCGTGGTACACGGTGTCGCATCTGCCGCCCGCAGTCACGATCGCGACCCAGCCGCCGGAAGCAATCGTGACTTCGGAGATCATAGCTGGCAGCTCCGATCTGGAACCGCCGTTCAACGAGCGTGAAACGCGCGCGTGAATCGTTGTGTGTGAAATCCAATTGCTGATTTGCAATCCCCGAATCGGCAGCGTCGGAGCAGTGCGATGGTTCGCGCGAGCAAATATTTCGGAATCGTTTTCTTCACTGCGCTCGCAACTTCACCGGCTTTGGCCGCCGGGAAAAACACGGCGACGATCGGCGACCCCGCCTATACCCACGCGCAGCGGCTTGTCGAAATAGAACCCGGTCGCAAGCTCAACCTCTACTGCACCGGAACGGGCTCGCCGACCATCGTGTTCGACTCCGGCGTGACCGGCGAAACCGTTGGCTGGGCTTTCGTGCAGCCGGCAATCGCCGTGCATGCGCGCGCATGTTCCTACGATCGAGCCGGCGTCGGTTTCAGCGATCCCGGGACGAGGACCGGATCGAGCGCAAATATCGTCGACGATCTGCACCGGTTGTTGATCGCCGCATCGATCGCGCCGCCCTATATCCTCGTCGGACATTCGTATGGCGGCATGAATGTCAGGCTGTACAAGGACGTCTATCCGTCTGAAGTCGTCGGCATGGTGCTGGTTGATCCGGTGCACGAAGACTGGCCCGCAAGGGTATGGAAGTTGGACATCCAGCAGCGCACATACGAAAAGTACATCGCGGACAACTTCGAACCGATGTGGCAGGGCGAACGTGAATGTGTGATCGCCGCGGCAGCAGGGTTCGTCGAGGGCACGGCGCGTTACAAGCAATGCGTTCCTGGGCCGGACCCGCACTACAGTGATGCCATCAACGCGGCCTACTTGAAGACGCACTTGTCGCCGGGCTACCAGCAGGCGCAACTGAGCGAAGACGAAACCGACCATTTCGCCAGTTCCGACCAGGTGCGCGCGGCGCGGACCTGGTATGGCGACATGCCGCTGATCGTCCTGGCCGCGGGCGATCGGCCTGGCCCCCGGTCGGGCGAATCGCAGGCGCATCGCGCCGCGGTCAATCGTCTGACGTTCGCACTGTTCGACGAGCTCGCCGCCCTTTCGAGGCGCGGCACCAACCGCATCGTTCCCGACAGCGGGCACGACATTCCCATCGACCAACCTCAGGCGGTCAACAGCGCCATCCTCGAGGTCATGGCCGGGGCATCCCGGCCGAAGTGACGGCGCCTGGCTCGTCTTTCGGTAACGACCCGAAGCGTCGATGATGACGCTGCTTGGCGCAGCGCTCGACGCTGCCCCTATGATCCGTACTTCACGCTGCACCCATACGGCTGCGACGTCGTCACGCTGACCGCCTTGCCGGCTTTGAGTTCGGCCAGTACCTGCGGCACGTATTGCGTCGCTTTGGCCAGGTCGCTCTTGTCGGTGCTGGCGATCGAATCGATGCCGCCCATGTAGCGCAGCACGCCCTGCTGGTCGATCACGTACATGTGCGGCGTCGTCTTCGCGCCGTACGAATGGCCGGCGCTGCCGGTTGGGTCGAGCAGGTACGCGGTCTGCCTGGCGCCGACCTTGGCGATGTAGGCGTTCGCGCCGGCGCCATCGAGGTCGCCCTGCTTGCCTTCCGCGCCGGAGTTGATCGTCAGCCAGATCACGCCGGCCGCGGTCGCATCGGCCTGCTGCTTCTGCATGTTGCCGCCGCCGTAGTGCTTGCCGACGAACGGGCACTCCGGATTGTTCCATTCGAGCACGACGATCTTGCCCTTGTACTGCGACAGCGTCTGCGTCTTGCCGTTGCTGTCGGTCAGGCTGAAGTCGGGCGCCGGCTCGCCGACGGCGACCTTGGCCAATGCCGGCGCGGAAATGCCGCAGGCGAAAAGCAGTGCGAAAACGGTCGAACGAAGATTCATGACGGACTCCTTGGATCAGGGTGAGG
>DATIEJ010000147.1:0-13279 GCA_035455825.1 Rhodanobacteraceae bacterium | reverse complement strand
ACGACGTGATGCGTACCGCCACCGTGCATCACTCGGTACGTGCGGAGGCGCCGCCGGTGCAGGCGCGTGGCGAGGGCATCGGCGGTCACATCATTGCGATGGGCGGGCGCTATCACGGCCGCTACGGCGATCTTGCGCGTTCGGCGACGACTTCGCTCGACGACCACCAGGCGCTGGGACTTCCGATCCGCTGGAACGAACTCCTGCTCGGATACTTCGCCGTGACACTGGAGCCGCCGCGCAAATTCCGGCCGGCGCAGGTCGAGACGCTGGAACTGATTGCGCGCATCGCCGCGATCGCGATCGAGCATGCGCGCCGGCACGACGAGGAGCGCCGACGCAGCTCGCGCTTCGAGCTGATCGCGCGCATTGCCGCCGATATCCATCGCGAGCCGGACCGCGATGCGCTCCTGCAGCGAGCCGCCGATTCGATCCATGGAATATTGAATTTCCAGAACGTCGACATCCCGCTGCTCGATCCGTCGGACCCGAACACGCTGGTCGTACGCATTCGTGGCGGCAGCTACAAGCGCAATATCCAGCAAGTCGATTACCTGCCGATTGCCAGCGGCATCATGGGTGCAGCCGTGCGCGAGGGCCGCACCCAGCTCGTCAACGACGTGCACGCCGACCCGCGCTACCTGTGTCCGCCGGGAGTCAATGCCGCGCGCGCGGAACTGGCGGTGCCGATCTGCCTTGGCGAGCGCGTGCTCGGTGTCGTGAATGTCGAAGGCGACCGGCCGTTCGATGAACTGGATAGGCGCAGCCTGGAGGTCATTGCCGACTATCTTGCCGTCGCCATCGACAACGCACAGTTGTCCGGCAAGGTCAGCGAGGCCGCCGTGCTCGCCGAACGCCAGCGCCTCGCGCGTGAACTGCATGACAACGTCACGCAGATCCTTTCGTCGATGAGCCTGTTGAGCCAGACGCTCGGTGCCGCCTGGCAGCGCAGCCCGGCCGAGGGCGAACGGCGCGTCGCCCGGTTGCAGCAACTGGCGCAGACGGCATTTGCCGAAATGCGCATGCTGCTGCGCGAACTGGCGCCGCCGGACTCGGCCAGCCATCCGGCGATCTCGCGCCAGGGCCGCTCGTTTGCCGGACTCGAGAACCTGCGCACGCAGGCGTTGCCGGGCGCATTGACGAAACTGCTCGCGGCGATGATCCCGGACGGCCTCGCGGTGAAGACCGGGTTCTCGGGCTACGTGCCGCAGCAACTCGAGAACGAGGAAGCCCTGTATCGCGTGTGCCAGGAAGCCGTATCCAACACCGTGCGTCACGCCAGCGCCAGGAGCGTGCGCATCGAAGCGGCGGTGACCGCGACCGAAGCCGTCCTGCGCGTCGCCGACGACGGCCGCGGGCTCGGCAGCGAGTTCCGTCCCGGCGTCGGACTCGGCAGCATGCGTACGCGCGTCGAGAGCCTGCACGGCCACTTTCGCGTTTCCCCCGGCAATCCACGCGGAACGTTGATTGAAGCGCGCCTGCCGCGCGCGGACCGCGAGGCCGGCCCGGCCACCTGACGTTGCCGTTGCGCCAGGCGGCGCATCGTCGTAACTTAATGGCGGGGTAAATGGGGAGGGGAAGCACGATGATCAGGATCATCAGCGCCGCGCTGGCGCTGTGCGCTTGTGCGCACGCTTACGCCGCAACCTGCACGTGGACCGGCGGCGGCTCGGACGACAAATGGAGTACGGCGGCCAACTGGAACAATTGCGGCGGCATCCGCCCCGTTCCGATCAGCACCGACACCCTGGTCTTTCCGGATACGGTGCCGACCGCCGACAGGACCAACACGAACGACATCGTCAACCTGCAGCCCGCGGCGCTGCAGTTCACCGGGTTGAACTACGACATCAGCGGCAACGCGATCACGCTGACGCCGGGGGCAAATTCCGGAATCACTGTCAGCACGCCGGCCGCCACCCTCGCCGATCATGGGCCGCACTTCCGTCCGGACATAAAGCTCGGCGGCACGCAGACATTCTCATGCGCCGCTGGCGGCAGTTTCCTGTTCATCGACGGCGCGCTGAATCTCAACGGCAAGGATCTGGGGATCGACGGTTCGTGCAATACCGCTCTGCGCGGCGCGATTTCCGGATCCGGCGACATCAAGAAATTCGGCACCGGATATCTTTACTTCTCGCAGGGACCCTACAGCTATGGCGGCATCGTGACGGTCAACAACGGCACGGTGTACGTCGGTACCGATTCCGGACTTGGCGCTACCGCCAGCAGCACCTACGTCGAGGCCGACGCGACCCTCTCGCTGTACCTCGGCGTCACGACCGACGAATCGCTGTTCGTGAACGGCGGCACGCTGGAGAATTTCATCGGCGACAACACCGTGACCGGCGACGTGACTCTGGGCTCGAACAGCAAGGTGGACGTGCTGCCCGACACGACCCTGACCATCAACGGGATCGTCACCGGCGGTCTGGTCAAGCAAGGCACGGGAACACTCGTCCTGAACGACGTGGAAAATGCTGCGTTCATCGTCGCCGAGGGCTCGCTCGAAGCAACGGGAAGCGTCATGGGTCCGGTGGTCATCGATGCAGGGGCAACCTTCGCCGGCAGTGGCGCCCTGACCTCTCCTCTCGTGGTAAATGCCTCTGGCAGGTTGTGGATCGGCACGCGGGCCACTCCAGGCACTCTGCCGGCGCAGATCCTGGACTGGGGCCCGAACGGCTACATCCATGCCAGGCTTGGCAAGAAAGCTGACCGGCTGGTCCTGGGAGCCGGTCTCTTCAAAAACGGCGACGGTTACCGTCACTTCCTCTTTGCCGACGGCGTCACGCCCCCGGTTCAGGGAGTCGAATACACGCTGATCGAATACCCGCAGCAGAGCGGATTCGACCCGGGTTCATTCACCTCGACCTATGAGGGAACGGGGCCCGGTGCGAGCATGACCGGCACGTTCAACGTCAGCGCGACCAAAATCACGTTCACGGTTTCTTCGGTCGTCTCGGACCTGGTGTTCCGCGATGGCCTGGAGCCTTGAATTCGTCTGTTCGGCCGCGCTTGGCTGGCTCCTGCAGCGGCGCATCATCCACTGATGGATCGCCCTGCTGACCGCGAGGTCGGCACGACCAATTTCCGCTGCGGTCCGCCGCGCGTTCAGCGCGCGGCGATTCGAAGGCGGCATGTCTACTGACAAATGGCCGGCCGCAACCTGACTTTGGTCAGTGGCGTCGACAGTGCCGGAAAGTGAAATCTATGCTCTGGTCAAACCAGATGCCGAATCAGTCGATGAGTGCTACTTTCCCCGAGCCATCCCGTCAGGACATTTCCGCGATGCGCCTAATCCTGGTCGACGACCACGCGATCGTACGCGAAGGCGTGCGCGCGATACTCGAATCACATGAGGACATGCAGGTGGTGGGGGAATTCGCGAACGGTGCGGACGCGCTGGCGGCTGCTGCCGGATTGGCCCCGCACCTGGCGCTGGTCGACCTGAAAATGCCGGGACTATCCTGCGTCGAGACGATTCGCGGACTGCACGAACGCGTGCCTGGCATACGCGTCCTGGTGTTCACGAGTTTCGGCGAGGACTCGTTGATCCGCGCCACGCTCGATGCCGGAGCAACCGGATTCCTGATCAAGGATGCGCTCAAGGACGATCTGCTGACCGCGATCCGCAGCGTCGCCGCGGGCCAGCCCTATCTTGCGCCGGCTGCGCAGCGCCAGCTGATGGAGTTGTTGCGCAAGCCGTGGGAATCGAAGGAAGCGCTTACGGCGCGCGAAACCGACGTGCTGCGGCTGATCGCCGAAGGCTTGTCGAACAAGCACATCGCGCGGCGCCTGAACCTGACCGAAGGCACGGTGAAAGGCTACGTCAGCCAGATACTGGCAAAACTTCATCTCGAGGACCGCACGCAAGCTGCGTTGCACGCGGTGCGGACCGGATTGCTCGAGGGACCCGTGTAAGGCCGATCAGCGAACCGGGTTTCTCGGTGGCGGGCCGCGATCCCTGCACCCGCCCGCCCGCTATCGCAATCCGGGGATCGCAACTGGGAATGTCCGAGTGTGCGCCAGTTCACCTGGCCCAGCTTCCGGCATAGGCGCTCGCGGACGATCTGCGTAAGATGCTGCGACTTCCAACGGAGCTGCTCATGCGCACATTGTCCCTCGCCGCCGCCATCGCCTCGTCGCTGCTCGCTACCGCCGCTTTCGCAGCCGACGACGCGGCGCCGCCCGCCCAGACCGTGCTGCATTGCGGCCACCTGATCGATACCGAAGCCGGCAAGTTGCTCGGTGCATCGACGATCGTGATCGAGGGCGACAAGGTCAAGGAAGTGCGCAGCGGCAAGGCCGACATCGCCGGAGCCAAATCGATCGAATTGAACGATGCGACCTGCCTGCCGGGATTGATCGACAGCCACACGCACCTGACCAGCCAGACCAGTCCGACCGGCTACTCCGATCGATTCCGCTGGAACGCGGCCGACTATGCGATCCGCAGCACGGTCTACGCCAAGACGACGCTCGAAGCGGGGTTCACGACCGTGCGCAACGTCGGCGACAGCGATTACGATTCCGTCGCGCTGCGCAATGCAATCAACGCCGGCGTCGTCCCGGGTCCGCGCATCTTTACCGCAGGCAAGGCGATCGGTTCGACCGGCGGCCACGGTGATCCCACCAACGGCTATCGACAGGACCTGGCCGGCGATCCATCGGTCAAGGAAGGCGTGATCAATGGCGTCGACGATGCCTGGAAAACCATCCGCCTGCATTACAAGAACGGCGTCGACCTGATCAAGATCATGCCGTCCGGCGGGGTGCTCGACGAAAGCAGCAGCGCCGACAACGCGCAGATGACGCTCGACGAAATCAAGGCGATCGTCGCTGCGTCGCACGACTACGGATTCACCGTTGCAGCGCACGCGCATGGCGCCGAGGCGATCCGCCGCGCGGTGGTCGGCGGCGTCGACTCGATCGAGCACGGCACCTACATGGACGACGCCGACATCAAGTTGATGAAAGAGCATGGCACCTGGTACGTGCCGACGATCATCGCCGGCAAGTACGTGCAGGAAATGGCCGAGAAGCCCGGCTATTACCCGGCCCAGGTTGCGGTCAAGGCCAAGCAGGTCGGCCCGCTGATCCAGGCCACGGCCGGCCGCGCGTACAAGGCCGGCGTCAAGATCGCGTTCGGCACCGATGCGGCGGTCTACCCGCATGGCATGAACGCGAAGGAATTCGTCTACATGGTCGAAGCCGGCATGCCGACGATGTTCGTGATCCAGGCGGCGACGACGCACGCCGCGCAACTGCTCAAGCACGAGAAGGAGCTCGGCAGCGTCGCACCCGGCAAATTCGCCGACGTCATCGCCGTGCCGGGCAATCCGCTCGACGATATTACACTTTTACAAAAAGTTAATTTTGTCATGAAGGCCGGCAAGGTGTACCTGACCGGACCGAAGGCGCAGGCAAGCGTCGCGCAGGCCGGTGCGGCGACTGCCTCGCCGGAAGAACTGGAAGGATTCTAGTGAGGAGAATAGGGGCGCGAAGCGCTCTCAAGCCCCTCCCCCTTGATGGGGGAGTGGTTGGGGAGAGGGTGCAGACTTCTGCGAGGACAGAGCGGTCGGCTTCGCCGCCCACCCCTCTCCCGCCGCGCTGCGCGCGGCGACCTCTCCCACAAGGGGAGAGGTGGAAGCGTTAGTGCTCGCCGCTTTAGCCCCTCCCCCTTGATGGGGGAGGGGTTGGGGAGAGGGTGAGCCTGCGCAGCAGGCGCCTGCGGCGTCTCCCCCGGGCACCAGCGTCTCAGGCCGCGTCGTGAAAGATGATCCCGAGCGTGTGCCGCTGGCCTGAGCGCAGACGGCTCACGCCGTGGCGCAAGTTGACGCGGTACGCACCGCGCGTGCCTCGCACCGGGCGATGGTGCACGGCAAAGATCACCGCATCGCCCTGACGCAGCGGCACGACTTCGGCGCGTGATTGCATGCGCGGACGCTGCTCCGTCAATATGAACTCGCCGCCGCTGAAATCGCGTTCCGGTTCGGACAGCAGGATCGCCAGCTGCAGCGGAAACACGTGTTCGCCGTACAAGTCCTGGTGCAGGCAGTTGTAGTCGCCGGCGCCGTACTGCAGCAGCAGCGGCGTCGGCCGCGTCTGGCCGGCGGCGTGACAGCGCGCGATGAATTCCTCGTGCGCCAGCGGGTAGCGAACCTCGATGCCCATCGTTTCGTTCCAGCGGTTCGCGATCGGCGCGAGTCGCGGATAGATTCCGGTCCGGAGGGTCGCAATGATTCCGGGCAACGGATAGCCGAAGTACCTGTACTCGCCGCGACCGTAGCCGTGCCGCGACATGACGACACGGCTGCGGAACAGTTCGTCATGCGGGTACAGGCCGACGAGCGCCTTGCATTGGTCGGCATCGAGCAAGTTCGCGATCGTCGCGTTGCCGCGGTCGTCGAGGTCGCGCACGATGCGATTCCAGTCGATCGTTTCGATACGGCCGGCGATCTCATACCGCCCGGACGCGCCGGGCGAGCGCTCCGATAAAGCGGTCGCTGCTTGCAAGCCGGTTCTCACGTTGGCCTTCCTGCGTTGGTTTTCCGGCAGCTTAAGGCGGAATTGCGCGGCGGGAACTCCGGTTCTTGCGCTTCCCCAGAAATTCAGCGAGTCGTCCGCGATGCGTCATGGAGCGGCCGCCATACGCCGTCAGGAGCAAGTCGGCAGCCGCGATTGCCGGGCTGCGCGGTGTCGACCGAGCAGGCCGGCAAGACCTCGCCTACTTGCGAATGTTGAACCCGGGATTGTGATCGAGCGTGCCGTCTGGCAGCAGGACCGCATAGCTTTTGCGGTCCGAGTCGAAAACGACAGGGATCGCCTGCTGGAACATCGGCCGGCGGATGAACTTCAATTCCCAACCGTACTTTTCGAGCTCAGCCAGCGCAATCTGCTGGTCCTGATTGAGGTCGCGCCGCAACGTGATTGCCGGCCGCCCTTCCGCCTTGCGTCGTTCCTGTGCTGGTGCCATTACCGCCCCCTCGGCGATGCCCGGAATGACTGACGCGGCAATGCTACGACGAATAGCGTGGCGAGCGAAACCCCGTGCTTCGCTGACCCGGATCCCGTCGTGGCGATGGGAGTATGCTGAACGGCGCGGATCGGTAATTTCCGTTGGGCTTTCTTGAATTAACCTGAAGACAGCAAGTGTTACGGTATGGCGCCACCTGAAACGGTGTCGTCCATATTGCGATAAACCAACCAACGACGGGAGGATTTGCAGACATGTCAGACCCAGACCCGAAGAAGTTTCTACTTGCGGGCGTAGGCCCAGGCGGTGGCGGGACTACCCATATAGATCTCGGCGACATAATGCGGATCGATTCGCCACAGGCCCGGGTATTCGTCCTGGTGGTGACGCTCAACGCGTTGGCCGAGTACGCCGAAAGAATCCGCGATCAACATCCGACGGCTTACAGGGAAGCATCGGTGGCGCTCACGGCAGGAACGGGACTGATACAAAAAATGATTGAGCAGTGAGGCGACAACAGGTTAGGGCGCTGGTCCGGGGCTCGCCTGAAGGCGCGCCAGCACCCAACCATAACCTTGCTGGCGCGCGCTTGCGGCGACCTGCTCGCGATAGGCTTCTGCTGAAGCGGCGTTTGTGTTTTGCATTACCGTGACGGCGGCGAGCCGCGCTTCGAGCGCTGGACCGATCCAGAAGCGTTTTTCGGCATCGGCGGCCAGCGCCAGCAGCGATTCGGCCGCGCGCGCTTTCTCGCCCGCCGGTGCGTAGAGCGTTGCCAGCGCGACGTCGGCGACGAATACCGCGCCGCGCTCCGTGATGCGACTGCGCAGTTCCTGCGCGCGCGCAAGCGCGCGCTCGGCTTCAGTGCGCTGACCTTGGGCGAACCGGCACTGCGCCATCAGGCTTTGCGCATTCACCTCGTAGATGGGGAACGCCGCGGACTTCTCGATTGCGAGCCGCAGGCGCTTGTCCGCCTCTGCCCAGCGCTGGCGCGCCACGTCGATTCGGGCCAACTCGATCGCGCTGGTGACCAGCAGCTCCATGTCTTCGATCCCGGTCGCTGTCGCCAAAACGTCTTCGAGTGCGCCAACGGCCGCGGCCACATCGCCGCGATCGAGTGCGACGAGGGCGCAGCGCAGCTTTGCGCGCGAGATACCCGCCTGGGATCCGGACCGGTCGGCTTGCGCTTGCGCCTGCGAGCAGGCCTCGCCCGCCTCCACCAGTCGTCCTCGCAGCCGCAAGGCCTCGGCGTAGTTTTGCAATGCGTAAATGTGGACTTCATGCGCCCCGATCCGGTCGTTGAGCGCAATGGCATCACGGAAGGCCTGCAGCACCTGCTCGGTGACCGCATCGTCCATTTCGATCGAGGCGACAGCACTCAAGGCCCATCCCTCGAGCCGTTGGTTGCCGATCTCGCCGCTGATTTCCTGAACCTGGCGAGCGGCTTGCTCCGCAGCATCGCGATCACCGTCGTTCCACAGCACATTCGTCAGGTTCTTGTATACATCGCCGACGCCGGCCTTGTTGTCGATCCGAACGTTGATCGCCAGCGCGTTTTGGTACTCATTGCGTGCGTCATGCGTCCGCCCCTGGTCGAGGTACATCGACGCGAGCCAAGTGATCGCGTCCGCTTCGTAGCCGGGATTTTCCGTCTTCCGGTATTCGTCGACGGCGCGCCGCATCAGGGCCACGCCTTCCTCGGTCTTGCCCAGGGCATACCGCGCCAGCGCCAGATCGAATACGGCATCCGCGGCAAGCGCGGCATCGTCGCGCGCCTGCGCGAGCTTGAGCGCCGCTTCCGCGTGCTGCTCCTGGGCCCGGTTGTCGCCGCGCAACTCGGCGATGTTCACGGCCTTGATTTCGATACGCGGATCGCCCTGCACTGCGGGCATCGCGCTCAATTCCTTCAGCGCCGTGTCGGCTTCTTCGGCTTTGCCGGCCTTGACCAGATCCTTGATCAACGCAAAGTGCATCTCGGGATTGCGCGGGTCGCCGTCGAGCAACTGCCTGTCGAGTTCGAGCGCACGCGGCCAGTCCGACGTCTGCACCGCGACTTCGCGATCGATGCGCAGTCGCTGCTCCAGGGGAAGTCCCTCGCTGTGCGCCGCCGCCTGACGGGCAGCCGCGAGCGCCTTGCTATCGTAACCGAGCAGCTTCCACGCCTGCGCCAGCTGCACGTAGGCCGGCGCGTAGCCCGGCGAAAGCGCTATCGCCTTGACCAACGCCTCCTTGGCCCTTGCCGGATCGCTGCGCCGCAGCGCATCCAGAGCCGCTCCCATGTATCGAGCCACGTCGGCGTTCGGCGGCTGCGCCTTGTCCGTGCTCCGGTCGGGACTCAGTCGCGCCGGCGCAAAACCGGACTTCTCGCGCAGGCTTGCTCCGGCCTGTTCCACAAGCGCTGTCAGGTCGGGCAGCGCACCGCTTTGCGAAATGCTTGCGATGGCGACGCCTGAGCGAGTGTCCTGCAGCGCGATGTCGAGGCGCACTCGGGCGTCCGCCGCCGCGCCGGTGACCAGATAACTGCCGCTCAATACGTAATCCGCACCGAGCCGGCGGCGCAGCGTTGCCAGGCTCTGGATCGAGTAGCCGCCGGCTCGCGGCACGGCCAGATCGCTGCGTGCCGGACGCACGAGTTCGTCCGGCAGAACGTGGACCTTGCCACCGGCGGCCAGTTCGGTCGCGAGCATCTCGGCGAGTGCAGGCGCCAGCCACGCGCTTTCCGCACTCTGCGACAGGTTGTTGAAGTCGACGATCGCCGTCGACGCGCCTTCGGCCACTCGCGCCGCCGCGCCGCGGTCGCGAAGCTCGAACAGAACCGCGGCGATGCCGATGGCCAGCACCATCATGCCAGCGGCAAGAGCCATCCGCTGCTTGCGCACGCGCTTGTACGCGCGATAGAAAACGCTGTCGCCACGCGCGAGTATCGGCTTGCCGTCGAGATAGCTCTTCAGGTCGGCGGCAAATGCCGCGGCGCTCGCGTAGCGCCGCGCCGGATCGCGGCGCAGCGCGGTCAGGACGATCGTGTCGAGGTCGCCGCGCAGGTGCTTGCGCGCAACCGGCATCGACGCGAGCCTGAGTCGGCTCGGTGCGACCGGATCGGTGGTCTCGACGATCTGCTGCACTTCGCGGATGTTCGCCGCCTTGCTGACATCGCGCGCGTGCTGTCCGGTCAGCAGTTCGTACAACACGCATCCCAGCGCGTAGACATCGGTCGCTTCGGTGATGCGCTCGCCGCGAATCTGCTCGGGCGCGGCGTACATCGGTGTCATCGGACGCTCGCGCTGCAGCTCCGTGATCGTCTCCTCGAGCACGGCGTCGCCGGCGAGCAGCTTGGCGATGCCGAAATCGAGCAGCTTCACGTCGCCGCCTGCCGTGACGAGGATGTTCGACGGCTTCAGGTCGCGATGCACGACATGGTTCACATGCGCGAACTGCACGGCTTCGCAGACACGCAGGAACAGGCGGATGCGTTCTTCCAGCTGCATGCCACGGTCGTGGCAGTAGCGCAGCAGCGGCAGGCCTTCGACGTACTCCATGGCGAAGTACGGCCGGCCGTCTGTGGAGATCCCGCCGTCGAGCAGATGGGCGATGTGCGGGTGGACCAGCCGCGCGAGAATCTGCCGCTCGCGCAGGAAGCGCTTGAGCACGGCGTCGGAATCCATGCCGCGCTTGATCAGCTTGACCGCGGCGCGTTGTTCGAACTGACCGTCGACACGCTCGCCGAGCCAGACGACGCCCATTCCGCCGGAATCGATCTTGCGCACCAGCAGCCAGGGGCCGACGCGCCCGCCCGGCAGGCTGTCGGGATTGTCGGCGGCATGCACGGTGGCTGTCGGAAGTTCATTCGTCGCCAGCGCGTCCTCGAAGCGAACCGCGGAGCTCCCGGACTGCAGCATCGAGATCACGACATCCTTTAGCTCCTTGTCGGCGCCGCACAGCGACTGCAGCAGGAGTTCGCGTTTCTCCTCGGGCGTTCCGAGCAGGCGCTCGAATATGCTGCCGGCAAGCTCCCAGCGCTGGGTGTCCATCGTCACAGCCCCGGTGCGGAGCGCGGCAACGGCGCATGCCGCGTCACCGCCAGCGATGCCTGTGCCTCCCGGGTCGAGTCGGATCGAGTCGTCATGTTCATCCGCACCCGATACTTCGCACTGGTCATGCGCATGCGCCCCGTATGGCCGCGACTATAGATTCGAGCGGACGGGTAAACAAGCGGCCGGGGTCGCCGAAAGAAAGGCGGCAAGGCCGCCGCGCAGCGCTTGCAAAGCTGCCGGCCAGCCGCCATCTTGGCGACTCCAGGACGAACCCGACGACCGCACGACATGACTGTATCGACGCACGTTTTCGACGCTACCGAACTCAATTTCGAGGCCGAAGTAATCCGCGCCTCGCTGACCACGCCCGTGCTCGTCGATTTCTGGGCTGCATGGTGCGGGCCCTGCAAATCCCTGACGCCGATCCTCGAAAAAGTCGTCGCCAGCTACAACGGCGCGGTCCGGCTCGCCAAGGTCGACACCGATGCGGAGATGCAACTGGCCGCGGCATTCGGCGTTCGCAGCCTGCCGACCGTCGTCCTGGTCAAGGACGGCCAGATGGTCGACGGCTTCATGGGCGCGCTGCCGGAATCGGCCGTGCGCGAATTCCTGCAGCGCCACATTGTGGCAAATGCCGCAGAAGAGCAAAAAGATGCCGCGCCCGCCGCTGCCCCTGCGGAGGCCGAGCCGCCCGAGCGCGCGATCGCCCGGCTGCAGCAGGAAATCGCGGCAGCCCCGAACAAGCCGGAACTCAAGCTCGACCTTGCCGTGGCGTTCATGCGCGCCGGCCTCGCCGACGCCGCGCAAACCGAGCTCGACGCGCTGCCGCCGAACCTCGCCGAGGACGCCAAGGCCAAGCGCCTGCGCCACCAGATCGACTTCGCCCGCGCGCTGAAGGACGCGCCGGACCTGCAGACCCTGCACGCGCGCGTCGAGCAGAATCCCGCCGATCACGCGTCACGCGACCTGCTCGGCGTGCGCCTGCTGATCGAAGGCGAAGCTGCCGCGGGGCTCGAAGAATTCCTGCACATCCTGCGCACGCAGCGCGACTGGAACGACGGCCAGGCCAAGAAGCGCCTGATCGCCGCGTTCGCCACGCTCGACGACGAGGATCTGGTTGGCACCTACCGGCGCAAGATGGCGTCGTTGCTGTTCTGACGCATTCCGGGCTGCCTGGGCCGGTAAGTTGCGGCCGGGTACCCGAGGGGTCTAGGATTGCGCTGCCGGGGGGCTCGAGGAGCAAAGTTCATGACGAACCGCTGCGTGAAAGTTGCGTCACGCGTAACACCGTTAGCCTCCTGTATTGCCGCGCTGCTCGGACTGGCCGTCGATCACAAGGCTTTCGCGGCGACGACTCACTTCGTGAGTTCATGCGCCGATCATGGCGCCGGGACGCTTCGAGACATCATCTCGGACACGGTCGGAACCGTGTCCGGCGACACGATCGATTTCGCGAATGTCGCACCTTGCACCGTGAGCCTGAACACGGGCGCCATCGATATCACGCAGGGCGCGCTGACCATACAGGCCCCCGCTGGCAAGAACGTGTCGATCAACGGCAAGTACAGCGGCACGACCGAGAATGACAGGCTGATCCATCACACCGGCACCGGGGTGCTCGGATTCTCGTACGTGAACTTCTACAACGGCAGCCTCACCGCGGCCGGCGTGGTAAAGGGCGGCTGCATTTATTCGGCCGGCTCCGTCCAGGTCATCTCCGGCAGCATGATTCTTTGCTCGGCCCACTCGACCGGTGGAAAAGCGTACGGCGGCGCCATTTACGCTGCGAAGCAAGTCACCATGAAATACGGCAACGTCCTCGGTGCGGCTGTCAAGTCTGATACCACCAGAGCTTCGGGCGGAGGTGTCTTTGGTGGTACCGGGGTCGGCATGAAGTACTCCACGATCAGCTTCAATGAAGCAACCGGGACTCCAGCCGGCTTTGGCGGTGGCGTCTATTCGAAGAACGCGCTTCGCATCCAGAACTCGACGATCTCGGGGAACACGGCGAATTTCAGCTCTGCCGGTGTTTTTCAGGCCGGTGGATCTTCGTACGCACATATTTATTCGAGCACGATTTCAGGCAATACGTCTTCAAACGCCATTGGTGGCGTTCTGCTCCAGGCACCCGACCTGATAATCACGAACTCCACAATCGCGTTCAACTACGCGCCGACCACGGGCATTGGAGGCACCTTTGGGCCCGGCCTCGCAATTTATGCGGCCAACACCACGTTGAAGCTTCAAAGTACGATCGTCTCCAACAACAGCTTGA
>DATIEJ010000146.1:0-5403 GCA_035455825.1 Rhodanobacteraceae bacterium | reverse complement strand
GGGAACACCCCACCGCCTTCGGAGATCAGCTTCTGGTCGTAGTCCTGCCACGACGACCGGGACATCTCGAACAGCCGCTTCCGTTCGGCGTACGAGGCGGCCGCGTCCGGGTCCGGGTCGAGGAAGATGTGCCGGTGGTCGAAGGCGGCCACCAGCCGGATGTGCTCCGACAGCAGCATCCCGTTGCCGAAGACGTCGCCGGACATGTCGCCGACGCCGACCACGGTGAAGTCCTGCGTCTGGCAATCGCGGTTGAGCGAACGGAAGTGGCGCTTGACCGACTCCCACGCACCCTTCGCGGTGATGCCCATGCCCTTGTGGTCGTAGCCGTAGGAACCGCCCGAAGCGAACGCATCGCCGAGCCAGTAGTTGTGTTCGATCGAGATCGCGTTGGCGATGTCGGAGAACGTGGCGGTGCCCTTGTCGGCAGCCACCACCAGGTAGGGATCGTCCGCGTCGTGGCGCACCACATCGTGCGGGTTCACCACCTTGCCTTCGATCAGGTTGTCGGTGATGTCGAGCAGGCCGCTGATGAACATGCGATAGCAGGCGATGCCTTCGGCCAGCTGCGCGTCGCGATCGCCGCCGACGGGTGCCTTCTTGACGAAGAAACCGCCCTTGGAACCCACCGGCACGATGACGGTGTTCTTGACCATCTGCGCCTTGACCAGGCCCAGCACTTCGGTTCGGAAATCCTCGCGCCGGTCCGACCAGCGCAGGCCGCCGCGCGCGACCGGGCCGAACCGCAGGTGCACGCCTTCGATGCGCGGCGCATAGACGAAAATTTCGCGATAGGGCCTGGGCTTCGGCAAGTCCGTGATCTTCGCCGGATCGAACTTGAAGCTGATGTACTCGCGCGGCTTGCCGCCCGGAGTCTGGTAATAGCTCGTGCGCAAAGTCGCGCCGATCAAACCGGCGTAGGCGCGCAGGATGCGGTCTTCGTCAAGGCTTGCGACGCTGTCGAGCAGCGCACGCAACGCGGCGACGATCGCCTGCATCTGCGCCTCGCGTTTCTCGCCGCGCGCCTTGACGACGCCCTCGACGATCACCGCGTGGTGCTTGTCCATCGATTCGGGCAGCAGCGTCTCGAGTTCCTTCTGCAGGCGCTTGCGCGCGCCTTCGACCACGACCTTGCTGGTCGTTTCGCGCTCCGGGTCGAACTTGGCTTCGAACAATTCGATCAACAGGCCGGCAATCAGCGGATAACGGTTGAGCGTCTCCTCCATGTAGGTCTGCGAGAACGGCACGCCGGCCTGCAGCAGGTACTTGCACAGGCCGCGCAGCACGGCGACCTGACGCCATTCCATGTTGGCGCTCAGGATCAGGCGATTGAAACCGTCGTTCTCGGCTTGCCCGCGCCAGATGCGCTCGAAGCTCGATGCGAAAGCGTCCCTGATCTGTTCGACATCGAAGTTGGTGTGCGCTGCAGTCTGTACGTCGAAATCCTGGATGAAGATCGTCGCGCCGCCGATATTCATCTCGTACGGATGCTCTGAAAGGATCTTCAAACCCATGTTCTCGAGCATCGGCAGCGCTTCGGACAGCGTGATCGGGGTGCCGTAGCGGAACAGCTTGAAATGCAGGTCGTCGCGCTTCTTGCGCGAGCGGTACAGCGAAATGCGGATGTCGTGCGCGTCCTTCAGGCTCGCGGCGGCTTCGACATCGGCCGCGGCTACGTGCGGCGTGACCGCCTCGATGTAGCCGGCCGGCAACGCCTTGCCGAAACGCGCCGCAAGCTTGCCGCCCTTCTCGTCGCCATGCTTCTGGGCTAGGATTTCGCGCAGCTCGTCGTGCCAGTTGCGCACGATCTGGCCGATCTTGCCTTCGAGCTCGGCAACGTCGTAGTGCGGCTTGTCGCCGGGCTTCGGCCGGATGATCAGGTGCAGGCGCGCCAGCGCCGATTCGGTGACCTGGATCGTCGAATCCAGACGCTCGCCGTGAAACGCGCGCTTGAGCAGCGCCTCGATGCGCTCGCGCACATCGGTCGTGATGCGATCGCGCGGAATGAACACGAGGCACGAGAAGAAACGGCCGTACTTGTCGCTGCGCACGAACAGCCGCGAGCGCGAACGGCCTTGCAACTGCAGGATGCCGGTCGCGGTCGCGAACAACTCGTCCTCGCTTGCCTGGAACAGTTCGTCGCGCGGCAACGTTTCCAGAATATTGCGAAGCGCCTTGCCGGAATGGGAGTCGCGGCGCAGTCCCGAGCGGATCATGACCGCCTCGTACTTCTGCCGCACCAGCGGAATATCCCAGGGCCGGCGCGCATACGCGCTGGATGCATACAGGCCGAGGAACCGGTGCTCCACCGTCGGCACGCCGTTGGCATCGAACTCGAGCACGCCGATGTAATCCATGTGCCCGGGGCGGTGCACGCTGGCGCGCGCATTGGTCTTGGTCAAGATGACCGCGTCGATCGATCCGGACTGCGGCAGCTCGCGCGCCGCGAGCGACTTGAGCGAGCGCGGCGCTACCGAGCGCTCGGAAACGCGCAGGATGCCGAGCCCTGAACTCTCGACCGCCATCAGCACTTCTTCGGCGCCGGCCTTGCCGACCCGATACTCGCGGTAGCCCAGAAACGTGAAGTGATCGTCGGCGGCCCAGCGCAGGAATTCCTGTGCCTCGGCCAGTCCCTCGGGACTGACCGGAAGTTTCTGCGTCCCCATGTTCTGGGCAACCTGGAGCATCTTGTCGCGCATCGCGCGCCAGTCATTGAAGCAATGCGCGACATCCTGCAGCGCCTGCCGCACCGCTTGCTCCATCCGTTCCAGTTCACCGGGTTCGCTGATCCGGTCGATCTCGATGTGCATGACCGACTCGGCCTTGCCGCTTCCACTGCCCTCGGCATCGACCTGCAGGACGTGCCCGCCCGGATCGCGCTTCACGCTGTAGACCGGATGGATCACGGTGTGCGACAGCAACCCTGCTTGCGATACCGCGATGCTGACCGAGTCGACGAGGAACGGCATGTCGTCGGTCACGATCTGGATCACCGTGTACGGCGAATCCCAGCCGTTGTCGGCCACATTCGGATTGAACACCCGCACCAGCGCGGCATCGGAAGCGCGCACGCGCAGGAAATCCAGCAGGCTCAGCGCGAGGGCGGCCCAGCTCTCCGCGGAGCGGCCGGCAAGATCCTCGTTCGCGACTCGCCGCAACAGGTGCACCGCGAACGCCTCGGCGTCGCGGCTCTTGGCTGCGCCCAGGCAGGTTAAGACTTGTTGCAGTGCGGCGTCGGCCGTGGAGCCGGCCGTTTGAGGAAGAGCACTCATGGAAGGTCCGTATCGAGGCAATTCAGGCGGTCGTTAAGGATAGCGCCACGGCCCCTGTATTGGCCAGCCAAAAGCCTCGAACGCGGGTGCGTGGCAGCGGCGCGCGGCCGCAGTCGCGCAACCTCCGGCACGCCCCGCGATGAACCCCTCCCGTCGAGGTGCCCTCAGTCGCTGCAATCCATGCAGCAATCCGGCTGCTGCCGCAATCCGGTGCCCGCCTGCGCGGGAGTGGCGGAAACGCTCCTGCTAGCGCAGTCCCGTTTCGTTGCGCGCGATGACCATGCGCTGGATCTCGCTGGTGCCTTCGTAGATCTCGGTGATCTTCGCATCGCGGAAATAGCGCTCTAGCGGCATCTCTTTCGAATAACCCATGCCGCCGTGAATCTGAACGGCTTGATGCGTTATCCACATTGCCGCCTCCGAAGCATACAACTTCGCAACCGATGCCTCGGTGCTGAAGCGGCCGCCGTTCTTCTCGGCCTGGCTTTTGGCAAACGCCGCGCGCAACGTCAGGAGGGTCGCCGCATCGAGCCGGCATTTCATGTCGGCAATCTTGGCCTGGGTCATCTGGAACGATCCGATCGGGTGGCCGAAGGCCTTGCGCTCGCGCGCGTAGTTCAGGCTTGCCTCGTACGCGGCGCGCGAGAGGCCGACGGCCTGCGAAGCGATGCCGATACGGCCGGCGTCGAGCACGCCCATCGCGATGCCGAAGCCCTTGCCTTCCTCGCCGAGCATGTCGGCAGCCGGGCATATGTACTCGACGAATTCGATTTCGCACGTGGCCGACGCGCGAATGCCGAGCTTCGGCTCGGTCTTGCCGGCGTGAAAGCCAGGCCGCGAGGTGTCGATGATGAACGCCGAAATGCCCTTGGCGCCCTTGCCGGGCGTCGTAATCGCGAACAGCACGATGTACTTCGCCACGGGACCGGACGTGATCCAGCTCTTCTTGCCGTTGATGACCCAGTCGCCGTCGGCGTTGCGCTCGGCGCGCGTGTGCATCGCCGAGGCGTCGGAGCCGGATTGCGGTTCGGTCAGCGCATAGGCGCCGATCGCGTGGCCTTCGGCAACCGCGCGCACGTATTTCTGCTTCTGCTCCTCGTTGCCGTACTTCAGGATGCCGTTGCAGTAAAGCGTGTTGTTGACCGACATGATCGTCGAATGCGCGCAATCGGCCGCGGCGATCTCGATCATCGCCAGCGCGTAGCCGATCGGATCGAGTCCGGCACCGCCGTATTCGTGCGGCACCTCGATGCCCATGAGGCCGAGCGCGCCCATCTCCTTGATCGTTTCGAGCGGAAATTCGCCGCTCTTGTCGAATTCGGCGGCAATCGGCGCGATGCGCTTCTGGGCGAAATCGCGGGCGACGGACTGGATCGACAACTGGTCGTCGGTAAAGCGGAAATCCATGATTGACCCCAGGATTGATACGAAATGGCGTACTGCGCAGTCTCCGTTTCTTGATGGAGTCAGGGGCGAGGATAGTTTGTTGTGTGCTCGAAAAAGTAGCGAGTCGACGAACACCATCCCCACCCAACCCTCCCCTTGAAGGGGAGGGCTTGCAGCGCGCGGAATTTTACCTGCTTTGTTGCCCTGTGTGGTCCAGGGAGGAGAAATCGCATGGCTTGCCGCGAAGGCGCTGGTTTAGCATCCACGGCAGCAACTCGGGCGTGGCATAGGCGCGGTGCCACATCGGGTGCATTTCGTCGGCGTACTCGGTGTATTGCGGCTTGCCGCCCATCGCGCGCAGCGCGCGCACGACTGCGCGGGAGCCGACCATCTCGCCGCCGTAGCCGGTCTCGATGTCGGTGTCGTTGTCCTCGGCGCCGTGGAAGATCCACTGCGGCACGTCGATGATCGGCGCCAGACCAGCCAGTTCGGTCATGCCCGACATCGGCACGCCGGCCGCGAAGCAGGCGGGCCAGGCCTTGAGCGCTTCCCACACCCCGGTGCCACCGTCGGAGATGCCGGTCAGGTAGATGCGGCGCGGGTCGACCGGAAAGCGCGCGATGGCATCGGCTATCGCCGCGGCTACGCGCCGTGGCGGCCAGTACGAGCCCGTGGTCTGGGGAGCAATATATACAAGTGGAATATTGCCATCGATCGCGCGGTCGACCAGTTCCAGGGAGCCGTT
>DATIEJ010000145.1:0-3913 GCA_035455825.1 Rhodanobacteraceae bacterium | reverse complement strand
GACATACGGACCCCCAGGCCCATGTTTGTCGTAACTCAGGTCAACGCCGTTTCGGCCCGGATTGCGACACGAGGAAGCGGGCAGGGCGCCCAATCCTTCCCCTTGCGGGCGCGAGAAAGCACGAACGTGCGTCCGGGCTGCATTCTGCAATAGCTGCGCTGACAGCAGGAAAGGCAACCCCAGTCAGGGTGCCATTGAATCGCCCATGTCCCACGGGTTCCTAGAATCCGCAATGAAGCATCTTCGAGAAAGCAACCCATGGGTCGCAGAAGTTGGGCAGCAACAGGTGTCGCCATCTTTGCTGCCGCCGCCTGCAGCGGAATGGCAGCTTCGGAACCTTCGGCCAGAACGATCGTGGAAAAGCGCATCGCGGCAGTCGCGAGGCACGACCTCGATGCGATTGTTGCACTGTATTCTGCCGATGCCGTCGAGACTTCGCCCGGCTTCTGCTCCAATCGAACCGGATCCGAAGGCGCGCGCCGGACCTATGGCGAATTGTTTCAGGCGTATCCGAACATCACCGATGACGTCGTCGCCTATGTCGTCGACGGCAGCCATGTCGCCGTGCAATTTATCGCGCGCGTCCGCAAGGCGGATGGCTCGCTCGTCTTCGAAATACCGATAGCGAACTTCCTGACCGTCGAACACGGGCACATAACCCGTGACGAGACCTATTTCGACACGAAAGGGCGGCCATGCACCTGATCCGTCGCGCAGCGCCTTAGCATTGAACTCCTTGCCTCGATCGCAGGGCGCTCAGGACTTGCACCCTTCACGCTTGATCCTCGCCTGACGGAAAAGCGGGCCTGACACCATCTAGGATTCAACTCAGCGGCGGCGTCGCTTCAAACGCGTCGCCGAAGACGTGATCGGGGTCGGATTGGTATGCACCGATGTCGGTCTTGCCGCCGACGACGCGACGATAGGTCGGCCCGCGCTGGTCGGTCGCGAGGCCCGCAGTGTCGTCGCCCTGGCCGATCGCGGGACTGCCGGGCAGAAGCGCGTGCGTGCGCGTGTGTCCGCCGTTGAATTGCAGAGGGCCCAGTTGCGGATCGAGCGTGAACGTGCCGACAGGCAGCGTGACATTTTGGCCGGCAACCTTGACCAGGTTGTTCGCGCCGGAGATCGTACCGGCGCCGTCCAGGTCGAGCGGCACGTTGTCGGCGATGATCGTGCTTTCGAGAGTCGCGGTCACGCCGTTGGGCACGCCGACGGCGGGACCGCCGTAACTCCCCGCCGTGTTGAACGCGACCGTCGAGTTCGCGATGGCGAGCGGCGCCTGCGTAACGATGCCGCCGAACGCAAGATTGCCGTTGTTCGACGAGATCGTGCTCTGCAGGATGTTCGCGTACCCCGTAGCGCTGTTGTTCGTGATGTAAATCGCCGCTGCGACGTCGGCCTGGTTGTGGTCGGTCGTGCTGCCGCGCAACAGCAACTGCGTGGTGTATATCGCGCCGCCGATGCCGGCGCTGGTCGGTGGTCCGGCCGCCAGCGCGGAGTTTCCGGAGATCGTCGAATACTTCGCGATGACTTTTGATGCGCCCACGCCGCCGGCGGCCGTTTTTCCCGTCGGTGCGTGCACGGTGTTGCCCGAGATCACGCTGTTGGTCAATGTCATGGTGCCGAACACGAACGCACCGCCGCCTGCGCCGCCGACCGTGTTGTCGGCGCCGACTTGCGCGTCGGCGTTGCAGTTGGAGATCGTGCTCGATTCGAGATCGACATCGCCTTTGCCGAGGATCGCGCCGCCGGCGCTCAGGCTCTGTCCGACAGCATTGCACGAAGTAACGAGCGCGCGATTCAGCACGAGATTGCCGGTCGCGTAGATGCAACCGCCTTCGGCCTTGTCCGCGGCATGCATGCCGTTCGCGACAGTGAGGTCGGTCAAGGTCAGCGTGCCGGTGCCGGCGTGATTGAAGACGCGGCCGGCATGGTTGCCGTCGATCGTCAGCGCGTTACGGCCGGGGCCGAGGATCGTCAGGTCGCTCACGGCCACGACGATCGCGCCGGCCTGAAGCGTGATCGTGCTGCAGGCCAGGCCGGTCAGGTCGATCGTATCGCCAGGGTCAGCCGTCGTTACGGCGTGGCGCAGCGTGTCGAAGCCGCCGTCGTCGGCGCAACTCGTGACGACGGCGGCCGCGATCGACGCCGGCGCGAACGAAGGCAGGTGAGTGGCGGTCGGCCGCCAATGCATGCCGGCGGCGTCTTGCGCACCGGCAATCGCACCGTTTGCAGCGCCTGCCGCGAGTACCGTGGCAACGCAGACGAACAGAGGGTCGCGCGCCTTGCGCGCGATCGATCGATGGAAAGACATAGGCCCGCACTCCTGAATCGGCAACGTTCGGTGTAACGCCTGGCTCGTCGAACTGCCGCCGGCGTCGACGCTGCTGAGTAAACGTTGGATGCGGGGGGAACCGAACAGGAGGCGGAAAGGGCGATGCAGGCAATCGCCGAGACTGGACCACTTCCGTCCCTTTTTCGGATTGTTCCAGCACAGCTCGTCGCTCTTACGCGCCGATAACCCGATCCTTGTCGTGGAATTGCTGCATCCAGTAGGGATAGGGAACGCTGGTTTGCGAGACGCGATCCAGCCGTTCGCGCTGCGCAGCCGAAAGCACGAGTTGCGCCGCAGCCAGGTTGTCGGAAAGTTGCTGCGAAGATCGCGCGCCGACGCTGATCGAGGTCACCTCGTCGCGACCGAGCAACCAGGCTAGCGCGATCTGCGCCGGCGTCGCGTCGACCTCCCGTGCAACGTTCCGCAATTGCAGCACGATCGCATCGGCCCTGACTGGATCGATCGGCGGAAAATTCAGATTTGCGCGACGTCCGGTTGCCACGCCGTCGTTACCCGCCGTGTACTTGCCGCTGAGATAGCCGCCGGACAGCGGGCTCCACACCAGTAGCGCCACGCCGTTCGTCTTCGCGACCGGCGCGATCTCTGGTTCGATATCGCGCGCCGCCAGCGAATAATGGACCTGGTTGCTGGCGATGCCGGTCCAGTGCGTGCGCGAGGTGATGCCGTGGACGCGCTCCATATCCGCCGCGCTGAAGTTGCACACGCCGATGTGGCGCACCTTGCCTTGCGTGACGAGATCGTCGAGCGCGCGCAGCGTTTCCTCGATCGGCACCAGCGCATCGCGGTCGTGCAACTGGAGCAGATCGATGTGATCGCGGCCAATGCGCGCCAGGCTGGTCTCCGCGGCGCGGACGATGTGCGCGCGGCCGAGGCCGACGTCGTTCTGGCCGGGGCCAGTGCGCAGGCGCACCTTGGTCGCGACCAGCAGGCGCGACTCGTCGAGCTTCAGGTCGGACAGCACCTGTCCGACGATAACTTCCGACTGGCCCTGCGAGTACGCATCGGCGGTGTCGATCAGGTTGACGCCCTGCTCGACCGCTGCGGCGACGAGATTCTTCGCCTGCGCGCGATCCAGGCCGGCGATCTCACCCCATATGCCGCTGCCCGTGCCGAAGGTCATTGCGCCCAGCGAAAGGCGCGAGACGCGCAGACCGGTTCTGCCGAGAGTGCTGTAGTGCATGCTCGTTCTCCGTTGTGTGGAAGGGCGCGACCTGGCTATCGCGCATTGCACAATGTGTGATGGAGCCGCATCAGGCGGCGCGAGCCACGAGTCCGCGCAGCACGGTTTCGAGCTTGGTCTTGCCTTTGACGATGTCGGAGACGTCGCTCTCGAACTCGATCCAGCCTTCGTTGAAACCGTCCAGCATGCGGATGCGCGGCTGCGGGTCCTTCATGCCCTGCGACTTGAACAGGTTCGCCCAGGTCTCGCGCGGCACGATCTGCGCCTTGACCGCATGGCCCAGCACTTTCGCGAACGTCGCGGCGGCCTCGTTGGGCGAGATGCGATGATCGCTTTCGAGCTCGACGATGCGGCAGCCGTCCCAGCTTTGCTGGATC
>DATIEJ010000144.1:0-2251 GCA_035455825.1 Rhodanobacteraceae bacterium | reverse complement strand
CCAGGTGAACGGCGCAGGGTAGCGCCTGCCTGCGCGCAAAGGACGGAAGCACGGTTCATCACGGTAGAAGTCCTCAGCGTCATTGTCGGGGTGCCAGCCCGGAATGCCGGATAGGGGCAACGGGCGCAACTCCTGTGGATCATTGAGCAGGTCCCCGCGCCGGATCGCGGTCGCGAGTTCGACGACCGGCTGATCTGCAGCCGCAGTTGAATCGTCGTCCGCGCCTCCACCTTGCCGCATCGCCACGACCAGCGCCTTGCCGACCAGCAGCTGACCGGGTTTCAAGGCGTGTTCCAGCAGCGCGTGTCCAAACACGTGTGCGCAGGCGCGGCGATCGCTCCACGCTTCGCGTTCGCGCCAGAACAGGCCGTGCCAGTCGTGGGCGTCCCACAACGTCAGCAGTGCCGGATCTTGCAGCAAGACGACGACGCCGGCCTCGTCGAAGTGGGTCAGCGCGCATTGCGCGCGCGTGCGCCGCTTCGGGCCAGCGACTGCGATTTCGGCGACCTGGCGTGCATTCAACGCAGCCTTCAACGCCGGATAACGCAGCCAGACCAGCGCGTTGAGCAAGTCGTGCCAGTTACCCTCGCGCGTTGCGATCTCGCCGCGCTCGGCGATGCGCTGCTCGTAGTGCAGGCCGTCCGCAAGCAGCGCCGGTGTCTGTTCGACGAATCGCCGCTTCTCTGCAGCCGTTGCCAGATCGTGATTGACGGCCGAGTTCAGCGCGTCGACGCGCGGCCAAGCGGGCGTTTCGACGAGTTGCGCAAATTCGCGCCACTGCGACAGCGGCGGCCGGGAGAAGACCGACGAATCGACGTTGTCCCGTGCGGGTGCGACGAAACGCATGATGTATCCGACTAGCCCTCTCCCCTGACGCAGTCGGGGGAGAGGGTTGGGCGAGGGGGCGGCGCGCGAAGACCTAGGCGCTTCAGCTGCACGAACGCTTCCCCCTCACCCTACCCTCTCCCCCATCGCAAGCGATGGGGGAGAGGAAAAAGAACCACTGCGCGCCGGCCGGAAAACCAAGTACGCCTGGCCAGAAAGCGAGCGCTCCTGACACGCGGCACTAACCTGCAAGCGCGCCCACCAAATCGTGCTCCTCGGCCGCGGTGACGCTTACCGCGACGATCTGGCCCGCCTTCAGTTTCTGCCCATCGGCGATGCGCAACACACCGTCGATCTCCGGCGCATCGGCCGCCGTGCGCGCGACCGCGCCGCTCGCGTCAACGTGATCAACCAACGCATCGACCACGCTGCCAACCTTCCGCTGCAGCTTCGCCGCGCTGATCTTCGCCTGTGCCGCCATGAAGCGCTCGAGACGCTCCTGCTTGACCTCTTCCGGAATCGCACCCGGCAGGTCGTTGGCCCGGGCGCCGTCGACCGGCGAATAGGCGAATGCACCGACGCGGTCGAGCTGCGCTTCGCCGAGGAAGTCGAGCAGTTCCTCGAACTCCGCGTCGGACTCGCCCGGAAACCCGACGATAAACGTGCTGCGGATCGTCAGCTCCGGACAGACCTCGCGCCATGCACGCACGCGCTCGAGCGTCCTGGCGCTCGCGGCGGGCCGCTTCATGAGCTTGAGGATGCGCGGGCTGGCATGCTGGAACGGAATGTCGAGGTACGGCAGCAGCCTGCCTTCCGCCATCAACGGAATGACTTCATCCACATGTGGATAAGGATACACATAGTGCAGGCGCACCCAGGCGCCGAGCTCGGCCAGGCCCTCGCACAGCTCGGTCATGCGCGTGCGGTATTCCCGGCCGCGCCAGGTGCGCGCGGTGTATTTCAGATCGACGCCGTAGGCGCTCGTGTCCTGCGAGATGACGAGCAGCTCGCGCACGCCACTCCTGACGAGTTTTTCGGCCTCGACCAGCACTTCGTCGATCGGCCGCGAGACCAGGTCGCCGCGCATCGACGGAATGATGCAGAACGTGCAGCGGTGGTTGCAGCCTTCGGAAATCTTCAGGTAGGCGTAGTGCTTCGGCGTCAGCTTGATGCCGATATCGTTCGCATCGGCGCCCTTGCGCGAGCGCCCGCGCGGCACGATGTCGATGAACGGATCATGCTTCGGCGGCAGCTGCGTGTGCACCGCGCTCATCACGCTCGCGTAGTCCTGCGGGCCGGTGATCGCCAGCACGCCCGGATGCGCCTCGCGGATCACGTCGGCGCGCTTGCCGAGGCAGCCGGTGACGATGACCTTGCCGTTTTCGGCCAGCGCCTCGCCGATCGCATCGAGCGATTCCTGCACGGC
>DATIEJ010000143.1:0-3240 GCA_035455825.1 Rhodanobacteraceae bacterium | reverse complement strand
CGACCGTCAGCGTCTGCGCTCGATGGGTTTCTCTGATCGCGATGTCGAGGTCGTTACCCCAGACTCCGGGACTGGAAGCTGGAATCGTCCAGACGTCGGTGAAACTTTCAGACTGCAGCGTCAGCGCTGCACGCGCTGCGGTTTCCGACGCCACGCGCACGATCCAGCAGCGCTGACCGCCGTTTTCAAAAAAGGCCCGCGCGGCGTAAGCGAGATAGCCGGCGCCGGTAAAATCACCGAAATACGCCTGAAACTGCCGCCACGACTGTACGGGCAGCGGCTGATGCAGCGGCCCGCGCGTCGCGATGCCGACAAAACCGGCAATGTCCGTGCGCAGCAGGGCAATCGCCGGCGCGCTCGCGTCGACCCGCTCGTAATAGACCCCGGGGGTTTGCGGTGATTGCACGATGGGAATCCCTCGAAACTCAGACCTCGATGGTCAACCCTTCGTGCACCAGCTCGACCGATTCGATGGCGACTTCGTTGCCGCTGGCTTTAAAGCTCGGCCCTTCGATCTTGTTGATCCAGGCGTTCTCGGCGTGCCAGCGCATCACCGGCTGGCGTTCTTCATTCATTAATATGATCGTGACATTGCGCCGGTCGGGAACTCCGTTGTGGATGTTTTTGTACCAGTCCCAGAGGGAGGTATCGTCCTGGGTGTAGCCGCGCTTGAGCGTGATGTTGGTATACTTGCGCAGCCCGACGAGCTTGCGCACGTTCGGCTGCAGGTCAGTGCCCTCGCGGTAATCCACCGCATCGCCCTCTGCGGTGAGACCGCTGCACTCACTGAAGGCGCCGCGCGCGATGTTGTCGATTTCGAGCTGAAAGTTAAATGCGCGAAACGGATCGCGTCTTTCTCCGGTAGGCATCCGTCAGTCCTCCTTTAATCTTCCGCGTGCGCCGTCCACAGGCCGATGCGCACGATCACGAACTCGGCGGGCTTCACCAGCGCGACACCGACCACGCAGATGAGCCGGCCGTTATCGATGTCCGTCTGCGTCATGGTCGTGCGATCGCATTTGACGAAGTAAGCCTCTTCGACCTTGGTTCCTTCCAGACCACCGTTGCGCCAGACCAGAGTCAGAAAATTGGAAATCGACCGGCGCACGCGCGCCCACAAGTCTTCCTTGTTGGGCTCGAAGACGACCCACTGGAGGCCGCGGTCGATGGACGCCTCGATGAAAATCATCAGCCGCCGCATATTGAGATATCTCCAGTCCGGATCGCCGGTGATGATTCGCCCGCCATAAACCCGAATGCCGCGGTTGGCATCGCGGAAATCACGGATGACGTTGATGTTGACCGGATAGGGATTGAGAATGTCGTGCTGTTCTTTATTCAAAATCCGCTGCAGGCCGGTGATGCCACGCACGACTTCGTTCGCCGGCGCCTTGTGCACGCCGCGCTCGATATCCGTGCGCGCGTAAATCCCGACCATGTGCCCCGACGGCGGAATCGGATAATCGGCGATCTGGCTCAGATTCACCGGATAGGGATCGGGAATCAGCAGCCATGGGTGATAGAGCGCGGCGTATTTCGTGTCGTACTGCTGGCGTTGCGTCTGTACGTCGGAGAGCGTGTCCTGCGGCGGGCGCGGCCCGTCGAGAACAGCAACCCGATAGCGCATCAACTCGCAATGCGCGATCAGCGCGTTCTGCATCACCGCCGTGGTCCGTCCGGGACAGGCAACGATGCTGATCTCCTCGACATTGCGCAGACTGTGGAGCCCGGTGCGTGTCTCGGGGTCCTGACTGTCCTGGCCGACGTAATCGTCTTCGATGAGGGTGCCGATGGAATCGTTGCCGAGGACGAGATCGCCCAGCGCATGGCGTGCCGGACGTTGGCGGCCATCGGGTAATTTGTCTACCAGCGTTTCGGGGCCGAGACGGATACTCGCCAGAGTCGTTGTTCGAGCTGGTTCTGCTAGATCTTGAGCCGTGTCACGCACGCGGATGTACCTGGATTCGCCTTCCGGACGGCGGTCGGAAAGCCGGAGCGCGCCGTTGATGTCGCCGATAATGTCCTGCACGTAGCGGCTGTGGCGCGAATCCATCGAGAGATAGCGAAACACTTCGCTGTCGAGAATCGTCTCGTTGCGCGCCGGGATCGCCGGATCCGGCTGCCGCAATAAATAGACCGACAGGCGAAATTCTCTTGATCGCACGGCCAGCCCCGGCGCCGATTGCGCCACTGAGATGCCTGGGTCATCGAGCGTGATTGTGAAGTTCGCGGCGCGATTGACCTCGGTAACTTTCAAGAGATCGCCAATCGTCGCACCTCCCGCGGGATTGAAAACTTCGAGAATCGTTCCCGCCTCGACGCCGGCGGCGGAAGCAAGACGAATGTGTTTGGCGTCGATGACACTGTTCACGGTGGTCCGAGGCACCACTCCGGCCGGTTCATCCTGCACCGAAGCGCGCAGGCGGTTGCCCCAATCGCCGGAATCGAGCGCCTGCAGGCGGAGCAGCGGCGCGCGTTCCGCAACGGCGGCTCCGGCCGCATGCGCGCGCGATGGCGGCACCGTCAAATCCACCAGCCGTGCGTCAACGCTTGCGGCATTCCCGGCCAACCGATGGTAGAGCGGTTGGCTTTCGGGAGGCGTCACCCGGACGAATTCGTCCTGGGCGTAGCCAGTGCCGTCGGTCACCGGAAGCGAAGAGCTGCCAATGGCGGCATCCAGCAAGAGCACGGTCGCGGGCCTGGTCGCGTTGACGACCGGATCACTTTGCATCCGTGCCGGAGCTCCCGCCGGATGATCGCGCTTGAGAGCGCGGGCGAGCACGACGTTGCCCGCGTCCGGTGCCGCATTGCCTGGCGAGTGATTCGGCAGCTCGGTAATGATCAGATACTCATCGTCGGGCGCGGCGCCGATGCGAAGGATTCTGTTTTTCTCCAGTCCGACCCGGTTATCCAGAGCGATCACCGCTGTTCCTGCGCGCGCGGCGGCGGTCAAGGTTTTGGCGGTTATCCCGCCGTCATCGCCAAGATCCACGCGTTCCACGATCGATCCCGCCGGAGTGGCGGCATAAACGCCGGTGGCCAGAGTCAGCATCGATAATCCACCGATACGTCGTGCTTCACGGGCCGCAGTGTTGCCGATATCGAAAATAGCTACTGTGGCGCGGTCGTCGAAGTTGTTGTTCCGATCGGCGACGTAAACAATGCGATCGTTCGCGAGCGCGGCAACGCTCAACGTGTCGTCATCCACCGGCACGGCGGCGTTCGCAAGGTTGATATCGA
>DATIEJ010000142.1:0-2279 GCA_035455825.1 Rhodanobacteraceae bacterium | reverse complement strand
CTGAAGTACGCGCTCGACAAGGGCTGGGCGATCGGCATCGAGTACACCGACGATCCGCACCCGCGCAACACGTTCTGGGAAATGTTCGGCAATCCGATGTTCGACCTGCGGGATCCGGCCGGGATCCTCAAGGAGATCAACGACTGCCGCGCGACGTTTCCGAACCACTATATCCGCGTGACCGCGTTCGACTCGACGCACCAGACCGAATCGGTCGTGCTGAGCTTCATCGTCAATCGGCCGAAACAGGAGCCGGGTTTCCGCCTGGTCCGTACCGAAGAGCCTGGACGCACGATCCGCTACTCGATCGAGAGTTATGCGGTGCAGGCCAAGCCCGAAGGTCAACGCTACAACTGAAGCGACCCAATCGACTCGATAACATGAACGCCGCCGCCAACATAACGCCCGCCGAACTTGCCGCCAACCATGGCGACCGCGACCTCGCGGCGTTGTATCGCGAGAGTGGCATTGCCGAGGTGTTCGAGCAACTCGACCGCGAGTTGATCGGCCTGGCGCCGGTCAAGTCGCGGATCCGCGAGATCGCCGCGCTGTTGCTCGTCGACAAGGCGCGCAACGCGGTCGGACTCAATGCCGGTGCGCCGAGCCTGCACATGTGCTTCACCGGCAATCCCGGGACCGGCAAGACCACGGTCGCGATGCGCATGGCCGACATCCTGCACCGTCTCGGCTACACGCGCGGCAATCATCTGGTCGCGGTCACGCGCGACGACCTCGTCGGCCAGTACATCGGCCACACCGCGCCGAAGACGAAAGAGGTGCTGAAGAAGGCGATGGGCGGCGTGCTGTTCATCGACGAAGCGTATTACCTGTACCGGCCCGAGAACGAACGCGACTACGGCCAGGAGTCGATCGAGATCCTGCTGCAGGTCATGGAGAACCAGCGCGACGACCTCGTCGTGATCCTGGCCGGATACAAGAATCGCATGGACACGTTCTTCCGCAGCAATCCCGGCATGGCCTCGCGCATCGCCCATCACATCGATTTTCCGGACTACACGCCGGACGAGTTGCTGCAGATTGCCGAGTTGATCGCCGGGCGCATGGACTATCGCTTCGACGAGGCCAGCGTTGCGGCGATGCGTGAATACATTGCACATCGCATCACCCAACCGAACTTCGCCAACGCGCGCTCGATTCGCAACGCGCTCGACCGCGCGCGCCTGCGTCATGCCAGCCGCTTGTTCGCCGATGCAAGCAACAACGCGTCGCCCGAGAAAGACCAGCTCATGCTGATCGCGCCCGAAGACATCCGCGCCAGCCGCGTGTTTCGCGGGGGGTTGGATGGGCATGCAAAGGAATGAAGCGGCAATGCCTCTCCCGCTGGCGGGAGAGGCCGGCGCGCGCAGCGCGCCGGGTGAGGGTGGCGGTTGGACGAGCGAGTTCGCAGTTGGATGCACCACCCTCATCCGCCTTCGGCACCTTCTCCCGCCAGCGGGAGAAGGGAGAGCAACGGCTTCGCTGTACGCATCAGTAGCATCGGAGACACCACCATGTTCACCCGCCGCACCACGCTGTCGAAGTTCCTGATCGAGCAGCTCAAGACCTCGCCGGATGGCCAGGCCCTCGCCGCGTTGCTGGTCGACGTCGCCGCGGCGATCAAGGCGATCAGCGCGGTCGCGGCCAAGGGCGCGCTCGACGGCAACACCGGTTCGCTCGAAACCCAAAACGTGCAGGGCGAGGTGCAGAAGCCGCTCGACGTGCTGACCAACGAGATCATCCTGCGCCACTGCGACTGGGGCGGGCTCGTCGCCGGCATGGCCTCCGAGGAAATGGAAGCGCCGTTCGAGATTCCCGCCGAGTACGCACGCGGGCGCCACCTGCTGCTGTTCGATCCGCTCGATGGCTCGGCGAACATCGACCTCAACGTTGCGGTCGGCACGATATTCTCGGTGCTCGTGCACGGCCGCGACGAAGCGCCGGTCGAAGCCGACTATCTGCAGCCCGGCAACAAGCAGGTCGCCGCCGGCTACGCGATCTACGGGCCGTCGACGATCCTGGTCCTGACCGTGGGGCAGGGTACGCACGGCTTCACGCTCGACAAGGAAATCGGCAACTTCATCCTGACCCATCCGAACCTGCGCGTGCCCGAGGAAACCGACCAGTTCGCGATCAACACGTCGAACGAGCGCTTCTGGGAACCACCGATGCAGCGCTACGTCGAGGAATGCAAAGCCGGCAAGACCGGACCGCGCGGGCGCGACTTCAACATGCGCTGGATTGCGTCCATGGTCGCCGACGTTCACCGCATCCTGGTCCGC
>DATIEJ010000141.1:0-8493 GCA_035455825.1 Rhodanobacteraceae bacterium | reverse complement strand
CATTTGTCCATCTCGGTATACGACTTTGAGCAACAGCCTGATCCAGCAATTCGCGGCTTCGTCCCAGCTGTCCGGCGGCAACGCCGCGTTCGTCGAAGAATTGTACGAAGCGTACCTGCGCGATCCTGGAACGGTGGCGCCGGAATGGCGCAGCTATTTCGACACTTTCAAGGGCCGCGAAGCCGGGGATGTGCCGCATTCGGACGCGGTTGCACGCATCGAAACGGCGCAGAAGCTCAACGGCCACGCGCGCGCGGGTGCGCAGGCCAGCGCCGCCGACGCTCACGCCCAGAAACAGGCCGGCGTGCTCAAGCTCGTCACTGCCTATCGTTCGCGCGGGCATATCGCCGCGCAACTCGACCCCCTGGATCTAGAACACCGCCTGGCACCGGCGGACCTTCAGGCGCTCGGGCTTTGGTCGCGCCCCAACACGCCAGACCTCGATCCCGCTTTCCACGGGCTCGGCCCGGCCGACATGGAAACCGAGTTCAACACGAGTTTTCTCGCCGGTCCGCAGCGGCTGAAACTCAAGGACCTGATCGCGCGCCTGAAGGCAACGTATGCATCGAGCATCGGCGCGGAGTTCATGCACATTGCCGACTCCACCCAGCGGCGCTGGGTGCATGAACACATCGAACGCGCCGGCGGCGACTTCGCGCTCACCGCGGACGAGAAAAAACAATTGCTCGAAAAACTCGTGCAGGCCGATGGCCTCGAGCGCTATCTGCACACCAAGTACGTCGGCCAGAAGCGGTTCTCGCTCGAAGGCGGCGACAGCCTGATTCCGCTCGTCGACGAGCTGCTCGACCGCGGCGGCAATGACGGCCTGCGCGATTTCGTCATCGGCATGGCCCATCGCGGCCGCCTGAATGTGCTCGTCAACATCCTCGGCAAGGCGCCGCAGAAGCTGTTCGCCGAGTTCGAAGGCAAGTTCGAGCACATCGACGACCCGGCGCACTCGGGCGACGTGAAGTACCACATGGGCTTCTCGGCCGACGTGAAGACCTCCGGGCGCACGGTGCACGTCGTGCTCGCGTTCAATCCGTCGCACCTGGAGATCGTCAATCCGGTCGTCACCGGATCGGTGCGCGCGCGCCAGACGCATCGTCACGATGCGGAGCTCGAGCAGGTCATCCCCGTGCTGATCCACGGCGATGCCGCGTTCGCCGGGCAGGGCGTGAACATGGAATTGTTCAACATGTCGCAGGCGCGCGGTTTCGCGGTCGGCGGCACGATCCACATCGTCGTCAACAACCAGGTCGGCTTCACGATCTCGAACACGCACGACGCGCGCTCGACGATGTATTGCACCGATGTCGCCAAGATGGTCGGCGCGCCGGTGTTCCATGTGAACGGCGACGATCCGGAAGCCGTGCTGTTTGTTGCGCGCCTTGCGTTCGATTACCGGCGCAAGTTCAAGCGCGACGTCGTCATCGACCTCGTCTGCTATCGCCGCCACGGCCACAACGAGGCCGACGAGCCGGCCGCGACGCAGCCGCAGATGTACCAGATCATTCGCGCGCGGCCGACCTTGCGCGAGTTGTACGCGAAGAAACTCGTCGCCGACGGCGTGATCGCGGACAGCCATGTGCAAGGCCTCGTCGATGCCTACCGCGCAAAGCTCGAAGCCGGCCAGCCGATCGCGGCGCTCGATCCGGACTTGAAGGACGCGTTCGCGGTCGACTGGACCCGCCACATCGGCGCAAAGCTCGACCAGAGCGTCAGCACCGGCGTGGCCAAGGACAAGCTGGCCGCGCTCAATGCGCAGATCCTGGCAATTCCGCTGGACTTCACGCTGCACCCGCGCGTCGCGAAGATCTATGACGACCGCGCAAAGATGGCGGCCGGCCAGCTGCCGATGGACTGGGGTTTCGCGGAAAACCTTGCCTACGCGTCGATCATCGCCGATGGCAACGACCTGCGCCTGGTCGGCCAGGATTCCGGCCGCGGCACGTTCTTCCATCGCCACGCCGTGCTGCACGACCAGAACAGCGGCCGCGATTTCACGCCACTGACGCGCGTGCGCGACGGCGCCACGGTCGCAATCATCGACTCGCTGCTGAGCGAGGAAGCGGTCATGGCGTTCGAGTACGGTTATTCGACGGCCGAGCCGAATACGCTCGTGCTGTGGGAAGGCCAGTTCGGCGACTTCGCCAACGGCGCGCAGGTCGTGATCGACCAGTTCATCTCGTCCGGCGAGGCCAAGTGGGGCCGTTACTCCGGCCTCGTGCTGCTGTTGCCGCACGGCTACGAAGGCCAGGGTCCCGAGCATTCCTCGGCGCGCCTGGAACGCTATCTGCAGCTGTGCGCGCTCGACAACATGCAGGTGTGCGTGCCGACGACGCCAGCGCAGATGTTCCATATGCTGCGCCGGCAGATGGTGCGCGACTGCCGCAAGCCGCTGATCGTGATGACGCCGAAGTCGCTGCTGCGCCACAAGATGGCCGTTTCGAGCCTCGACGAATTGGCCAATGGCTCATTCCAGCGCGTGATTCCCGACACGACGTCGAAGGCCGGCAACAAGCTGCGCCGGATCGTGCTGTGCTCGGGCAAGGTGTATTACGACCTGGTCGAGGAAGCCGCGAAGCGCGGCGTCACCGATGTCGCGATCATCCGCGTCGAGCAGCTCTATCCGTTCCCGCGCGCCGAAGTGACCGCGCAGATCGACAAGTACCCGGCGACGACCGAAGTCGTCTGGTGCCAGGAAGAGCCGATGAACCAGGGGGCGTGGTACCAGATCCAGCATCATCTGCTGGCCTGCATCGGCGACCAGCACTCGCTGCACTATGCCGGCCGCGTGCGCTCGCCCGCGCCTGCAGCGGGCCATTCGAACACGCATATCGCCGAGCAGGCCGCGCTGGTCGAGCAGGCGCTGGTCGCGGCCCCAGGCTTCAACCACGCCTCCGAATAGAAATATACTTTTAAAAAAAGAGACCAAAACATGGCACTCGAAGTCAAAGTACCGGTTCTGCCCGAATCCGTTTCCGACGCGACGATCGCGACCTGGCACAAGAAGGCCGGCGACACGGTCAAGCGCGACGAGAACCTGGTCGACCTGGAAACCGACAAGGTCGTGCTCGAAGTGCCAGCGCAGGCCGACGGCGTGCTCAAGGAAATCCGCAAGGAGACCGGCGCGACCGTAACGAGCCAGGAAATCCTCGCGATCATCGAGGAAGGCGCGGCTGCGGCAGCGCCTTCTCCTGCGGCAAAATCGGAAACGAAACAGGCGGCGCCGACACCGGCTGCTGCACCTTCCGGCCCTCAGCCTTCAGCCCTCAGCCCTGCTTCCCAGCAACTCTCGCCGGCCGGCCAGCGTCTCGCAACCGAGAACAGGATCGATCCGGCACAAGTGGCCGGCACGGGCCGCGGCGGCCAGGTGACGAAGGAAGACCTCGTCAACTTCATGCGCACCGGCCAGGCCGCGCCGCCCAGCCCCCAGCCCTCAGCCCTCAGCTCTGCTCCTTCGGCACCGAGGCCTACTCCTGGTTCGCGCCCTGAAGAACGCGTCCCGATGACGCGCATGCGCGCGAAGATCGCCGAGCGCCTGATGCAGTCGAAGAACTCGATCGCGATGTTGACCTCGTTCAACGAGATCAACCTGGCCAAGGTCGCGCTGATGCGCAAAGAGCTCGGCGAGTCGTTCGAGAAGGCCAACGGGATCAAGCTCGGCTACATGAGCTTCTTCGTCAAGGCCGCCTGCGAAGCGCTCAAGCGCCATCCGATCGTCAACTCCTCGGTCGACGGCAACGACGTCATCTATCACGGCTATCAGGACATCTCGGTTGCCGTGTCGACCGACAAGGGACTCGTCACGCCGGTGCTGCGCGATGCGCAGGGCATGAGCTTTGCCGACATCGAAAAAGCGATCGCAACTTATGCGAAACAAGCGCGCGAAGGCGGGCTGAAGCTCGAGGACCTGCAGGGCGGCACGTTCACGATCACGAATGGCGGCACGTTCGGCTCGCTGTTCTCGACGCCGATCGTCAACCCGCCGCAGAGCGCGATCCTGGGCATGCACACGATCAAGGAACGCGCCATCGTGGAAAATGGCGCCGTCGTCGCCGCGCCGATGATGTACGTCGCGATCAGCTACGACCACCGGATCATCGATGGCAAGGACGCGGTGCTGTTCCTGGTCGATATCAAGAATCAGCTGGAGAATCCGCACAAGATGCTGCTGGGCCTCTGACGCTTTAACCCCTCTCCCACCGGGAGAGGGGTTGGGGTGAGGGTCCGGGTCTGCGACGGACGTTCATTCCACCCCGAACCCTCATCCGGCGCTTCGCGCCACCTTCTCCCGGAGGGAGAAGGGAAAAGAAGGAAGCAAGACCATGAGCGACAACTACGACGTCATCGTCATCGGCGGCGGCCCCGCCGGCTATCACGCCGCGATCCGCGCCGCGCAGCTCGGCCTGAAGACCGCGTGCATCGATGCGGGCCTCGGCAAGGATGGCAAGGCGGCGCTCGGCGGCACCTGCCTGCGCGTCGGTTGCATTCCTTCCAAGGCGTTGCTCGATTCCTCGAAGCAGTTCCATAACCTGCAGCACAGCTTCGGCGATCACGGCATCAGCGTCGGCAACGCAAAGATCGACGTCAAGACAATGATCGCGCGCAAGGACAAGATCGTGCGCCAGTTCACCGGCGGCGTGGCGCTGCTGTTCAAGGGCAACAAGATCACATCGTTCTTCGGCAGCGGCAAGCTGTTGAAGGATCGCCAGGTCGAAGTCACCGCGCCTGACGGATCCAAGCAGACGATCGCAGCGACGAACGTCATCATCGCGACGGGTTCGGCTCCAATCGAGTTGCCGTTCGCGAAGTTCGACAACAAGCTGGTCCTCGACAATGCCGGAGCGCTCGATGTCGATACGGTCCCGAAACGCCTTGGCGTCATCGGCGCCGGCGTCATCGGCCTGGAACTGGGCAGCGTGTGGCGCCGCCTCGGCGCCGAAGTGACCGTGCTCGAAGCACTGCCGGACTTTCTCGGCACCGCCGATCGCGACGTCGCAAAGGTCGCCGCACGCGAATTCGCCAAGCAAGGGCTCGCTATCAAGCTCGGCGCGAAAGTCAGCAAGGCTGAAATCAAGGGCGACACCGTCGAAGTGACCTTCGCCGACGCCAAGGGCGAGCAGAAGATCGTCGTCGACAAGCTCCTCGTCGCGGTCGGCCGCCGCGCGTACACCGAAGGCGTGCTCGGCGAAGGCACCGGCGTGAAAGTCGATGCGCGCGGCCGCATCGACGTCGACGAGCATTGCTGGACCGGCGTCGAAGGCGTCTGGGCCGTCGGCGATTGCGTGCGCGGCGCGATGCTTGCGCACAAGGGATTCGAGGAAGGCATGGCGGTGGCCGAGTTGATCGCCGGCAAGGCCGGGCACGTCAACTACGACACGATTCCATGGGTCATCTACACCGAACCGGAAATCGCCTGGGCCGGCAAGACCGAGGAAGAACTCAAGGCCGCGGGCATTCCGTATAAGACCGGAAGCTTCCCGTTTGCCGCAGTCGGCCGCGCCGTCGCGATGAACGAGACCGCCGGTCAGGTCAAGGTAATCGCACACGCGGAAACCGACCGCATCCTCGGCGTGCACATGGTCGGCCCCGGCGTCTCCGAACTGATCGCCGAAGCGGTCGTCGCGATGGAATTCCATGGCTCGGCCGAAGACCTCGCTCGCATCGTGCACGCACATCCGACCTTGAGCGAAGCCGTGCATGAGGCTGCGCTTTCGGTCGACAAGCGGGCGATACACAAGGCAAATTGAGTAACTACAGGAGACGCGAATGGCCAGTCAGGGACGAGCGTTGATCGCACTTTCAGGCCGATGGTTGATCGCGACGACCATAGTTGTTGCCACGATCCCCGAAGCGACGAACGCGGTTCCCCTGACCCTGATCCAGCCCACCGCGCAAATCGGCCCGGACGTTTCCGGAGAGGGGTTGGAATTTGCGCAGTTCAGCGCGGCCATGGATGCGCGCGAAGGGCTCCTGGTTTCCGCGGAAGCGCCGAGCCAGTATTCCTATTCTAGCCGGCCAGGACTTGTCCACCTGCTGCGCGGGTCGGTCAACGGCTGGTCGCAGGAGGCCGAGTTCACCGTGGCTCCCGTCGAAGACTGGACGATCCACGCCAGGGCTGCCAGCGCGCAGCAAGACGAGGCAATCGTCGGAATCGGTCCACTGTCCGACGAGCCGTATCATCTGCTCGATGGATTCAGGATTTACCGGCGGACTGCGGGAACCTGGGCCGAAGTGGCGCATGTCGATCATGTTCCCAGCCCCGTGGCACGCGCGGACGGACTCGGCACAGCCGTCTCGATCGATGGTGCCTGGGCCGCCATCGGGAACGCTTCCGATGCCAATGTGCTGCTGTATCACGCCAACGCGGACGGCACGGCGTGGACTCTGACGCAGACCCTGACCGCATTGCCGTCCGATCCGAGCCGTTTCGGAAAATCACTCGTGATCGAAGGCGATGAACTCATTGTCGGGGCTCCCGGCGATACGACTTTCGAGGAACCGGCAAATCTTGGCGCGGTTGTACTATTTCGCCTGTCGGGCGACACCTGGCAACGAACCGATACGATAGCCAGTCCGCTGTCAACAGGGGGGTCGCTGTTCGGCTGGTCATTGGCGCGACGCCACGACCTGCTTGTCGTCGGCGCGCGCGGCAACTATTCCGACAACCAGTTGCGTGGCCGTGCCTGTGTCTACCGCAAGGACGCCGGAACCGGTGTCTGGAGTGGCGCTGGGACCCTGCTGCCTTCCGACTCTTCGTTCGAAGATGGCTTCAGCCTCACGCTTGCCACGGACGGAACCGACATCCTCGCCGGCACTTCAATCGAAAAGGCCTACCTGTTCCGTCCTTCGTACTTCGGCTGGGACGAATACAAGGTTGGCGCGCCGATTCCAGGCGGCGTGGACTTCGGGAGGAACGTCGCGATACCGTTCTCCAGCACGCTGCTCGTCGGCGCCGCATCTGACTCCAGCAGCGGCGCCGGGGGCTCCGGTTCCATCTACGAATATGCCGCAGGAAGCCAAATCGACCTGACGCGCCGGGTCGATCTTGGCGACTCCGCAGATCGCGATCAATTCGGTTCGGCCCTCGATGCCGATGGGCCGCTGCTCGCCGTCGGAGCGCCGCTGGACGACGATGAACATGGCCTCAACACGGGATCGCTGAGCATCTACCGTGTCGATTACGCGAACCCCAATCGCCTGACGAAGCTCGCAAAGGTCGTGCCGCCGTACGTTGGCGCTCAGGACGGATTCGGCTTCGCTGTTTCGGTCAGTGGCGACCGGATTGCCGCGCTTTCGACTTATGGATTCCAGATCGAGACGGGAGCAACCGGGCAAGACGGTGCGGTCTATCTGTACCGTTGGAATCGCAGTGACAACACGATCGCCTTCGAACAACGCCTGCAGCACCCCGGCAACGATGATTATTGGTGGGGCACTGCTGTTTCACTGGAAGGCGACCTGCTTGCCGTAGGCGCTGGTCAGGGATATTCGGCCTACCAGAGCGGCCACGTTTACGTCTACCGATACCATGCGGACAGCGAGCAATGGCAACTGGCGCAGACGCTGGTGGCCGACGGCGACGATCCGGGATTCGGCTTCGGAATCACGGTGAAGTGGTGCAACGGCAAGCTCGTCATCGGTGGCCCCACGGGTCAGTATGGACCTGGCTCGACCGGCGGGGCCGCCTATGTTTTTTCACCGGATCCCGGCGGGTCGTTCCTGCAGCGCGCGAAGGTAATTGCCACAGACGCGGACGCGACCAATTATTTTGGAAACTCGCTGGCCTGTACGCGCGACGGGACAGTGCTTGCGATCGGCAATTTCACCGACGCCTACGTATTCGAACGTGCGGCGGAAACTCCGGACGCGTGGAACCAGGTCGCACAGATCACCGTCCCTCAGGACGGCGAAAACGAAGGCTTCATTACGGACATGCGCTTCAGCAAACACGTGCTGTACGCCGGAGTCGGCACTTACGGCGACTTTGCCGCCTCCGAAACCGGATCGGTCTACGTGCTGCGCAAGCTCGAGGGCAACTGGACGATCAGCGATCAGCTGCGTTCCGCTGATGCGCAACCGGGCGACACGTTCGGGACTCACATCGCAATGATCGGAGCGGGATTCGCGGCATCGAGCCCTTCGAGGTCCAACTCTCCAGCGACCAACATCGGCCGAGTCGAGGCTTTTGGCCAACTCGACGACGTTTTTACCGAGGGATTTGACAATGAGTGATCTCGAAGCAGCCGGCGCGTCGCCATGAACCCAGCATTCCCAGCCTTCCGCATCCACGCCGACCGCGACAAGCATCGCGCCGGGATCGAGGAGATGCAGGTCGATGATCTCTCGCCGGGCGAGGTCGTCGTCAAGGTCGCGTACTCGTCGGTCAACTACAAGGACGCGCTGGCCGGCAGCGGCAAGGGCCGGATTCTGCGCGAATCGCCGCTCAACGGCGGCATCGATGTGGCAGGCTATGTCGCGGCGTCG
>DATIEJ010000140.1:0-7066 GCA_035455825.1 Rhodanobacteraceae bacterium | reverse complement strand
GCGCCGATCAGCGGCCGCGCCGGGCGCATCCTCGTGCAGGCCGGCAACCTGGTCAAGGCAAACGATGTCAATGCGCTGATCGTCATCAACCAGATCTCGCCGATCTTCGTCAATTTCGCGGTTCCCGGCCGTCTCGTCGATCGCGTGCGCACGGCGCAGGCAGAAGCGGTGCTTGACGTGCGCGCCGCCGCCGATGGCGCCGCCAGCGAAAAAAGTGGACAACTGGCATTTGTGGACAATGCAGTCGACCCGGCGACGAATACGGTCAAGTTGCGCGCTGCTTTCGCCAACGCCGACCAGCACCTGTGGCCGGGTCAGTTCGTCAATATCACCCTGGTGATCGGCAACGAGGCGGACGCAATCGTCGTCCCGGATGCCGCGGTCAAGGCCGGGCCCAACGGCAACTATGTTTTCGTCATCAAGGCCGACAATAGCGCGGAGCAGCGCGCGGTCAGCGTCGCGCGCACCGTCGCCAGCGAGGCGGTCATCGAAAAAGGCCTGAACGTCGGCGAGAACGTCGTCACCGACGGCCAGTCGCGTCTCGTCGATGGCACCAAGGTCAAGCCGGTCGAGCAGACCGCGGCGAGGTAGGGACGGTCGGCGATGACATCCGTTTCCGAAATCTTCGTCCGTCGCCCCGTCATGACGACGCTGGTCATGATCGGCATCCTCGTGTTCGGTATCGCCGCCTATCGGCAGCTGCCGGTGTCGGACTTGCCGAACGTCGACTTTCCGACGATCCAGGTCACGGCGAACCTGCCCGGCGCCTCGCCCGAGACGATGGCATCGGCCGTCGCCACGCCGCTCGAAAAGCAGTTCTCGACGATCCCGGCGATCGACTCGATGACCTCGCTGAACGGCATCGGCCAGAGCCAGATCACGCTGCAGTTCACGCTCGAGCGCAATATCGACGCCGCCGCGCTCGACGTGCAGTCGGCAATCTCGGCCGCGCTCAAGCAGCTGCCGCCGACGATGACGACGCCGCCGACATTCCGCAAGGTCAATCCGGCCGACGCGCCGATCTTCTTCGTCGGCATGAGTTCGAAGACGCTGCCGCTGTCGAAGGTCGACGAATACGGCGAATCGCTGCTGGCGCAGCGCCTGTCGATGATCGACGGCGTCGCCCTCGTGAACGTTTACGGATCGGCGAAATACGCCGTGCGCATCGATCTGGATCCCGGCGCGATGGCGGCGCGCGGCCTCGGCATCGACCAGGTGCTCACGGCGGTCAGCGACGGCAATGTCGACTTGCCGACCGGCACGCTGTACGGCGGCAACCGCACCTACAACGTCATGGTCAACGGCCAGTTCGAGGCCGCCAAGCCGTTCGAGAACCTGATCGTCAGCTACCAGAACGGCGCACCGGTGCGCTTGCGCGATATCGGACACGTCTACGACGGCGTGCAGAACGACAAGCTCGCGGCCTGGGTCAACGGCACGCGCGGACTGCTGCTGGCGATCCAGAAGCAGCCCGGCGTCAACACGATCGCGGTTGTGCAGCGCATCCGCGCCGTGCTGCCCGGATTCGAGAAACAGTTGCCGGCCGGCGTCGATCTGAAGGTGTTCTACGATCGCACCGAGAGCATCCGTGCCTCGGTCAACGACGTGCAGTTCAGCCTGTTCCTCGCGCTGATCCTCGTCGTGCTCGTGATCTTCCTGTTCCTGCGCAATCTGTCGGCGACGGTCATTCCGTCGCTGGCGCTGCCGATGTCGATCGTCGGCACGTTCGCGATCATGTATCCGTTCGGCTACAGCCTCGACAACCTGTCGCTGATGGCGTTGACCTTGTGCGTCGGCTTCGTCGTCGACGATGCGATCGTGATGCTCGAGAACATCTCGCGCCACCTCGAGATGGGCAAGAGCGCGATGCAGGCCACGTTCGACGGCGCGCGCGAGATCGGTTTCACGATCGTGTCGATGACGCTGTCGCTGGCTGCCGTGTTCATCCCGCTGCTGTTCATGGGCGGCATCATCGGCCGCCTGCTGCATGAATTCGCGGTCACGATCGTCAGCGCCGTGCTGGTTTCGGGCTTCGTCAGCCTGAGCCTTACGCCGATGCTGTGCAGCCGCATGCTGAAGTCGCACAAGGGCGAGCGGCACGGGCGCATGTACCAGTTCTTCGAGCATGTGTTCGACGGCATGCAGGATTTCTACCGGCGCACGTTGCAGCTGTGCCTCAATCACCGCCGCATCGTGCTGCTCGCGTTCGGCCTGATCCTGGTCGCGACGGTGGTCTTGTTCGTCGTCGTTCCGAAAGGCTTCCTGCCGAGCGACGACACCGGCCAGCTGTTCGTGTTCGACGAGGCCGACCAGGATGTCGGATTCGACGAGATGGCGCGCAAGCACAGCGAGGCTGCAAAGATCATCCGCGAAGATCCCAATGTTGCCGGCGTCATGGCGTTCATGGGCGTGTCGGGCAGCAGCGCGACTCTGAACCTCGGCCGCATGATCGTCACGCTCAAGCCGCGCAGCGAGCGCGGGTCGCCGGAGCAGGTCATCCAGGAATTGCGCCCGAAGCTCCAGGGCATTCCGGGCTTCAAGGTCTACCTGCAGAACGTCCCGATCATCCGCATCGGCGCGCACCTGACCAAGACCGAATTCCAGTATGCCCTGCAGGACACCGACACGAAGGAGCTGTTCGCGTTCGTGCCGAAGCTCGTCGATGCCGTTTCCAAACTCGAAGGATTCCAGGATGTAACCAGCGACCTGCTGATCGCCCAGCCGGAAATGGACGTCAAGATCGACCGCGATGCGGCCTCGGCCGTCGGCGTGACCGCGGCGCAGGTCGAGGGCGCGCTGTACACGGCGTTCGGGCCGCAGCAGGTGTCGACGATCTATACCTCGATCGATCAGTACTGGGTGCTGATGCAGGTGGATCCGAAGCGGCAGAACGACCCGAACGTGCTCGGCCAGATCTACATCCGCTCGACGAACGGCCAGCAGGTGCCGCTGTCGGCGGTCGCGCATTTCGAGAAATCGGTGGGGCCGGCCACGATCAGCCATCTCGGCCAGGTGCCCTCGGTCACGTTGTCGTTCAACCTCGCGCCGGGGGTTTCACTGAGCCAGGCGGTCGAACGCATCGACAAGACCGTGGCGAAGCTCAAGATGCCCGACACGATCACCGGACAGTTCCAGGGCACGGCGCAGGCGTTCCAGTCGTCGATCGCCGGCATGGGCATGCTGCTGGCGCTGGCGATCTTCGTGATCTACCTCGTGCTCGGCATCCTGTACGAGAGCTTCATCCATCCGCTGACGATCCTGTCGGGCCTGCCGACTGCGGCATTTGGCGCATTGTTGACATTGATGCTTTTTGGAATCGATCTCAACCTGTACTCGGCGGTCGGCCTGATCATGCTGATCGGCATCGTCAAGAAGAACGCGATCATGATGATCGACTTCGCGGTCGAGGCCGAACGCGGCGGCAAATCGGCCGAGGAATCGATCTTCGAAGCCTGCCTCGTGCGCTTCCGGCCGATCATGATGACGAGCTTCGCGGCGCTGTTCGGCACGCTGCCGATCGCGCTGGGTCTCGGCGCCGGCGCCGAATCGCGCCGGCCGCTCGGCCTGGCCGTAGTTGGCGGGCTGCTGACGTCGCAGGTGCTGACGCTGTACCTGACGCCGGTGATCTATCTGTATTTCGACGGTTTGCAACGGCGCCTGCGGCGGCGAAGGAGTCCTGCTGGCTCGGCGGTTTCCGCAGCGCCGCCGCATATCGGCAGCGTGGCGCGCGAATAGCGCTCAGCAGCGCTGGCACCGGCTCAAAGCGTCTTGATCACCCGTATCACGCCGGGGTCGTCGAAGGCCGGGTAACGGCTGAATCCCAGGTGCTCGCAGAGTTCGAGCATCGCCCCGTTCTCCGCGAGCACGTCGCCCCACAACTCGGTGGCTCCGAGCGCGCGACAGGCCTCCATCAAACGCCGCATGAGCAGCGTGCCGACACCGTGGCCGGCAAGCTGGTGCTGCACGACGAGAGCGAACTCCGCGCTGAGCGTCACCGGGTCGATGAAGGCGCGCGCGACGGCGTGGATCTCCGGTGCTTTCGCTCCATCTGGGTCGATCAGCACGAGCGCGACCGCATGGTCGCGATCGATATCACACAGCCGGCGCGCCAGGGCCTCTGGCAGTTCCGTGATCGGATGCAAGAAGCGATAACGCACTTCCAGGGCGGTCAGGCCGGCAAAGCCCCGCTGCAGTGCCTCGAAGTCATCCGGATGAATGTCACGCAGGACCAGGCGCACGCCGTCGTGCGTGGTGAAGATTTCGCCTCCCGGCGGCGGTGCGGCTGGCGCCACGTTGCTGGAAGAGGCTCGCCGCCCGGCATAGCCCAGGTAGAGCTTTTCCTTGCGGCGGCGCGTATTTGCTAGAGTGTCCATGGTTGCAACCTTGCCCGGCGCCGTTAGAGCAGGCCACCTAGCGGTGCCGCTCGTTCAGGGCCAGTCAAGTCCTAATGTGCCATTGCCGGCGATAGCTGTCGAACGCGATGACTCCTGAAGAACTCGAGACTCTCTGCAAGGAATGGCCTGGCGTCGCCAGCAGCGTCAAATGGGAAGACGACCTGGTCTTCACCGTTGCGGCGAAGATGTTCGCGGTCGTGGGTTTGCGCGGTCCGCACACCGGGCGCCTTTCGTTCAAGGTCGACAACGACCGCTTTCTTGAACTGACCGACCAGCCGGGCATGATCCCGGCGCCGTATATGGCGCGCGCATTCTGGGTATCGATTGTCGAGCCGGAGCGCTTCTCGCGCGCCGAGACCGAAGCGTTCGTGCGCCGCTCGTACGAACTCGTGCGCGCGGGTCTGTCGAAGAAGCTGCAAGCAAAGTTCGGAGCGAGATAAAGCAATAGCTCGAATCTTAGCCGCACTCTTCAAGCCCCTCCCCCTTGATGGGGCAGGGGTTGGGGAGAGGGTGAAAACGAAGCCAGCGGCGTCTTCGACGCCATCTCCCTCTCCCGGCGTGCTGCGCACGCCGACCTCTCCCACAATGGGAGAGGCGTGCAACTGCAGATATGCCAAATCCCACGAAACAAGCGCGCTCAGCGCTTCATCTGCGCGAATGTGACGAAATGCCCGCCGGGTTCGCGATAGCCCATCTCGGTCGAACCGTAAAAGGTTTCGCGCCGCGGCATGACGATTTCGAATCCCTCCAGGACCGAGGCGACCGCATCGATATCGTCTACCTCGACGAATAGCAATGTCTTGTCGTTGGCGAATGCAACGCCGTACGCCGCGGAATCCTTGGCCAGCAACGCGCTGGTCTGATACATGATTTCGATCGCACCATTCGTCAAGATCACGAAGCCGAGACGATCGCCGTCCGGGACCTCGACCGGCCGTTCCAGTCCGAGCCGCTCCTGCCAGAACGGCAGGCTCGGTTCGATCGCGTCGACAATCAATACCGGCGTGGATTTCCTGATCTGGATCATGGCCATGGCGGTTCTCCGGGGTATCCCAACGAATGGGTGATGAGCGCAGGGCGAAGGCGATGATAAACTCCTCTGCTGACAGCGTACTGGCAGGACTGCTGCGCCGGTACGACTCGGGCTCTGGGGGCCGTCGGAGCTGTTCAGGAGTGGCATGTGCACTCAGGCTTCCTGCGCCCCTGCGAAGCGCAAACGCTTATTCGCGCACGGTATTTTTCGAGGCTGATCACGGATGTCCGGCAAGTCTGACTCACTGAAGACGATTTTCTACGCGCTTGGCGCAAACTTCGCGATCTTCGTGTCGAAGCTCGTCGCGGCGCTGATGACCGGTTCGGGTGCGATGATGGCCGAAGCCGTTCACTCGCTTGCCGACTGCGCGAACCAGGGCCTGTTGCTGATCGGCATGCGCAACGCGAAGCGTGCGCCCTCGGCCGAGCATCCGCTCGGATTCGGCAAGGCGATTTACTTCTGGTCGTTTCTCGTCGCCCTGCTGCTGTTCAGCGTCGGCGGCACGTTTTCCTTCTACGAGGGCATGCACAAGCTCGATCATCCCGAGCCGCTGCGTTCGCCGTGGATCGCCGTGGGTGTACTGGTTTTCGGCCTCATCGCCGAGGCGTTTTCGATGTGGGGCTGCATGCGCGAGGTCAACAAGGCCCGCGGCGAGACGAACCTGTGGCGCTGGGTGCGCACGAGCCGGCAAAGCGAATTGATCGTCGTGTTCGGCGAAGACCTCGCCGCTCTGGTTGGATTGGCGATCGCGCTGGCCGCCGTGGTTGCGACGATGCTGACCGGCAATCCGGTGTACGACGCGATGGGCTCGATCGCCATCGGTGCGTTGCTCGGCCTGATTGCCGTGTTCCTGGCACGGCAGGTTTCCAAGCTGCTGGTCGGCAAGAGCGCGGAGGCCGGCGTGCGCGAAGCGATTGCCGATTTCGTGCGCTCGCAACCCGAAGTCGAACAGGTATTCAACCAGATCACGCTGCAGCTCGGCCCCGACATCATGGTCGCCACGAAGGCGAAAATGCGCGGCGACCTGTCGGGTCGCGAACAGGTCGAGGCGATCAACCGCGTCGAGGCCGCGATGAAGGCGCAGTTTCCCGAGATCCGCTGGTCGTTTTTCGAGCCGGATATCGAAGACTGATTTTCTCTTTCCTGTGCCAGTGACTGCCGTGCGAACTGGCGAAGCCTTGCTGTGCCGGAGCTTTGGAAGAATGGACATGCGTGCGCTTTTCGCCCCGGCACTTCTTTTCGTTGCATCGACCGCGATCGGAGCCGATCCGGACTGGAGCGCCTACGGCGGCGACGGCCGCGGACAGCGGCACGCGTCCGCAACCCGGATCACGCCGCAGAATGTCGCCAGGCTCGAACTGGCCTGGAGTTTTCGCACCGGCGAGCTGGGTAAGGGATTCATTCGCGCGGCCGACGCGCTGACATTCGAGGCGACGCCGCTGCTGATCGGCGACACGCTGTACTTCGCCACGGCAACGGGCAAGGCGTTCGCGATCGACGCGACGACAGGCGTGGAGCGCTGGCGTTTCGACGCGAAGGTCGATCCGGGCCGTTACTACTCCGAGATGACGTCGCGCGGCGTCAGCTACTGGCGTGACGCGCAGGCGCCGGCCGGCGGCGCCTGCGCCGAACGCATCGT
>DATIEJ010000139.1:0-5871 GCA_035455825.1 Rhodanobacteraceae bacterium | reverse complement strand
CGGCCTGATCGAGTGCCGCCTGTGCGTCGGCCCGGTCGACATCGTCGGACTCAAGCTCGAGGTCGGGCAGGGCATCATCGGCCGCGCGGTTGCGCAGAACACCACGCAGATCGTCCGTGATGCGCAGACCGACGCGAGAGTCAACGTGCGCGTCGATGCCGAGACCGGCTTCATCACGCGTTCGATCATCTGCGTCCCGTTGACGACCGGCGAAGGGCCGATCGGTGCGATCGAAGTCATCAACCGCCGCGGCGGCGGCCTGTTCGAGATCGAGGACGCCGTGCTGCTGGAGACGGTCGCGGCGCCGGCTGCGCTCGCGATCAACAACGCGCGCCTCGTCGACGGCCTGGTCGAGCAGCAGCGCATCCGGCGCGAGCTCGACCTCGCGCGGCGCATGCAGAAGATGCTGCTGCCGAAACGGCGCCGCGGCAAGTTCCCGCTGATCGGCATCAACCTGCCGGCGCACGAGATTTCCGGCGACTTCTACGACTACTTCGACCTGCCGGGCGGCCGCATCGCGTTCGTGATCGGCGATATCTCCGGCAAGGGCCTGGACGCCGCGTTCCTGATGGTGCGCGTCGCCAGCCTGCTGCGCTGGTGCGGCAAGGACGGGTTGGCACCGGCGCAGTGGCTCGCGCGCGCCAACAACGAGAGCTGCCAGACGCTCAACGAGGGCCGCTTCGTCTGCGCGCTGGTCGGCCAATACGATCGCAACGATGGCAGCGTCGTGTTTGCCAGTGCCGGATTTCCACCGGCCCTGCTGCAGAATGCGAAAGGTTTCGACAGCTTCATTGCCGATGGGCCGCCGCTCGGCATCCTGCCGAATATCGAATACAGCGAGCGCCGGATCATGCTCGGCGACGATGCGCTGTACTTCTTCTCGGATGGCGCGATCGACGCGCGCGAGGCCGGCCAGCAGCGCATCGGCAACGAAGGCCTGCGCGACATGATCGCCCGGCACACCGGGCTGGCGCCGGAGCCGCGGCTGCGCGCGCTGATCGGCGACCTGAAGCGCATGCAGCTGGCCGACGACACGACCGTGCTGCTGCTGCAGGAACCACGCGGCGCGGCCGCGCAGATCCTGCTCGACCTGCCATTTCCGGCGCGTGCGGAGCAGTTGCGCGTCGTCCGTGCGCGATTGCGCGAAGCGCTCGATGCGCAGGGTGTCGGACCTGAACTGCGCGACCGCCTCGTGCTTGCCGTCGACGAGGCCTGCACGAACATCATCCGCCACGCCTATTGCGGCAACTGCGACGACAAGATCACGCTGCGCCTGACGCGCGAGCGCGATATGCTTGCATTCGAACTGCGCGACGAAGCGCCGGCCGTCGATCCGCGCAAGATCACGACGCGCGACCTCGGTGATTGCCGCCCGGGCGGCCTGGGCGTTCCATTCATCCGCGCACTGATGGACGACTGGCAACTCGAGCCCGGGACGGACGGCAAGGGGAACGTTCTGCGCATGCGCAAGCGCCTGCACAGCGGTGGGGATCTGGAGACGAACACGTGAACAATGAATGTGTCAGCGAAACGGTCGGCGACTACGTCGTCGTCCGGCTTCGCGGCGAAGTCGACCTGTCCTGGTCGCAGCAGGTGCGAAAGGCGATCCTGACGGCGCTCGGCGCGACCGGCAAGGTCGGCGTCGAGATGTCGGAAGTCAGCTACATCGATTCATCCGGCATCGCCGCGCTGGTCGAGGGGCTGCAGAACGCGCGCAGCAAGGGCCAGCAGTTCGGGCTCGTCGGCGTCAGCAAGGCGGTCATGGCGGTGCTGCAGCTCGCGCGGCTGGACCGGGTGTTCCCGATTTTTCCCGATCTCGATGCGGCACGCGCGGGCTAAGGCCGCGAGCAGAAAAGATTCACCACGAAGGCACGAAGGACACGAAGAAGAGCGAAGCAGAATGAATTGGCACACTATGTCCGGGCGGCAACTGCGCAGCGATGTCTGCGCCATGCCCGGTGCTGTTGGATTGCAGAAACTCGAAGACGTCGAGGACTCGCGAAGCCGGGAACTCGAATCGCTTTTCTTCGTGATCTTCGTGCCTTCGTGGTGAGTCTCTTGATCTTGTCCACAAAATGAACGCGATTACGCGCCCTTTGGAAAACCTCGGCCGCGCGACAGCGCATACGCTGGCCGGCATCGGCCATGCGGCCATGCTGTTCGTCGAGAGTCTGTACTTTGCCGCGATCGGCTGGCGCCGCGGCCAGCCGCTGCGCTTGCGCGCCGTTGCCGAGCAGATGCGCCAGATCGGCGTCGATGCGTTGCCGATCGTCGTACTGCTGGCGATGACGATCGGCATCATGCTCGGCATCCAGTTCATTGCCGCGCTGAGCGAGTTCGGCGCGCAATCGCAGGTCGTCGTTGCCGTGGCCAAGTCGGTCACGCGCGAGTTCGGCGCATTGATCACGGCGATCCTCGTGGCCGGCCGCTCGGGTTCGTCGCTGGCCGCGCGCATCGGCTCGATGACCGTATCGCAGGAAGTCGACGCGCTCGCCACGATCGGCATCGACCCGGTGCGCTACCTCGCCGCGCCGGCATTGATCGCGATGCTGGTGATGTTGCCGGTCCTGACGATCCTCGCCGACGTCGTGGCCATCAGCGGCGCCGCGTTGTATGCGTCGCCGGCGCTGAACGTCACGCCGGCCGCCTACATCATGCAGACGCTGTCGCTGCTGAGCCCCGGTGACGTCTGGCAAGGCGTCTCCAAGGCTTTCGTGTTCGCCGTGCTGATCTGCCTGATCGGCATCAGCACCGGTTTCTCCGTCACCGGCGGCGCCGAGGGCGTGGGCCGCGCGACGACGCGCGCAGTGGTGCTGTCGATTTCGTACATCATCGTGGTCGACATGATCTTTTCGTTTTTCCTGAATAGATAGGGCTAAGGGCTGAGGGCTGAAAAGCGGGATACACCGGAAAACCAGCGGCGTTCAAATTGACCATGCGCGACATCACTGTAGCAACGACTATTCGAAGCAGCGGGCCGTCTTTTCAGCCCTCAGCCCTCAGCCCTCAGCCCTCAGCCCTCTTGCATTAACGGGACCGCAACGTGAACGTCGCCACTCCGCTCATCGAAGTCTCCAAGCTGGAAGCCTGGTACGGCCGCCGCCGCATCCTGCAGGGCGTCGACTTCAATGTGAACGCCGGCGAGATCCGCGTGATCATGGGCGGGTCCGGGTCCGGGAAAAGTACACTTTTGCGCCACCTGCTCGGCCTGCACAAGCCGCGCAGCGGTACGGTCAGGCTGCTCGGCGTCGATATCGGCAACGCCAGCGAGCGCGAGATGCTCGCGGTGCGCCGGCAGATCGGCGTGTCGTTCCAGGGCGGGGCGCTGCTGACTTCGATGAGCGTCGGCGACAACGTCGCATTGCCGTTGCGCGAGCACACGAAGCTGGACGAAAACACGATCCGCATCATGAGCCGCATCAAGCTCGAGGTCGTCAACCTCGGCGGTTTCCAGGACTTGATGCCGAGCCAGCTTTCCGGCGGCATGATCAAGCGCGCGGCACTGGCCCGCGCGATCGTCATGGATCCGAAACTGCTGTTCTTCGACGAGCCGTCCGCTGGCCTGGATCCGGTTGTGTCGGCCGAGCTCGACGAACTGATCCTGCGCCTGCGCGATGCGCTGCGCATGACGATCGTCGTCGTGACGCACGAGCTCGAGAGCGCGTTCAAGATTGCAGATACCATTACCGTGCTGGACCAGGGCGATGTGTTGATGACGGGGACGGTGGATGCCGTGCGGCACGCCGACAACGAGCGCATCCAGGATTTGCTGAACCGGCGTCCTCGCGAGATCCAGGTCGACGCGGATGCGTACCTGCGGCGGTTGACCGAGGAGCAGGCGGCGTAGGGCGAGGATCGAGGAAAGGGCTAGAAAGAGTGAATTTGCAGGTAGGATTGGATTGTCGATGGTCAGCGTGCGGATGGGGGGCTATGAATGAAACAATCTGTCATCCCGGCGAAGGCCGGGATCCAGCGCCTTTGTGGCGCATGGAAAGACACTGGATTCCGGCTTGACCAGCTCCGCTGTTGAGAGCCGCCGGAATGACGGGCGAGAGTTCATGGCTTTTGATCTCGTGATGCACACAGAGCAGGGGTTAGTTGGTGAAACGTGACAGCGTGAATTACGTGCTCGTCGGCAGCGTCGTCGCGGTGGCATTCGTGCTGCTGATCGTCGCGCTCGCCCTGATTACCGGACGCAGCGGCGTCAGTACGAGCTACTACACGCACTATCACAATGTCACCGGGCTGCGTTACGGCGCGCCGGTGTTTTACGAGGGCTACCGCATCGGCCAGGTCGGCGCGATCGAGCCGGAGCACAATGTCGCGAACGGCGGTGAACGAGCGATCCGTTACAAGGTCGAACTCGACGTGCGCCGCGACTGGCCGATTCCGAAAGACAGCCTCGCGCGCCTGACTGCCACCGGCCTGCTCGCCGATGTCGCCATCGGCATCACCGAAGGCAGCAGCAAGGAAGCCGCGCCGCCGGGCAGCGAGCTCAAGGGCACCGAACTCGTGGACATCTTCTCGGCCGTCAACGAACTGGCTTCGCAGCTGACCGAGCTGACGCGCGACCAGATCGCGCCGCTGATCAAGAACCTGTCGCAGCACGTCGATTCGATCGCCAGCGTGATCGACAAGAACACGCCGGAACTCGTCGAACAGTCCAAGCAGCTGCTGCATCGGCTGAACTCGGCGTCCGATTCACTCGACGACGTGCTCAAGCCGGAGAATCGCGCCGCCGTGTCGGCGATCCTGGTCAACGTGCGCGACTTGAGCCATGACCTGCGTGCGACACAGGACCAGCTCAAGGACGTGCTCGAGCAGGTCGACAGCATCGTGCGCGAAAACCGGCCCGGCGTGCGCGACGCGGTCAGCGACCTGCGCGCAACGCTCGCGGCGCTGTCCGGCCGCATCGATTCGATCACGCAGCACCTGGCCGTTGCCAGCCGCAATTTCGACGAATTCAGCCACGAAATCCGCAAGCATCCGAACAGCCTGCTGCTCGCGCCGAAGGCCGACAAGCTGGAGGGGCCGGACCAATGACGCCCGCATCAATGAGCTCGCATCAAAGAGGTTCGGATCGATGAAACTCGTTGCCGTGCTCGCCGTGTTCATGCTGACGCTCGCCGGCTGTTCGCCGCCGCCGGTGCCCGACGTCACGTACTTCCGCCTGCCCACGCCGGCGGCCTTGCCGCATGCCGACAAACCGCTGTCGCTGCTGCCGATCGAAGTCGAAGTGTTCGGGGCCGAAGGCGTGTACGCCGAGCAGTCGCTGATCTACGCCGTGGCCGCCGATGGCAACGCGCTGCGCACGTATCACTATCAATTGTGGAGCGATCCGCCGAGTCATGCTCTGCAGACGCGCCTGGTCGTCATGCTGCGCGAGTCGGGGATTTCCGGGCTCGTCACGGATCGCCTGCCGGCGAGCACCCAGGCGCTGCGCATTCACGGCACGATCCGGCGCTACGAGCGCAACAGCAACAACGGGACCGTCACCGTGTCGGTTGCCGTGGAAATGCGCGTGGAACAGGACTCCGGCGAACCGCTGATCGAACAGGGCTATCATGCCGAACTGCAGGCAGCCGACACGTCGCTCGATGCGACAGTCAAGGCGTTCGGCAGTGCCGTCGACCAGATCTTCACGGCGTTCTATCGTGACCTCGTCGCGCTCGAGGGTGAAGCGCATGCTGGATGAAAGCCGTCGCCTGCAGGTGCTCGCAGCGATGGGCGTGGACGTCTATCAGTTGCGCGCTGTCCGTGGTTGCGCTCCTGACGCAACGCCCGCGCCGGCGCCGGAAGTCGGCGAAAGTATCGGCGCCGGCGTCATCAGCGCGCGTGTCTCTGTCGTTGCCGTGTGCGCTCACGCAGTCC
>DATIEJ010000138.1:0-13502 GCA_035455825.1 Rhodanobacteraceae bacterium | reverse complement strand
CCGTCGAGCCACTGAAACGGCTCGACCCGCGTGATGTCGGCATCCATGCGCAGCGCCATTTCGGTGTCGCGCGGGATCGGCCGGCCGAGTTCGACCGTTTGCGTGCCCGGATATCCGACCCACAGATCGGCGGCGGACTTCTTGATGTACACGCTGGCGCTGTCGAAGATGCCGAACATCAACGCCGCCTGCATCAGCAACAGGCAACCGGAGAACGCGACGGCGAGCGCCGCCGGCAGGAACTTGCGCCATTCGTACAGCAATGTCTTGCGCGCCAGCGCGACCATCAGGGTGCTTGCGCCTGCAGCGGCGGCAGCGCGCCGCCGAACGATTTGTACAGCGCGATGAAGGCGAGATTCAGGTCGTGCGTGGCTTGCGTGTGTTCGAGCCGCGCCTGCGCCGCCGCAAGGCCGGCCGCGGCCATGTCGTTGCCGTCGGCCAGTCCGAACTCGCGCAGCCGGCGTGCCGAACCGGCGGCATGCTCGAATGCGGCCACGCTGCTGCTGCTGGCGCGCGTGCGCTGCTGCTGCCGATCGAGTTGCGCCAGCGCGGACTCCGCTTCGCCGACGCCTTCGAGCACGCTCTGCCGGTACGCCAGCACGGCCGCCGACAAGGCGGCGGAGCGCGCATCGAAGACATCGTGGCGCGCGCCCCAGTCGAACAGCGGGAAGTCGATCACCGGACCGATCGCAGGAATCGCCTTGTTCGGATGGTCGATGTCGCCGACCATGCGCGTCGACGAGGTCAGCGAGCCGCCGAGCGCCAGCTTCGGATACAGGTCGGCGCGCGCCAGCCCGAGTTCGCCGGCGGCGCGCAGCACGTTGAGTTCGGCGCGGCGGATCTCCGGCCGGGTTCGCAGCAGATCGGCCGGGGTCTGGGCGACCGCGAGTGGCGGCAGTTGCAGCGGTGGACCTGCCGCCGTGATGTCGGCATCCGGCGTGTCTTCGGCCAGCAGAACCGACAGCGCTTCCTGTGCCTGCACGATCGCCGGCTGCGGCTCGCTCGCGTCGGCGATTGCCTGGGCGACTTCGGCTTGCGCGCGATCGACCTCGGCCTGCGTGCCGAGGCGCAGGCTCGACAGCGTTTCGGCCAGCCGGGTTTTTTCCTGGCGTGCCGCGACGACTTCTTCGAGAATGGCCGCGCGCGCCTGCGCGGCGCGCAGGTCGCTGTAACTGCGCGCGACCTCGGCGATGATCGACACGCGCGCGGCGACGACGTCGGCTTCGGCGGTCATCGCGTCAGCTGCCGCAACGCGCTCGTTGGCCAGCCCGCGGCCGAAGAAGCCGAATTCCCATAGCGCATCGAAGCCGATTTCGAAATAGCTGGTGGAGCCGTTCGGATCGGGTTCGGCAAACGTGTGGAAGCTCAGGTGGGGTTCGAACTTCGTCGACGCCTGGTGCTGCATCGCGCGCGCGCCGCGCAGGCGCAGATGCGCTTGCGCCACGGTGAGATTCTCTGCGAGCGCGCGCTCGATCAGGCGATCGAGTGTCGGGTCGTTGAACGCCCGCCACCAGGTCTGCAGATCCGGCGCCGGCCCGGGCGCGGCCTCGGATGCGGCCGGAGCCGACCGCCATTTTTCCGGCACCTTGTCGGGCAGCGTCGGCAGCTTTACCGCCGGCGCGCAGGCAGCCAGGCCCAGCACGAGTACGAGCGCGCCGGCACGGCGCACGATGGCCCCCTTGCTGGCGCGCCGCATCACACCGTCATCCGCGGCCCGACGCGCAAGCCAAATCGACGGATAGATTGCCTCGGGAGGAATCGCGCAAGCACGGTGGGCGTCCGCAGCGAACGGCTGCGCGCCGGACCGGATGCGGTGCGCTGGCGAGCGGTCGGTTCCAGGGAACGATGGCAATTCATGGGTTGCTAATAATCACCCAAGCTTCATTAAGGTTTCCAGTCGGCGCGGTCTGTGCGGGTCCGGTACGCGCCTCGATCTACTCCGTTTCCGCTTAGTCCGATTCGACGATGACCGGCGGCACCGTGCGCGCGCGCCAGTAATTGCGCGGCATGAAGCCGCCGCGAACCAGGCGGCCGGCGATCATCGCGGTTATGCGGCCGACATCGCGCAGCGGGCGGAAGTGACTCGCGCGCCGGTCGTCTTCGTAGCGCGACTCGATCGGAACCGAAACCGTGCGGATGCCGCGCTGCGCCGCCTCTATCAGGATTTCGCTCTCGAACACGAAGCCGCCGCGCGGCAGCGACAGCGCCAGTTCGACGACGGCGCGCGGATAGAAACGCTGCCCGCTCTGCGAATCGACCACGCGCTGGCCGCAGGCCCAGGAAACCCAGAAGTCCGCCTGCTGGTTGCCGAAGCGGTTCTTGCCGGGCTGCGCATCCTTGCCGCGCAAACGCGCGCCGATCACGATGGCGCCGGGATACTGGCGCGCCGCCGCCAGCAGGCGCGGCAGGTCGGCGGCCGCATGCTGGCCATCGCCGTCCATCGTCAGTACGCCGTCGGCGCCGAGCTCGAGCGCGCGCCGGAATCCATCCTGCAGCGCCTTGGCCTTGCCGAGCGGCTGCTCATGGCGAATGCGTTCGACCGGCAAGTCGGCGATCGCCGCGCTGGTGCCATCGGTCGAGCCATCGTCGACGACGATGACGTGGCCGCACCGCGTCAGTGCGTCCTGGACGACCGCGCGAATCGCGCGCTCCTCGTTCAGTGCCGGGATCACGACGATTCCCGCTGAAGCGGCGGCGCCGGGACGGCGCCCAAGTACCCCTTGGGCCACCGCTGGCCGAGAGGGACTCGCATTCAGTTCAACCAAGGTGAAATCTCCAGTTGCAGGTGCAGTCGGGGTCCGGCCTGCAGGGTAAACGCCTGTCCCTCCCCGCGGGCCAGCGCGGCCAGCAGCGGCAGGCTGCGCGCCACCGGATTGTCGCCGTGCACAGCGTGCAGCAGCGCCGGTTCCGGTGCAAGCGTCGTCACCGGCGCCGAGCGGCCTCGCGCCGCGAGTCGCAGCGCGGCGCCGCCACGGTCGCGTTGCGGCGACAACACCAGCCCGACAGCGAACGGCACGCGACAGGATACGACGTCGGCAAGCGGCCCGGCAGCGGGCAGGTCGCAGGCGACGAACAGCACCGGCGCGTCTTCGCTCCGGGCCAGCAAGGCCGCCTCGAACAAACCGGCGGCGAATGTGCAGTCGCCCGCGCTCAAAGCGGTCGTGCTCGCCATCGATCCGGTCGCAATCGCCCAGTAGCCGGCCGCCGCGTTGTGCACCGAATTGTGGAACTTGGTCGGCGACAACTGTTCCGGCGCATGCAACAGCGTCGCGCAGAGATAGTCGTTGATCGCCAGGTCGCCATGGTCGCTGGCGAACACGCCGCGCAACGTGCGTCCTTCGCGCGCGGCCATTTGCGCGGCCTGCTGCGCGACTTCGAGCGCGAGCAGCACGCTGTCCGGCGCGCGCCGCCGTTCGCCCGGGGCAAGCAGCGACGCGGCCGGCCGCGCGCCGGAGGCTGCGACCGGCTCGGCTTTCCCGGCCAGGATATCCCGGCTTGCCTGCCAGCCGGGCAACGCCGGCGACCACAGGCCGACGCCTTCGATGACGACGTCGATGCTCATGCGGCTTGCGCGCGCGCAAACGCCAGGCAGCAGTTGTTGCCGCCGAAGCCGAACGAATTGCTCAGGGCGATGCCGATCGCGCGCTCGCGGTTGTCGATCATGATCTGCGGGCCGCAGACCGGATCGGGTGTTTCCAGGTTCAGCGTGCCGGGAACAAGCCCGCGCTCGAGCGCGAGCAGGGTCAGCGCCGCTTCGATGATGCCGGCGGCACCGAGCGTGTGTCCGCTCCAGCCCTTGGTCGAACTGGCCAGGGTGCCGGCCGCGAACAGGCGCGCGATCAACGCCGCTTCGACCGCATCGTTCTGCGGCGTCGCGGTTCCGTGCAGGTTGATGTAATCGACGTCGGCCGGCCCGATGCCGGCGCGCGCCAGTGCATCCTCGACCGCGATCTGCGCGCCGAGGCCCTGCGGGTGCGGCGCCGACATGTGGTGGGCATCGCTCGACTCGCCATAACCGACGAGGCAAGGTGTGGATTTGTCCACATGTGCATTCGTGCCGCCGGCGCGTTCGAGGATCGCGAAACCGGCTGCTTCGCCGAGCGACAGGCCACAGCGAGCGATATCGAACGGCCGGCACGCCTGCGGCGCGACCAGCGCGAGCGAATTGAAGCCGTACAGCACGCTGCCGCACAGCGTGTCGACGCCGCCGACGATCGCCGCATCGACGATGCCGGCGCGGAGCAGGCGTTCGGCGCTGGCGAAGACTTTCGCGCTCGACGAGCAGGCCGTGGCGATGCTCAGGCACGGACCGTCGAGTCCGAGGACGTCCTGCACGAACAGGCCGAGCGAGTGCGGCTGGTGCACGGCGCGGCGCTGCTCCGGCGCGAAGCGGCCGTCGGCATCGAGGTGGCGGTAGGCGGCCTCGGTCTCGCCGATGCTCGAGGTCGACGTGCCGAGCACCAGGGCGACGCGATCGGCGCCGTAACGGTCGCGCAGCGCGCGCGCCGTGTCGAGGAACCCGTCCTGGTTCAGGCCGAGCCAGGCCAGGCGGTTGTTGCGCGCGTCATGGTGCGCGAATGCCGCCGGGAGCTGCGTTTCTTCCAGTCCGGCCACGCGGCCAATGAAACACGGCAGCGGATGCTCGGCAAGATCGTTCCGGCGCAGACCGCTGCGGCGCTGGCGGACTGCGTCGGAAAGCGCATCGAGCCCGCGCGCGGCAGCGCAGGTAGCCGTGTAGGCAGTGATGGCGAGAGGCGGGATGCGGGCGGGCAAACGAACGACGCGTGGTGAGTCAAGGCTCGGCAGTATAAGTTCGCGGAGCGCGCAGCCGCAAACACCGCGCCGGGCAAATCCGCGTTCATTTTCGCGTTTGAAACGAATATCGAAGCGATGCACCGGAACCAGGGCGGCGCGTGCAAGCGGCTCGATGCAACCGCGCGTGGCGGCGGCGGCTGCTAACATTGCGGCAGATCAGGCTCGTGGAGTTTTCGCCGATGTCCGCCAACGCGCTGAGCGTCAACGCAACCGCCGTCGAGCGCTATCTGCTGGCGTTGCAGGACCGCATCTGCGCAGCCGTGGAAACTGCCGACAGCCAAGCCCGCTTCGTGCAGGATGCCTGGCAACGGCCCGAAGGCGGCGGCGGGCGCACGCGTGTCCTGAAGGACGGCGCCGTGTTCGAGCAGGCCGGCGTGAATTTTTCCCGCGTCGAAGGCGAACGCCTGCCGCCGTCGGCAAGCGCGCACCGGCCCGAGCTCGCAGGCCGCGCGTGGGCCGCGCTCGGCGTGTCGCTGGTCCTGCACCCGCGCAATCCGTACGTGCCGACGACGCACATGAACGTGCGCTACTTCGAGGCGCGCACCGACGGCGGCGAACCGGCGTGGTGGTTCGGCGGCGGCTTCGACCTGACCCCGTTCTATCCGTTCGACGCGGACGTCGTCCACTGGCATCGCGTCGCGCGCGACCTGTGCGCGCCGTTCGGCACTGACACCTATGCCAGATACAAGCGCTGGTGCGACGAATATTTCTTCCTGAAGCACCGCGGCGAGACGCGCGGCGTCGGCGGCCTGTTCTTCGACGACCTGAGCGCCGGCGGCTTCGAGCATTCGTTCCGCTTCATGCAGGCGGTCGGGAACGGATTTCTCGATGCCTACGTACCCATTGTGGATAAAAGAAAAAATACACCTTTTGGCGAAAGAGAACGCGAGTTCCAGCTGTACCGGCGCGGCCGCTACGTCGAATTCAACCTGGTCTACGACCGCGGCACGCTATTCGGCCTGCAGTCCAGCGGCCGCACCGAGTCGATCCTGATGTCGCTGCCGCCGCGCGTGCGCTTCGAGTATGCGTACGCGCCGGAGGCGGGTTCGCCGGAGGCGCGCCTCGGCGAATACTTGAAGGCGCGCGACTGGCTCACGCCTTAGCCCTCCTCTTCAATTAGCCCTCCCCTTCAACGGGAGGGTTGGCTGGGGATGGTGTTTTTTGCTCCTCGTTCTTTCCTTTTAGCTCGTCATTCCGGCGAAGGCCGGAATCCAGCGCCTTTGCTCTTTCTGTTCTCTTACAAGTGCAGGGCTCCGTCTCGCCTGCGGCGAGCCGGTCACTTTTTGGCACGAATCCGTGCATCCATGCACTGCGTTGAGGGATCGCTCGCCTCTTGAGAAACCTGGCGAGAAGAAAAGAGCGCGAGCTGTTGCTTCTGCTTCTGCGGCAGGATGCCGCCCAAACGGGGCCCCCTGTGGCGCGGCGAGGGTGCGGAGGAAAGCCCGAAGGGTGGCGCGCACGATGCGCGCCAGTTCGCTGCATGTACAGGGACGTACATTCAGCGAACCCCGGAGCACCCTCGCGGAGTCGGAGGGCAGGATGCCCGGAGACCGCGCCACCGGGGGTGTGTTTCTTTGGTTACTTTCTTTGCACAAGCAAAGAAAGTGACCCGCTCGCCGCAGGCGAGTGGAAGCCGTGCGCTTCGCCGAACGAAGATCAAAATGGATTCCCGCTTGCGCGGGAATGACGGCGTAGAGGGTGGGCTGGATTGCTTGCGCCGGAATGACGAACTAAAAACGCGGGAGCGCCACAACGGGACACCATCCCCACCCAACCCTCCCCTTGAAGGGGAGGGCTAAGGCAGCTACGCCGATATGGCGAGCCGCTCGCTGTGATAAACCTTCAGCGCCAGCGCGTACGCGAGCAGCGCGGCTACCGCGGTGCAGACGAAACACAATGCCAGGCTCGACGTCGGCACGTCGTCGCCGCGCAGCAGCCGCGTGATGATGATTTGCTGCGACATCAAAGGAACGCAGTACATCCACGCCAGCGTCTTGAACGGCATGATCGACAGCATCAAGGTCGGGATCACCGGCACGAACATCAGCAGCGAGACGTAGGTCTGCGCTTCGCGGTAGCTCTTGGCGAATGCGGCGACGAGCGTCTGCAGTGTCGCCAGCAGCAGTGCCAGCGGCAGCATGACGAAGATCGTGCAGGCGACGAACGGCGGGCCGATCGCCAGGGTCATGCCGATTTTTTCGGTCGGCAGGAACTGGCCGACCGCGGCGAAGGCGATGATGCTCAGCAAGACCGTCGTGATCGCGAACGCCGTCGTCGCGCCGAGCTTGCCGCTGAGGATCTGCCAGCGCGGCACCGGGTTGGCGAACAGCGGCTCGAGCGACTGGCGTTCGCGTTCGCCGGCGGTCGTGTCGATCGCCAGCGCCATGCCGCCGATGAAGCCGCCGAGGATGAAGAAGTACGGCAGCATCGAGAACAGCGAGCTGGCGCGGCTCTGCGCGGTCGACTGATCGCGTTCGGCGACGACGATCGGGTTCGTGACCGACGGCGACAGGCCGCGCGCGACCAGGCGCAACGCGCCGGTGCGCTGGTCGTAGTGGTCGAGCAGGCCGCGCAGCCGGCCTACGGCGCTGTTCGCGTCGCGCTGCGATCCGTCGTGGATGATCTCGACCTGCGCCGGCTCGCCCTTGGCCCACGCCGCGGCAAAATCCTTCGGGATGCGCAGGACCACGTCGGCGTCCTGCTCGCGCACGGCGCGTTCGGGATCGTCCGGCCCGGGCTTGATCTCGACGCGCTGCTGTTTGAGCGCTTCGATCAGGTTCGGCGCATTTTCCGCGCCGATGACCGGCAGCGGCAGCGGCTTCTCGGCCTTGTCGAATTCGCGCGTGACCAGCGTGTTGATCAGCAGCACGAAGATCAGCGGCGCGAACAACGGTCCGGTCACGAGCGTGTTGATCACGGTACGGCGGTCGCGCAGGTTCTCGCGCACTTCCTTGAGGAACACGACCAGCGCGGCTTTCATGCGGCCAGTCCCTCCTCGGTGCCGATCAGCTTGACGAACGCGTCCTCGAGGTTCGCTTCGCCGGTGCGCGCGCGCAACGCTTCGGCCGTGTCGTCCGCGACGACCCTGCCCTTCGCGATCACGATGATGCGGTCGCACAGCGCGGCGACCTCCTGCATGATGTGGCTCGAGAACAGCACGCAGCGGCCCTCGCGCTTGAGGCGCTTGAGGAACTCGCGCATCGCCCGCGTGGCCATGACGTCGAGCCCGTTGGTTGGCTCGTCGAGAATCACGTTGCGCGGATCGTGGACCAGCGCGCGCGCGATCGCGGTCTTCACGCGCTGGCCCTGCGAATAGCCTTCGGCATGGCGTTCGGCGAAATCGCCCATTTCCAGCGCGGCGATCGCCGCGTCGGTGCGCTGGCGGATCGTGGCGTCGTCGATGCCCTGCAGGCGGCCGAAGTAGGCGATGTTTTCGCGCGCGCTCAGTCGCTTGTACAGGCCGCGCGCATCGGGCAGCACGCCGAGGCTGCGGCGCACCGCGATCGGGTCGGCGGCCGCGTCGATGCCGTCGACGAGGATCCGGCCGCGGTCCGGTTGCATCAATGTATACAGGCAGCGCAAGGTCGTCGTCTTGCCGGCGCCGTTCGGGCCGAGCAGGCCGGTGATCTCGCCGTCGCGCGCGCTGAACGTCGCACCGTCGACGGCGATGACTTTGCCGAATGCCTTGTGCAGGTCGTGCACTTCGATCATGGGCGTGGCCTCCGACTCGAGTGTTGGCGCCTGCTGGTGGGCGAACCCCTTGCCACTCCGTTCGCCCTGAGCGTAGCCGCGCAGCGGCGAAGTCGAAGGGCACCCTCGAGGCTTCGACTCCGCACCTTCGGTGCTACGCTCAGCCCGAACGGTAGTAGAAACTTTCCAGCGAGCGTCACGGCGCCGCTCCATTGAAGTCGATGAACGCCGGTAGCGGGCCAAGCGTGTCGGCGCAGTGCGTGTCGAGGTCCTTCGGCGCCAGGTGATCGACGAAATCGGCGACCAGCCGCGGGATGCAGCCGCGGCCGATGACGTTGTGGCCCTGGCCCTTGGCGATCAGCAAGCGTCCGTTGCTGAGGCCCTTCAGCACTTGGTCGCCGTAGCGTGGCGGCGTGACCGGGTCGAGTTCGCCCTCGAGCACGAGCACGGGTTTTGCGGATTTCAGCGGCGCATGGAAATCGGCCGGGCGTGCGCCGCGCGGCCAGACCTCGCATTGCGTCCGGATCACGTCGATCAGCATCGTGCCGAGCACGGTGTCCCGGTCCTGCGGGCGCGGCGTCAGCAGGTCGGCATCTTCGGCGCAGATCACGGAGGTCTGCATGCCGTTGTCGCGCAGTTCGGACAGGTCGCCGGTCAGCAGTTGCGACTGTCCGGCCAGCGGCGTGTAGTTGCCCTTGAGGCCCTCGGCGATCGACAGCGGCAGCAGCGCCGCGGTTTCCGGCGAGTAGGCGAACAGGCGCACGAGACCGGCCAGCACGTAGTCGTCGAGGCGCTTGCGCGTCGGCGCGAACGTCACCGGGTCGCGGAAATCATAGCTTTGCGGTTTCGCGCGCAGTTCGTCGCGCAGCTTGACCAGGCTGGCATATGGATCGGGAAACGCCTTGGCGCAGGCCGGCGTTTTTGTACAAAGGGAGAATTGTGCTTTCAGCGCGTCGTCGAGGTTTTCAGCGAACTCCGCGCCGAGCACGAGTTCGTTCGGCGCGACGCTGTCGAGCACGAGGCTGCGCACGCCGTCCGGGTAACGCATGAGGTACTGCTGCGCCATGCGCGTGCCGTAGGAAACGCCGACGAGGTCGAACTGCGGCGCGCCGAGCGCCTGGCGCACGGCCTCCAGGTCGTGCGCGGCGATCGTCGTCGTGTAGTAGCGCGGGTCGGCGTTCTTCTCGACGAGAGCGAGGCATTCGCGCGTCGCGCGGCGCACCTGGTCGAGATTCGCGCTGGCCTCCGCCGGCGCATCGGCCGGCGGGTCGCCGTCCGTGGCGCGCCCGCAGGACAGCGCGTGCGAGCCGCCGGTGCCGCGCTGATCGAGCAGCAGGATGTGGTGATGCTTGCGCAACGGCGCGAACGCTGGCGCAATCTGCGGCCAGTTCTCGATCGCGGCCTGGCCGGGGCCGCCGGCCAGGAACACGACGAGATCGGTGTCGGCGGCTTCGGCATCGGCCTTGATCAGGGCCAGGTTGAGGTCGATCCTGCGGCTGTCGGCCGCGTCGGGATTCTCGGCGACCTGGAATGGCGCGCAGAACGCCGCCGTCGTCGCGCCGGAACGCTTCTGCGCCAGTTCGCAACGCTTGAACTCCAGCGTGCCGAGCGTGAACTGTCTTGCGCTCGCCGGCACCGCTGGCAGCAACGCGCGCGCCGGCAAATCGCCGGATCTCTGCCGCAACTGGCTGTAACCGACGTAGGCCAGGAACGCGAATGCCAGAACGATACGGAAGAGATTGCGTTTCGTCACCGTGTCTTCCTTGCGCAGGGTCGGACCGGGCGCAGCGGCATTCAGCGCGAGGAGATGTATTTCTCGCGCCGGATGTGCGGCACCGGCAGGCCGGCTTCTTTCAGCAGCGTGAACGCCTGGTCGACCATGTTCGGATTGCCGCACAGGTAGGCGATGTCATGGGCCGGGTCCGGGCGGATTTCCTGCAACGCCACGTGCACGTGGCCGTTGCGATCGTGCGGCCGCGGCGCCGCGCGCGGCACGCGGCTGAAGCAGGCGTAAAAGTGGAAATTAGGATTTTCCCGCGCGAACGCCTCGAACTCCTCGCCGTACAGCAACTCGGCCTCGTTGCGCGCGCCATAGACCAGCGCGACCTCGATGCTGCGCGCCGCCATCAGCACCTTGAGCTGCGGCAACATCGATCGGTACGGCGTGACGCCGGTGCCGGTCGCCACGAGCACGTAGCGCCGGTTTGCATCGGGCTCCATCAGGCAGAAGCGGCCATACGGGCCGCTGATCTCGATCGTTTCGCCGTGCTGCAGGTTGCCGAGCAGTTCGGTCGCCGCGCCGCCGTCGACGTAGGACACGGCGATCTCGATGCGCTGCACCGGCGAGCTGTCGCCGGCGCCGATCGTCGCGACCGAGTAGCTGCGCTTGGTCGGCTTGCCATCGGCGTAATGGAAATGCACCTGGACGAACTGGCCCGGCACGAACGCGAACGGCGTGCCGTCGGCGCGTTCGAACGCCATGTGGCGCACGCTCGGGGCGAGCATGCGGCTGTCGGCAAGGCGCAGCGAGAAGTGTTCGGCCATGGTCGGTCAGGAACTCAGTGCAGGTAACGTGAAACAGCGATCAACAGGCCGGCGGCGCAGGCCACGACGAACACGATCAGGCCGAGCCAGACGCGCACGAACCAGCGCTGACGCTCGACCGCGACCTTCTGCAGCTCGATCGCGGTCTCGGCGCGCACGCGCGCGTCGGCGTAGTACTGCTCGGTCCTTTGCAGCGCCTGGAGCTGCTGCTCGTTGGCCGTCCTCTGCAGGTCGACCAGTTCGTGCAGCAGGGCGACGACGCGCGCATCGGAGTCGGACATCCTGGCGTTCCGCACAGCGAAGAAGTAAAGGGCCGCTATACTAACCGTCTTGGCCCATCAATGCAGTCTATGAGCACCGTTCCAGCGCTGGAAGTCCGCGACCTGAAGAAGACCTACCCGAACGGCGTCGAGGCGCTCAAGGGTATCTCCCTGACCGTGCAGCCAGGCGATTTCTATGCCCTGCTCGGCCCGAACGGGGCCGGCAAGTCGACCCTGATCGGCGTGGTTTCGTCGCTCGTCAACGCGACCTCGGGCGAGGTGCGCGTGTTCGGCGAGCCGATCCACACGCGCCGCAGCGAGGCGATGCAGATGATCGGCCTCGTGCCGCAGGAGATGAACTTCAACCTGTTCGAAAAGCCGTTCGACATCTGCGTGAACCAGGCCGGCTTCTACGGCGTGGAGCGCAAGGTCGCCGGCGAACGCGCCGAGAAGTACCTCAAGCAGCTGGCGCTGTGGGACAAGGCATTCGCGATCTCGCGCACGCTGTCCGGCGGCATGAAGCGGCGCCTGATGATCGCGCGGGCGATGGTCAACGAGCCGCGCCTGCTGATCCTCGACGAGCCGACCGCCGGCGTCGACATCGAAATCCGCCGCTCGATGTGGAAATTCATCCAGGGCATCAACGCGGCCGGCACGACCGTGATCCTGACGACGCATTACCTCGAGGAAGCCGAGCAGCTGTGCCGCAACATCGCGATCATCGACCACGGCCAGATCATCGAGAACACGTCGATGAAGCGCCTGTTGTCGAAGCTCGACGTCGAAACGTTCGTGCTCGACCTGGGCAGCGTCGGCACGGACCTGCCGACCGTCGACGGCGTCAAGCTCACGCGCATCGACGAGCACACGCTCGAAGCCGAGATGTCGCGCGCGCATGACCTGAACTCGCTGTTTGCCGCGCTCTCGGCGCGCGGAATCATGGTCACGTCGATGCGCAACAAGGCCAACCGTCTCGAAGAGCTGTTCGTGCGCCTGATCGAGAACAACCCGGACGGCAACGCCAAGGTGGCGGCATGATCCGCGCTCGTGAATCGAAGATCGTGTCCGCGTGGTTTTTCAAGCCCTCTCCCCCGAGCTCGCTCGGGGGAGAGGGTTGGGTGAGGGGGCAGCGCTGCAAATTGCTGAGACGCTGCGACACCGCCCACCGTCTCCCCCTCACCCCGGCCCTCTCCCCCGTCGCATCAGCGACAGGGGAGAGGGAGACTTGCATGGGTGCGGCATGAACGCTACAGGGACAATCATCGCGCTCGGCACGATCGTGCGCCGCGAGGTCGTGCGCATCCTGCGCATCTGGAGCCAGACCTTGTTGCCGCCGGCGATCACGATGACCTTGTACTTCATCATCTTCGGCCAGCTCGTCGGCAGCCGCATCGGCACGATGTCGCACACGGCCGACGGCACGCCGATCTCGTACATCGAGTTCATCGCGCCCGGCCTCGTCATGATGAGCGTGGTGCAGAACTCCTACGGCAACATCACGAGCTCGTTCTTCGGCGCGAAGTTCCAGCGCTTCGTCGAGGAAATGCTCGTCTCGCCGATGCCGTCGTGGACGATCCTGACCGGCTACGTCGCCGGCGCCGTGCTGCGCGGCTTCATGGTCGGCGTGATCGTGCTCGGCATATCCTTGTTCTTCACCAAGATCCACCTCTACCATCCGTTCGTCACGCTCAGCACCTTCGTGCTGGCCGCGACGATCTTCGGCCTGCTCGGCTTCATCAACGCGATCTTCGCGCGCAAGTTCGACGACATCGCGATCATCCCGACCTTCATCCTGACGCCACTCACCTACCTTGGCGGCGTGTTCTACAACGTCGCGCAGTTGCCGAGTCCGTGGAAGGAAATCTCGCATCTCAACCCGATCCTGTACATGGTCGGCGCGTTCCGCTACGGCTTGCTCGGCGTCAACGAAATCAACTTGGCCTGGGCGTATGCGGTGATGCTGATCTTTGTCGTCGTGCTCGGCGCGTTTTGCCTGACGCTTCTCAAACGTGGCGTCGGGCTCCGGTCCTAGGGCAGTCCGAAAAACGCCTTGGCTGCCGCCGTCGCTTTCGCGGCGGTGACCACCGCTTCCTCGCCGCGATCGCGCGCGACTTCGGCGCAGATATGGGCGAGATACATCGGCTCGTTGCGCCGATGTGACGGCGCAGGACTGACCGTGCGCGGCAACAGGTA
>DATIEJ010000137.1:0-4456 GCA_035455825.1 Rhodanobacteraceae bacterium | reverse complement strand
CGAAAACTTCGACCCGATGGGCGTGCACACCGGCGACTCCATCACCGTCGCCCCCGCGCAAACGCTCACCGACCGCGAATTCCAGCACATGCGCGACGCCTCGCTCCAAGTCATGCGCGAGATCGGCGTCGAGACCGGCGGATCGAACGTTCAGTTCGGCATCAATCCGCAGGACGGCCGCATGGTCATCATCGAGATGAATCCGCGCGTCTCGCGTTCGTCGGCGCTGGCGTCGAAGGCGACCGGCTTTCCGATCGCGAAAGTCGCGGCAAAACTCGCCGTCGGCTATACGCTCGACGAACTGCGCAACGAGATCACGGGCGGTGCGACGCCGGCGTCGTTCGAACCGACGATCGACTACGTCGTGACGAAGATTCCGCGCTTCGCCTTCGAGAAGTTCCCTTCGGCCGATTCTCGCCTGACGACGCAGATGAAGTCGGTCGGCGAAGTCATGGCGATCGGGCGCACGTTCCAGGAGTCGCTGCAGAAAGCGCTGCGCGGCCTGGAAACCGGCAAGGACGGCTTGAATCCCGGCCGGCTCGATCCGGAAAATACCGACGATGTGACGACGCTCAAGCGCGAGCTGCGCGAACCGGGGCCGGAGCGGTTGTTCTATGTCGCCGACGGGTTCCGTGCCGGCCTGACGCTCGAAGAGATATACGCGCTGACCTCGATCGATCGCTGGTTTCTCGACCAGATCGCCGAACTCGTCGAAATCGAGGGAGATGTCCGCAGCGGCGGACTCAACGTGCTGGACGCCGAACGCATGCGTCTGCTCAAGCGCAAGGGGTTTGCCGACTCGCGTCTCGCCGCGCTGCTCGGCACCGACGAAGCGGCGGTGCGCAAGCTGCGCCACGCGTTCGGCGTGCGTCCGGTGTACAAGCGCGTCGACTCGTGCGCGGCCGAATTTGCCACGTCCACGGCCTACCTGTATTCGACCTACGAGGAAGAGTGCGAGGCCGAGCCGACCGGGCGCGACAAGATCATGGTGCTCGGCGGCGGACCGAACCGCATCGGCCAGGGCATCGAGTTCGACTACTGCTGCGTGCACGCGGCGCTCGCGCTGCGCGAGGACGGTTTCGAAACGATCATGGTCAACTGCAACCCGGAGACCGTGTCGACCGATTACGACACGTCCGACCGGCTGTACTTCGAACCCCTGACGCTCGAGGACGTGCTCGAGATCATCGACAAGGAAAAGCCCAAGGGCGTGATCGTGCAGTACGGCGGGCAGACGCCGCTGAAGCTTGCGCGCGCGCTCGAAGCGAACGGTGCGCCGATCATCGGCACGTCGCCCGACTCGATCGATCTTGCCGAAGACCGCGAGCGTTTCCAGAAGATGGTCACGAAGCTCGCGCTGGTCCAGCCGCCGAATCGCACGGCGCGCAATCCGGACGAAGCGCTAGCGCTGGCGCGCGAGATCGGCTATCCGCTGGTCGTTCGTCCGAGCTATGTGCTCGGCGGCCGCGCGATGGAAGTCGTGCACGGCGACGCGGATCTCAAGCGCTACATCACCGATGCCGTGCGCGTGTCGAACGACTCTCCGGTTCTGCTCGACCGCTTCCTCGACAACGCCGTCGAAGTCGATGTCGACATCGTCGCCGATGCCGAAGGCAACGTGCTGATCGGCGGCATCATGGAACATATCGAAGAGGCCGGCGTGCACTCCGGCGACTCGTCGTGCTCGTTGCCGCCTTACTCGCTGCCGCCAGCCGTGCAGGCGCAGTTGCGCGTGCAGGTCGCGCAGATGGCGCGCGAACTGAAGGTCGTCGGCCTGATGAACACGCAGTTCGCGATTCAGACCGACGAGAACGGCGAGGCGACGATTTTCATCCTCGAAGTCAATCCGCGCGCCTCACGTACCGTGCCGTTTGTGTCGAAGGCGACCGGCGTGGCGCTGGCGAAAATCGCGGCACGCTGCATGGTCGGGCGCAGCCTCGTCGAGCAGGGCACGATGCACGAGGTCATTCCACAGTACTACTCGGTCAAGGAAGCGATCTTCCCGTTCCTCAAATTCCAGAACGTCGATCCGATCCTCGGTCCGGAAATGCGCTCGACCGGCGAAGTCATGGGCGTCGGCCGCAGCTTCGGCGCTGCGTTTGCGCGCGCGCACGAAGCGGCGAACATTGCCCCGCCCGGCGCCGGCAAGGCGTTCGTGTCGGTGCGCGATCCGGACAAGCAGCGGCTGCTGCCGGTTGCGCGCGACCTGATCAAGCGCGGGTTCAGCGTCGTTGCGACATCGGGCACGGCGGCGTTCCTGACCGAGCACGGCATCGCCTGCGAGCGCATCAACAAGGTGCTCGAAGGCCGCCCGCATATCGTCGACCTGATCAAGAATGGAGAAATCGTGTTCATCATCAACACGACCGAAGGCAAGCAGGCGATCGCCGACTCGTTTTCGATCCGGCGCGAGGCATTGCAGCAGCGCATCACGTATTCGACGACGATCGCCGGCGCGCGTGCGCTGCTGCATTCGCTCGACTTCCGCGGCGATGGCGAGGTTCACAGTTTGCAGGAACTGCACAGGGAATTAGCATGAAGCGTTCGCCAATGACGGCCAAGGGTGCCGAGCGCCTGCGCGCCGAAGTCGAGAAGCTGAAATCGCAGGACCGCCCGCGCGTCATCGCGGCGATTGCCGAGGCGCGTGCGCACGGTGATCTGAAGGAAAACGCCGAGTACCACGCGGCGCGCGAGCAGCAGGGCTTCATCGAAGGCCGCATCCAGGCGATCGAAGCGGCGCTGAGTTATGCGGAGATCATCGACGTCAATCGTCTGAATGCCGGCGCGCGCATCGTTTTCGGCGCTACCGTCGAGCTTGCCGACGAAGATAGCGGTGAGGAAATCACGTATCAGATCGTCGGCGACCTCGAAGCCGACATCAAGCAGAAACTGATTTCGGTCAGCTCGCCGTTCGCGCGCTCGCTGATCGGCAAGAGCGAAGGCGACAGTTTCGAATTCACCGCGTCCAATGGCACCAAGCGCTACGAGATTGTCGCGGTTCGCTACGTCGCGTGATCGAGCGCTGATCCAGTTTGCGAGGTCGGCACATGGCTGATCTGACTCTGCTGCTGCCGCCGCTGCGCCGTGCCGCCGAACAGGCGCATTCCGCTGAATTGGCGTTGTGGACTTCGCGCGGCGACCGGCTGGCGGATGCCCTTCCGGGGCGCGATGCGATACTGCGCGAGTCGTTCGAGTTCATCGGCACGACGATACCGTTCGCCGCGCTGACGCGCAGCCTCGACAGCAGCGATGCCGCCGGCACGCTCTGGCTGCGCGCGGATCCGGCCTGGGTTGCCGCCGACGCCGTGACGCTGCGTCTGCTGTCTTGTGGAAATATGGATTTGTCGCCTGCCGACAGCGAGCAGCTCGCGCGCTCGCTCAAACCGCTGTTCGGCGATGCCGGTTTCCTGCTCGAAGCGACCACGCCTTCGCGCTGGTACCTGCGCTGTCCAACCGGCGCAACGCTGCCGACGTTCTCCGCGCCGCACGCGGCGCTCGGCGACGACGTCGCGCGCCATCTGCCGGAAGGCGAGGGCGGACGGCGCTGGCAACACCTGCTGAACGAAGCGCAGGTCATCCTGCACAATCATCCGCTCAATGCCGAACGGACCCGACGCGGCGCGCCTCCGGTCAACAGCCTGTGGTTGTGGGGCCCGGGGATGCTTCCGGAGTGGGTCAGGACGACGGCGACCACGATTGTCAGTGGCGACCAGATCGTGCACGCACTGGCCGGTCTGGCGAAAACACCGGTCGCGGGCACTCTCGCGGATGCGTTGGGCGCCGCCACGGTCGATTCGCGCATCCTGCTCGATCTCGACGCTGCGGGAGACGTCACAATCGAACCTGTTTTGCAGGCTATCCAGCAGGCATTGGTTCGGCGCACGGTCGGCGAACTGCGCCTGAGTTTTGCCAGCGGCGAGCGCTATCGTTACCGTCACGCCCATCGCTGGCGGTTCTGGCGCAAAGTCCCGGCGCAAGCGCAGGCATGAAGGCGCCGCGCATCGTCCGGCGTGCGCTGCCGGCCATCGCGCCGGAGCTGCCCGGGCATCTGGTGCTGCGGCGCATTTTTGCTGCGCGCGGCGTGACCGATGCCGCCCAGGTCGAGTACCGCCTTGCTGCACTGCTGCCGCCGAATCTCGGCGGCCTCGACCGCGCATGCGCGATCGTCGGCAGCGCGATTCGAGCGCAGCAGCGCATTGTCGTGGTCGGCGATTTCGATTGCGATGGTGCAACCGGAACCGCGGTCGCAGTGCGCGGATTGCGCCTGCTCGGCGCGCGCAACGTGGGTTACGGCGTACCGAATCGTGCCGTGCACGGCTACGGCCTGAGTCCGGCCCTGGTCGAAGAGTTGGCCACGCAGAATCCCGATCTGCTGATCACGGTCGACAACGGCGTAGCGGCGCACGCCGGAATCGCCGCTGCGCACGCGCGCGGGATTCGCGTCGTCGTCACCGAT
>DATIEJ010000136.1:0-5073 GCA_035455825.1 Rhodanobacteraceae bacterium | reverse complement strand
GAGGCCCATGAGCTCGCCGATCGCGTGGTAACGATGGCCGATGGATGCATTGCTGCGGCGGTGAACTGAGTGACGCTTGTGGCTGCGTGCTCGCGGCCGTGCTGCGGAACGTGCTAGTGGTGCAACAGCAGCGGCAGCATGGCCTGCTCGAGTATGAAGCTCGTGGTGCCGAGCGGTTGGTCGGCGCTCGGGCGCGTGGTTCCGGACGCACCCATGACCAGCAGGTCGGCGCCGACGTTGGCAGCGGCGACAAGAATCGCTTCCTCCGGCCGATGCTGACTCGCATCGATCATGACGTGCTGCGCAGAAAGCCCGTGCCGCGCCAGAAATGCTTCGATCGAAAATTCCGGCTCGCAGACCACGGGCGACTGGCTCGCTGCCGGCGCCGAAGCAAGCACGAAGATCTGTTCCGCCAGTTGCAGGAGACACAGCGCTGCATGCACTGCGCGGATCGCTTCGGGCGAACCGTTCCAGGCAATCGCGACGCGGCTCTGGCGAATCGGCCGAGTTCTCGCGGCCTCGCGCACGACGACGCAGGGCACGCCGCTGAGCAGACAGCCGGCAATGGCTCCGATGCACTCGCGCGGCACCAGCTCGCGATGTTCGATCACGATCAGGTCGTTCCAGTTGCCGGCGACGGCCAGGACTTCCGGCAGACGCCCGAGCGCGACCTGCCAATGAACTGCAGGCGCGCCGAAAGCAGTTGCACGCTGACTGAAGCTTGGCCCGGCCCTCTCGGCGCGATCGATTTCATCGTGGACGAAGGCGAGGAATTCGTGCCGCAGTTCCGGCGGTCTTTCTGCTGGCAGCGCGCGCGGCAGCGGCGGTGCGACATACAAGCCGGTCAGTGTCGCATCCAGGCTGCCGGCCAGCTCGGCCGCATAGCGCGGGCCGGACGTGAAACGCTCGAACTCGTGGCAATGGACGAGGATGTCCAGCACGCGCGGCGTTTCACAAGGTCAGGGTGTGAACGACCATACCCGAATCTTCCGGATCTGCCGTGCGCTTGAAGCCAAGGAACGTGGCCAATTCGCGCATCTGACCGTTGTCGACCGCGTCGTAGGAAACCATCGTGTGGATCCCGCGCGTGCGGGCGACGTCGATCAGATGATGCATGAGCAGCGTCGCCAGCCCCTTGTTGTGCCACTCGTCGCTGACCGTGACTGCACACTCGCAGAACTTTCCGTTGCCACTCGCGCTGTAGCGCGCAACGCCGATTTCCCGCGTCTGGCCGTCGCGATGAACGAGTGCGATGAATGCCATTTCGTTCTTGTAGTCGATGTCCGTGAGCTTGCGCAGCATCTCGTCGCTCGGCTCGCGAATCTGGCCGAGGAAGCGCATGCGTCGGGATTCCGCCGAAAGATGTCCGATGAAGGCGCGCTCGAGTTCCGTGTCCGCCTTTCGGATCGGGCGGATGATGACGTGCGTGCCATCGCGCAAGGTTTCGATCCAGCGCAACGACTCGCTGCCGGCGCGTTTCGCGCCAGCAGCAGCGCTGGTACGTTTGCGCGCGGGGACCGTGCTCCTGGGCGCTTTCCTCGCTGCAGCGGACTTCGTCGTCGAGACTGCGACGCGTATCGGGCCTGGGCCGGGAGATCTGGCTGGACCGGGGTTTTTCGCTTTCGGGCCAATCTTCTTGCGCGTGCCTGGCGCTGATTTCCTGCCGGTCGGCTTCGCCATGACGTTCTCCTCGAAGTTCGGCGCAGTGTTTACCAGGCCGGGCGGCGGCGTGTTGATCTGAGTCAACCGCAATGTGCCGCCATTCGGCCCGGCGTGCGCGGCAAGGCGTTGCCGAAACGCGTGCCTGGCAATTTCTGGTGTTACGCGCCAAGCAGACCGTGCTGCGTCGCGCCGACGAACGCTTCTCGTCAAGCAGCATCGTTGCGTCGTCCTTGACACACGTCAAATCGGCTCACGAGCATTGGCTTAAGGTCCGACAAGGCACGGCGCGCACCGGATTCGGCACGCTGGCCGCGAAGGAGCAGGCACATGCGCGACATACTGGTCCACGCAAACAGCTTCACGACATGGAGCCATGCGGTCGGGTATGCGGCGAAACTGGCTGCGGCGCAATCGGCGTCGTTGACCGCGGTCTACGTCTATCCGTCGCCGCTGCACATGATGCCGGCATATGGAGCGCCAGCCTTGCTCGCGACCATCGTCGAGCAATCGCGCAGGATCGAAAACGAATCGCTTGCAGCGGAATCGAGCTTCACGACCTGGGCAAAGGCGCTTGGCGTGCAGCACGCTGCATGGCACGTCGCGGAAGGATTCGTGCCCGAGGCGCTCGCGCACATCGGCAACTGGCACGACCTGCTGGTGCTCGAACGCAACGACGAGGCGCCGTGGGAGTCGGCGGGCGACCTCGGCGGCGTCGTCGTGCGCACCGGCTTGCCGTGCCTCGTCGTTCCGCCCGGCGCGCCCGATCCGACGACGTTCGACTGCATCGCGCTGGCCTGGAATGGCTCGCAGGAAGCATTGCGTGCTATCCACGCGGCACGGCCGCTGCTGGCACGCGCGCGGCGCGTGGTCCTGCTGACGGGCCATCGGCGCGATCCATTGTCCGAAATCGGCTGGCGGCCGCCGTTCGACATCCACGACTATCTGCATCGCCACCGCGTCAACGCCGAGCGGCGCGAAATTTCTGCGGACGACAACGAGGCCGGTGCGGCATTGCTCGCTGCGGCCGACGCTTTGCACGCCGACCTGCTTGTCATGGGTGCCTACGGCCGCAACCGTTTCAGCGAGTGGATGTTCGGCGGGGCGACGCGCCACGTGCTCGGCCACGCGGGCATTCCGGTGTTCATGCGCCATTGACAGCGGCGGCGATTCCCCGCGCCGTGCCTGTCGGACCTGATCAGGGAGTTATGCAATCGAGCGGCAGCCAGTGCGCCGCGTGGATGCCGCTATGCGCGACCAGCCATGGCCCGCCGAGTGTCAGGACGGCCATGACCAGCAACGCCATGCCCATCGTCGACCGCGCTCCGGCACGACCGAATATTCGCATCGCGCCGGCCGTGCCATACGCGCTTGCCAGCAGCGCCGGCATCGTGCCGAGGCCGAACAGCAGCATCGTCAAGGCGCCGCGCATCGGATCCATGCTCAGCCACGCGAGCAGCAGGACCGAGTAGACGAATCCGCACGGCATCCAGCCCCAGATCGCGCCGAGCGCGAACGCCTGCGGCAGGCGCCGGACCGGAACCAGCTTGCGCGCAAGTGGCGCAAGGCGCGGCCACATCGCACGTCCGAGGCCGAAATCGACGCCGCGGGCGCGACCGAGCAAGGTCAGGCCGATGGCCGTGAACGTCGCGGCGCTGATCAAGCGCAGCACGAAGCGGACATTGTCCTGATCGACAAACCCGACGACCGACGCGCCGGCGCCGGCGAGCAGTGCCGCCGCGGCCATGTAGCTCGACACGCGGCCCGCCTGCATGGCGACCAAAAGGCCGGCCGGCGGGTGGCGCTGGCCCGCGCCTTGTGTCGTCAGCATCAGCGCGCCCGAGATTCCGCCACACATGAGGATGCAGTGCCCGCTGGCGAACAGACCGAGCAGGAACGCGGCAGTCAGCGTGAGGTTGCCGGTCATGGCGACTTGGATTCGCTTGCGGCCGGACTGCGGGGCGTCTCGTCGCTCAGCGGAATCAGGGCCGGCGTGTCGAGGTCGTCGAACTGGGCGTGGTTGACGCTCCAGAAGAATGCCCAGACGGCCAGCGCGACGAGCACGAGGCTCAGCGGAATCAGCACGAAGATGATGTTCATGCGGGCACCGCGGTCAATGCGGGTGTCGCGACGGATTTCTGCGTTGCCGCCTGCCGTCCCGCTGCAGCGCGGATTCGCAGCGAGTTGGCGATCACCGCCAGCGAACTCAGCGACATGCCGATTACGGCCAGCCACGGCGGAATCCAGCCAGCCGCCGCGAGCGGGACAGATGCCGCGTTGTATACAACGGACCAGGCCAGATTCTGGCGCATGATCCGCAACGTCGCCAGGGCGACGCGACGCGCTTCGAGCAGACCGCCGAGACGGTCTCCCGCCAGGACGATATCCGCGCTGGACTTGGCCAGCTCCGCGCCGCCGCCGACAGCCACTGCCAGGTCGGCTCCGGCGAGCGCCGGCGCATCGTTGACGCCATCGCCGACTACCGCGACGGTGGCTCCGCCGGCGCGCAACTCGGCCAGGCGCGCGAGCTTGCGCTCGGGCCTGACGCGTGCTTCGAACTTGTCGACACCGAGCCTGGCCGCGACTGCTGCGACGCGTGCCGGGCTGTCGCCACTGAGAATCTCGATGCCGGCGCCTGCACCGCGGAGTTCGTCGATCGTCGTCGCGGCATCTTCGCGCAGCGTCTCGCGCAGTTCGAAACGCGCGAGCGCACCGGCGCGGTTTGCGAGCACGATGCTGTCGCTGTCCGCGGCGCCGGAACCCAGCGCGAAACCGGGTCGTCCGAGCCGATAGCGCTCGCCGTCGATTTCGCCTTCGAGTCCACCGCCGTCGATCCTGTGCACGTCGTGCGCCGGCACCGGGCAGTAGTCGCCCGCGGCCGCGCGCAACGCATTGGCTATCGGATGGGTGTTGCCTGCCTCGAGCGAAACGGCGATCCGCAGGCACGTTTCCGCAGGCGTTCCTGCCAGCGCATCGATCCCGGCAATTTCGAGGCTGCGTTCGCTCAGCGTGCCGGTCTTGTCGAACACGAAGTAGTTCGCGCGCACCAGGCCTTCGATTGCGTTGGGCGCCAGGCCGAGGATGCCGCGCTGCGCAAGCACCGTCAGGGAGCGCGCGAGCGCGGCCGGAACCGCCAGTGCGAATGCGCACGGACAGGCCACGACGAGCACGGCCAACGACGCAGCGAAGGCCCGGCTCGGGTCGAGTACAAGCCACGTGCCGGCCGTGACCGCGGTCGCCAGCAGCAAGGCTGAAACGAACCAGCCGGCCGCACGCTCGCCATGGCGGCTCCAGCGCGGCCGCTGCTGCTGCGCGCGGCCGACCATGCGCACGATGGCCGACAACGTCGTGTCGGAGCCGATGCGCACGACGCGCATTTGCGCCGGACCATCGACGATGATGCTGCCGGCGATG
>DATIEJ010000135.1:0-11075 GCA_035455825.1 Rhodanobacteraceae bacterium | reverse complement strand
CCAGCGGGTGGCCGACGAAGCGCGCATCGACACCGTGGCGCGCATAAATCGCCGGCTCCATCGGGAACAGGCACAGGACGCGGTCGGCGCTGCGGCCGATTTTTGCCGCACGGCCTTCGCGCCATGCCCAGACCGACGGGCTGACATAGTGCGCGGTACGGATGCCGTGCTGCTTGAGGCGGCGTTCCAGGCCGAGGTTGAAGTCCGGCGCGTCGATGCCGATGAAGGCGTCGGGACCCTGCTGCAAAGTACGTTTGTATACATCGCGCCGCAGCGCGAGCAGAACCGGCAGGTGGCGCAGCACCTCGACCAGACCCATCACGCTCAAGCGTTCGGCCGGATACCACAGTTCCATGCCCGCTGCCGCCATCTGCGGACCGCCCACGCCCGCGAAACCGGCATCCGGGAAGCGCGCGCGCAGGCTGGCGATGAGCCTGGCGCCGAGCAGGTCGCCGGAGCTTTCACCGGCGACGAGCACGAAGCGCGGGGAGCCAGGGCTGAGGGCTGAGGGCTGAGGGCTGGTGATGGGCATTGGACGTTGAAGGGCTCGCGTGACCGGGTCAATAAAAGCGTCGTCTGGGAAGATTCGTGCGCTCTGGGCCCTCAGCTCTCCGCCCTCAGCCCTCGCTCTCAACGCACAATCGGACGCTGCGCCTGCTGCAGGAACTCGATCATCGTGGTCACGTCGGGGGACTCGGCGGCGATGCGCGTCAGTTCCTCGCGCGCCTCGCTCAGCTGCAGGCCGGACATGTACAGCACCTTGTAGGCGCGGCGGATGCCGGCGATGCGTTCCGGCGAAAATCCGCGGCGCTTCAGGCCTTCGGTATTGATGCCGCGCGGACGTCCGTATTCGTTCGCCATGATCACGAACGGCGGCACGTCGCCATTGACCAGGCAGCCCATGCCGATGAATGCGTGTTCGCCGATGCGGCAGAACTGGTGCACGCCGCTGAAGCCGGAAAGAATCACGTGGTCGCCGATGACGACGTGGCCGGCCAATGTGGCGTTGTTCGAGAACACCGTGTGGTTGCCGACCTGGCAGTCGTGCGCGATGTGCACGTAGGCCATGATCCAGTTGTCATCGCCGATGCGCGTTGCGCCGCCGCCCTGGCCGGTGCCGCGATTGATCGTGACGAACTCGCGGATGCGATTGCGATCGCCGATGACGAGTTCGCTGCGCTCGCCTTCGAACTTCTTGTCCTGCGGGTCGCCGCCGATCGATGCGAAGGCGTGGACATGATTGCCGCGGCCGATCCGGGTCGGGCCGTTGACGACGACATGCGGACCAAGCACCGTGCCGTCGCCGATTTCGACATCGGCGGCGATCACGCAGTAGGCGCCGATCGCGACGTCGGCGCCGAGCTTGACCCCTTCGGCAATCTGCGCCGTTGCGTGGACCATCAGGGGCTGCGCTCGGCGCACATCAGTTCGGCTTCGGCGACCTGCTTGCCGTCGACCTTCGCCTGGCAGTGGAACAGGCCCATGCTGCGGATCATGCGCTTGAGCTGCACCTCGAGCTGGAGCTGGTCGCCCGGGCCGACGATCTGGGTAAATTTTGCATTGTCCACTTTTACCAGATAGTACAGGGCCTTCGCGCTCGGGTCGTGCTTGCGCGACAGCTGTACCAGCAGGCCGCACGCCTGCGCGAGCGCTTCGATGATCAGGACGCCAGGCATGACCGGGTGGCCGGGGAAGTGACCCTGGAAAAACGGTTCGTTGATCGTGACGTTCTTGATCGCACGCAGGCGCTCGCCGACCGTGTAGTCGATGACGCGATCGACGAGCAGGAACGGATAGCGATGCGGCAACATCGCGTGGATGTCGCGCACATCGAGCGTCGGTGTGGCGGCAGCATCCTGGTTCATGGCATTTTACTCATGATTTCGGGTCCTTCTCGAGGGCGTGCACGCGCCGGGTCAACTCGTCGAGGTGCTTGAACCGCGCCGCATTGCGGCGCCATTCCCGGTTGGCCTGGACCGGTGTCCCCGACGAGTATTCGCCCGCGGTCTGTATGGAATGGGTGACGAGGGTCATGGCAGTCACGGTCACGCGATCGGCCACGGTCAGGTGGCCAAGTATGCCAGCACCGCCGCCGATCAGGCAGTAGCGGCCGATCGTGGCGCTGCCGGCGACGGCCGAACAGCCGGCCATCGCCGTATGGGCGCCGATGCGCACGTTGTGCGCGATCTGGATCTGGTTGTCGAGGCGCACGTCGTCTTCGATCACCGTGTCTTCGATCGCGCCGCGGTCGATCGTCGTGTTGGCGCCGACCTCGCAGTCGTTGCCGATGCGCACGCCGCCGAGCTGCGGCACCTTGATCCAGTGGTCCTTCTCGAAGGCGAGGCCGAAGCCATCGGCGCCGATCACGACGCCCGGGTGGATCAGGACGCGTTCGCCGAGCGTCACGCGGGCGACCAGGGTCACGCGCGCGATCAGGCGCGATTGCGCGCCGACCCGGCAGTCCGGGCCGATCAGGCAATACGGACCGATCGTCGCACCGGGACCGATCACGGCGCCGGATTCGACGACGCAGAACGGGCCGATGCTCGCGCTCGCATCGACCGACGCGTCCGGCGCCACGACCGCGGTCGGGTGGGCGCCCGGCGCGACTGCCGGCGGCACGTCGAAGATCGCCGCGATCTTCGCGAAGGCGACGTATGGATCGGCGGCGATCAAGGCGGCGCCCGGACATTCGGCCGCATCGTCGGCGCGAAGCACGACCGCGCCGGCACGGCAGGCGCGCAATTCGCCGCGATAGCGCGGGTTGGCCAGGAAGCTCAGCTGGGCCGGCGTCGCCGCGGCCAGCGTGCCCACGCCACTGATCGTGAGCGTGCCGTCGCCGCGCAACTCGAGCGCAAAGCGCTCGGCCAGCTGCGCCAGTGGATAGCCGCTGTCGGGCCGGTTCACGGCTTGCTCCGCGCGGCCTGGCCGGGATGCTTGAGCTTGTCGAGGACGGCGTCGGTGATGTCGATCGCGGGGTTGAAGTAGATCACCGGGCCCGGCACGATCAGGTCGTAGCCCTGCGCGCGCGCGTACTCGATCGCGCTGTTCTGGATCTGCTGCCAGGCACGATCGCGCTCGGCCGCGGCGCGCGTGTTGAGTTCGTTGCGCAAGTCCTCGCGCGTGCGCTTGTTGGCGCGGTCGAGCGCATCGATCTCGCGCTTGCGCGCATCGGCGTCTTCCTTGCTCATGATCGCGCTGTCGCGGTCGTAGCGTTGCTTGAGCGCGGCCAGTTTGGCCTCGTCGGCTTTCAGGGCGTCGTCGCGCGGCGCGAATTCGCGCTCGAGCTTGGCCCGGCTTTCGACCATCTGCGGCGCATCGTCGAGCAGGCGCTTGAGGTCGACGTAGCCGATCTTGGTCGCCGCGGACTGGGCATTCGCGCTCGCCGGCAGCAGGACCAGAACGGCCAGCAGCGCGCCGATCAGTTTGCATGCTGCGCCTGCGTTTCGCCTCACCAATCGAACCCTCGCGCAAGTTCCGGGCTGCCACACTCGCGCACGCCTGCAGCAGCCGTCGTCCGCATGGTAACTCGGATCAGAACGTCGTGCCGAAATTGAACTGCAGGGTTTCGGCAACGTCGCCAGGCTTCTTGATGATCGGCCGGCCGAGGTTGATCACAATCGGGCCGACCGGCGCCTGCCAGTGCAGCGAGATGCCGGTCGAGACGCGGATCTGGCTGAGGGAAAACGAGCCGGCGTCGAAGACCATGGCCGACGGCAGGTAGGTCGTGGACGTGTTGAAGACGTTGCCGGCGTCGACATACCAGGACAGTCGTGTCGCCGTTTCGTCCTTGACGAACGGTGTCGGGAAGATCAGCTCGGCCGACGCGGTGGTCTTGAGATTGCCGCCGAGCGGCTGGCGGCAATAGTCCGCGTCGGTGACGTGCAAGCAACTTGGATTGAGCGTATACGGACCCAGCGTGTTGTCGCGGAAGTTGCGCACGTCGGAAATGCCGCCGGCGTAGAAGTTCTGGAAAAACGGCAGGCCCGACATGTCGGCGATGTAATTCGGATCGGTCGGCGGCAGCACGCTCTTGATGTTGCCGTAGCTGTTGCCATAGCCGATCGTCGCCGATCCGAGCAGCGTGAGCGAATCGCTGACCGGCAGGTACTGGGCGTACTTGTAGATCAGCTTGTAGAACTGCGCGGTCGAACCGGGCAGAGAAAATTCGGCCGAAAACTGCTGCAGCGAGCCATGGGTCGGATTGAAGAAACGGTTGCGCGTGTCGTGCGCCCACGATGTCGTGATCGACCACTGATGGAACGTGTCGTGGCCGAGGTTGTTGATGTAGTCGACGATCGGCGCCGGCGAATAGTACGACCGGTACAAGACGAGGCTGCCGTCGGGATTGGTCTGGTAAACGACGTTGCCGTTCGAATCGAGGACCACGTTGCCGTTCGCATCGACTTCGGGGATCGGGATCAGCGAGTACGTGACGATCTTGGTCTTGCTGATGCCGAGGTTGACGTTGAGCGAGTCGGTCTCGGTCATCGGCAGCGCCACGAACGTCGAAAACGCCGCGGTGTTGTTCAGGTAATTGGCGATGTTCGCCTGCGCCTGGTCGAGCTTGCTGTAGCTGGCCGTATAGCCCAGACCGATGCCATCGGGCGTCAGGTAGGGCTGGAAATACGACATCGCGTAGCGCGTGAGGTAGTAGCTCTTGGAGATCGTCGCCGAGGCCTGGTCGCCGGTGCCGAGGAAGTTGTTCTCCGACACCGAAATGCTTGCGATCAGTTTTTCCACCTGCGAATAGCCCAGGCCGAACGTGAAGCTGCCGGCCGATGTTTCCTCGACGCTGACGTTGACGTCGATCTGATCGTCGGTGCCGGGCACGCGCGGCGTCGTGACCTCGACCTTCTTGAAGAAGCCCAGGCGCTGCAGGCGGATCTTGGAACGGTCGATCGCCGCCTGCGAGTACCAGGCGCCTTCGAGCTGGCGCATTTCACGGCGCAACACGTCGTCCTGCGTGCTCGCGTTGCCCTTGAAGGTGATCTTGCGCACGTAGACGCGCTTTCCGGGATTGATGAAGAACGTGACCGAGGCAACGCGGGTTTCCTTGTCGACGCTCGGAACCGGCGTGACCTGCGCGAACGCGTAGCCGATGTTCGCCAGCACCGCGATCATCGCTTCCTGCGACTTCACGATCTTCTTGCGCGAGAAAACCTCGCCGTGCTGGATCGTGATCAGCTTGCGCATGTCTTCTTCGGCGAGAACCAGGTCGCCGCTGAGCTTGATGTCGCCAACCGTGTAGACCTCGCCTTCGGTCACGTTCGCGGTCAGGTACATCTCGCGCTTGTCGGGGCTGATCGTGACCTGGGTCGAGTCGATGCTGAAATCGACGTGTCCGCGGTCGAGGTAGTACGAATTCAGCTTTTCCAGGTCGCCGGCGAGCTTTTCGCGCGAGTACTGGTCGTCCTTCGAATACCAGGATGTCCAGTTCGACGTGTTCGATTCGAATTCGCCCTTGATCTCGTCGGTCGAGAACGTCTTATTGCCGGTGATGTTGATGTGCTTGATCGTCGCGACCTTGCCTTCGGCGATGACGATCGACAACTCGACGCGGTTGCGGTCGAGCGGAATCACCTTCGGCTTGATCGAGACGTTGTACTTGCCGCGGTTGTAGTACTGGCGCGTCAGTTCCTGCGTAACGCGGTCGAGCGAAAGCCGGTCGAACGGCTCGCCCTCGGCCAGGCCGATGTCCTTGAGGCCCTTGAGCAGGTCTTCGGATTTGAGATCCTTGTTGCCCTTGAGCTGGATCTTCGAGATCGCCGGGCGTTCCTTGACCGTGATCACGAGGATGTCGCCCTGGCGCGCGATCGCCACGTCGGTGAAGAATCCGGTCTTGTACAGCGCGCGCACGGCCTGCTGCACGCGCTCGCTCGTGACCGTGTCGCCTTTCTCGACCGGCAGGTAGGTGAATACCGTGCCGGCCGAAATACGCTGCAAGCCGTCGATACGAATGTCGGATGCGACGAAAGGATCGAGCGCGAAAGCCTTGGTGACAAGGCTGGCGAGCAATAAGAGGGCGGCGATTCGCTTCATCGTCACTTCCAGGAAATCGGGTGGTTGCTAGTTCGTCCGCGCTGGTTCGAGCCGCGGCGACATGGGATTCTAATTGTCTGTTGCTTTCCCTCGCCGCCGGATGCACCGGCGGCCGCAGGGGCCATCACGCAGCCGTCGCCGCTAGGAAGCGACGATCCGAACGATATCGTTGTAAAACGCCAGGCTCATCAACGTCACCAGCAATGCGAGGCCGACGTACTGGCCGGCGACGAGCGCGCGCTCGCTGAGCGGACTGCCCTTGATCCACTCGATGAGGTAATACAGCAAGTGGCCACCGTCCAGGATCGGGATCGGCAGCAGGTTCAATATGCCCAGGCTCAACGAGATCACCGCAAGGAACGACAGGAACCACGCCAGGCCCTGGTTCGCCGACGCATTGGCGACCTGGGCGATCGTGATGACGCTCGACAGGTTCTTCGTCGATGCCTGGCCGGACAGCATGCTGCCGATCATTCCGAGCGTGTTCCGCGTCGTCTTCCAGGTTTCGCGAAACGCCGCCGGAATCGCCTGCAGCGGTCCGTACTTTTCGATCGCATCGTAGCCGCGGGCCTGGCCGCCGATGCCGATGACCCAGCGCGACTTGCCATCTTCCGATTTCTGCGTGGCCTTCAGGTCGAGAGGCACATTGCCGGTGCCGCGCTGCACGACCACGTGCAATTGCGGATTCTTCGCCGCCTGCTCGCCGACCGTGCGCGTCAGGTCGTCCCAGTTCGCGATCGCCACGTCGTTGATGCGCACGATGCGATCGCCGGGCAGAACGCCGGCTTGCGCGGCCGGTGAATCGGCGACGACCGTGCCGGCCACTGCGGCCGGCGGCAGCAACTGCAGGCCGATCGCATCGAACGTCTTGTCGTTGTCGGACGCCGACGCGGGCAGGCTGGCCAGTGGAAGGCGCCGTGTAACGGCGCTGCCTTGCGCGTCGATCACGTCGATCGCCACGTCCTGATGCAGCATCGCCGACTGCGCGACGCCCATCATGGCGTTGCTCCATGAACCCACGCTCTCGCCGCCGACGGCGGTCAGGCGGTCGCCCGACTTGAAGCCTGCTTCGGCCGCCAGGCCGTGCGGAACACCGATGACCGGCTGCAGATCAGGCCGGCCAATGACGAACATCGCCCAGAACGCGAAAATGGTGAACGCGATGTTGAAGGCCGGACCGGCCGCGGCAATCGCCATGCGCTGCCAGACCGGCGCCGACGAATATTCGCCGGGCTGGTTCTTCGCCAGTTCCGGATTGTCGGCCTCGCGCGCATCGAGGAACTTGACGTAGCCGCCGAGCGGGATCGCGCCGATCGCATATTCCGTTCCGTCACGGCCGTAACGCGACCACAGCGGCTTGCCGAAGCCCACGGAAAAGCGCAACACCTTGACGCCGCAGCGCCGCGCTACCCAGTAATGGCCGAACTCGTGGAATGTGACCAGGATTCCCAGGGTGACCAGCAGCCACCAGGCGGAACCGAAAAACTCGCTCATCTAAACGTCCTGCCTTGATTCGACACTCGCCCTTCTCCGCCCGGCCTCAGCCGGGTCTCGTGCCTCTGCCATAAATGGGGGCTCAACAGCGCTTTTGCACGCACTCGTTCGGGCGCGCGCAGTATAAACGCTTTCCGGCGCGATCCCTCCACCGCATGAACAGGCGTTCAGGCGGCAGCGGGTTCGGCATCGGACCCGGTCCTAGCAAAAGCTGCGTTGCATGATACGTTGCGCCTCGCGGCGCGCGGTTAAATCGGCGTAAACCAGGGTTTCCAGATCGCTCGCCGGCGCCGCCGGCAGGAAATCCAGCGTCGCCTCGATGAGCTCCGAGATCGCCAGGAACGGCAAGGTGCCTTCGAGAAAGGCCGCCACCGCGACCTCGTTGGCGGCGTTGAGCGTCGTCGGCGCGGTGCCGCCGGCCTCGAGTGCGTGATAGGCGAGGTCGAGGCAGCGAAAAGTCTGCCGGTCGGGCGCTTCGAAGTTCAGCTGGCCGATAGCCAGCAGGTCCAGCGGCGCGACCCCGGACTCGACCCGGTCCGGCCACGCCAGCGCATGCGCCAGCGCCGTGCGCATGTCCGGGTTGCCGAGTTGGGCCAGCACCGATCCGTCCGCGTATTCGACCAGCGAATGCACGATGCTTTGCGGATGCACGACGACCTCGATCTGCGACGCGCTCGCACCGAACAGCCAGTGCGCCTCGATGACTTCCAGCCCCTTGTTCATCAGCGTGGCCGAGTCGACCGAGATCTTGCGTCCCATTCGCCAGTTCGGGTGCGCGCAGGCCTGATCCGGCGTGACCGTTGCCAGATCGGCGCGCGTTTTGCCGCGGAATGGCCCACCCGACGCCGTCAGTACGACCTTGCGCACGCCCGCGCGCGCAAGATCCACGCGCGGATTCGGCAGGCACTGGAAGATCGCATTGTGCTCCGAGTCGATCGGAATCAATTCGCCGCCGCTGGCGCGCAGCGCGTCGAACAGCAGCCGGCCGGCCATGACCACGGCCTCCTTGTTTGCCAGCAGCAAGCGCTTGCCGGCGCGCGCGGCGGCCAGCGTCGAATCCAGGCCAGCCGAGCCGACGATCGCGGCGATCACGATTTCGCTCGAAGCCTGCGTCGCCGCTTCGCGCAACCCCTCGCGGCCGCTTGCGACGCGGGTCGGCAAACCGGCGGCGGCAATCTTCTCGCGCAACGTCGCTTCGAGGGATTCTTCGGCGATGACGGCAATGTCCGGAACGAAACGCCGGCACAGCGCGACCAGGGCGTCGACGTTGCTGCTGGCGGTCAGGGCGCTGGCGCGATAACGCTGTGGATGGCGCGCAATGACATCCAGCGAGCTCGCGCCGATCGAGCCGGTCGCGCCGAGGATGGCAACCTGCTTCATAGACCGAGCGCGGCTTTCCCCAGCGCGAACAGTGGCAGTGCAGCGAACACGCCATCGAGGCGGTCGTAAACGCCTCCGTGGCCCGGAAACATGTTGCCGGAATCCTTTACCTGGGCGTGCCGCTTGATCAGGCTCTCGAACAGATCGCCGACGATCGAAAGGACGACCGCGACCATGCCGAGGACGAGCAGCGCGAGCAGGGACATGCCGCGCACGTTCAACAACCAGCCTCCGGCGACCGCGATCAGGGCCGAGCCTGCCAATGCGCCGTAAACGCCGACGATGGTCTTGCCGGGACTGATCTGCGGCGCGAGTTTCGTCGTGCCCCAGCGGCTGCCGGCGAAGTAGGCGCAGGTGTCGGCCGCCCAGACCAGCATCAGGGCATACAGGCCCCACGTATGCACATCGGGTTGACTCAGATGCAACTGCATCATGGCAGTCCACGCCGGCAGGACCGAGAGAAGGCCAGCGGCCAGCTTGATCAATGTGTTTTCGCGCGTCGGCGCGGCGGCGAACGAATAATGCCGCAGCCACAGGAACGCGAACGGCCACCAGATCGCCCCGGCGCCGATGACCGACCACCACAGCCAGGAACCGCGGCAACACCAGACCACGGCCAGAAAGCCGGTTGCGCCGCCGACCAGCACCGCGCGCCACGGGCGCGAGCGCATGCCCGACAGGCGCGTCCATTCCCACAGGGCGACGACGCACAGGCCGGCGATCATCGCCGCGAACCAGAGGGTCGGCAGGAGCAGGATCAACGCGATCGCCAGCGGCGTTACGAGCAGTGCGGTGATTACGCGTTGTTTCACGGTTGGGTCGGTCCTGGATTCTGTGGGTGTGGACTTCAGGTTTTTTTCTTTTCGACTTGCGCGCTGGTCTGGCCGTAGCGCCTTTCGCGCCGGGCGAACTCAGCCAGCGCGTCCTGCAGGCAGCCCCGGTCGAAGTCCGGCCAGAGTACGTTGCTGAAGACCAATTCGCTATAGGCCAGCTGCCAGAGCAGAAAATTGCTGACGCGCTGCTCGCCGCCGGTCCGGATGAACAGGTCGACCGGCGGCAGGCCCGCGAGGCAGAAGAACGGCGCGAGGCTGTGTTCGTCGATTGCGTCGGCCGCAAGTTCGCCGCGCTGCACCGCGAGCGCCGCGAGCCTGGCCGCATTCGCGATGTCCCAGCGGCCGCCGTAATTGACGGCGATGTTCAATGCGAGTTTCGCGTTGCCGGCAGTCTTGGTCATCGCGGCGCGCATGCGGTCGCGCAACTCCGGGGCAAACGCCTCGAGTTCGCCGATGAAGGCGATGCGCACGCCGTTGCCGTGCAGTTTGTCGACTTCGCGGTCCAGCGCCTTGAGGAACAGTTCCATCAACGCGCTGACCTCCTGCGGCGGCCGCTGCCAGTTCTCGCTCGAAAACGCGAACAGGGTCAGCGCCTGGACGCCATGCTGCACGCAGAATTCGATCGCCGCCTGCACCGCCTTCTGCCCGGCACGATGGCCGAAACTGCGCGGACGATGGCGCTGTCTGGCCCAGCGTCCGTTGCCGTCCATGACGATCGCGACATGGCGCGGCAGGGCCGTTGTGGAAGTTTCCACATTGTGTGCTGATGGTGTTGTGTCGGTATGGTTCAGGCGCTACCTCGCGAGGCACGAACCGCATTTCCCTTCTCCCCCCGGGAGAAGGTGGCGCGAAGCGCCGGATGAGGGTTCGCTATTGGTGTGGCCGTGATCAGTATGTGCGGCCTGCGTCCCGGTAGTAAAGGAAACGCTTGGGGAGCGCGTCGTCGCGGGACCGGACCCTCACCCCTTGCCCTCTCCCGGAGGGAGAGGGGGAGTAGGTGTCGCGCTGCGCGCGACGGATTCATTTGACTAGAGCGCCATCAACTCGTCTTCCTTGGCCTTGACGACGGCATCGACGTCCTTGACGAACTTGTCGGTCAGCTTCTGCACGTCCTCCTCGGCGCGGCGCTCTTCGTCCTCGGTGATCTTCTTGTCCTTGAGCAGTTCCTTGACGTGATGCATCGCATCGCGGCGGATGTTGCGCACGGCCACCTTGGCGGCTTCGCCCTCATGGGCGACGTGCTTGGAGAGTTCCTTGCGCCGTTCCTCGGTCAGCGGCGGCAGGTTGATGCGGATTACGGTCCCGGCCGTGGTCGGGTTCAGGCCG
>DATIEJ010000134.1:0-3804 GCA_035455825.1 Rhodanobacteraceae bacterium | reverse complement strand
TGCAAGATCGGCCGCCGATGCGGCGGCGGACGACATGCTCGTGCAGTGGATCGCGCTGCGTCGCTCGCAGGTCGCATCAGGCAACTACGAACCGATGCTGAGTCGACTCGAGCAGCACGAGCCGGACAACGCGGCGGTATGGCTCGAAGTCCTGGTCCGAGCGGTATATCTCAAGGACCGCACGACGGCCGACGACGCCCTGGCGCGAATGGCGCAGAGCTCGCGCTTCGACGCCGGACTCACGCAGCTGTCGAACGCCTGGTCGCAGGCGTTTGCGCGCTTCCCCGGAGATCCGGAGTCGGGCTTCGAAGACGAAGCGACCGGTCTCGTTGCCAGTGTGCGCCCTGTATTCGAGCCGCTCGTCGCGATGTGCCGGATCGATCCGGATAGCGGCGCGAATCTCGATCACGCGTCGGCCTGCGCTTCGATCGGACGCCTGCTGGTTGCCGGCGGCAACTCTGCGAGCACGAGCGAAGCGGGACACATCTTGCTCGGACAGAGTCAACCCGCGCCGTGACTTGCGAGCAGCGCGCGGGCTCGATCGATCGGTGGCACTTTCGGAATTGCCGTTCGCGCAACGGACAATTACCTGCGCCAGCGCTTCCACGCACGTAGCAGGCCCAAGTCCAGGCGATCGAGCAGTTGCGCGGCCCATCTGGATTCGCCGGAAATCAGTGCCGCGCCAGCGAATCCGACCAGCACACCGGGCCCCGGCAGCACCAGCATGATCAGGCCGAGCGCGAGGAGCAGCAGGCCAAGGCCGATCGTCAACAGCGTGCGCATCATCTGCGGCCGCTGTTGCAGCCGGTCGTAATGTGCGCGAAAACGCTGGCCGCGAGGCACGCTCGTAAACTTCTGTAATCGGCGTTTCATCGCTGCGAACACTGCTGCAGAATCTCCCGGCCTCGACGCGCGTCACCTTCGGTGTAAGCTCGAAACCGTTCCAATTCAAGGGGAATTCGATGACTCGCTTCGTTCTCGCACTCTTCCTGGGCGCCATGACGGTCATGGCCGGCGCCGGCGATCGCATTACCGGCAAGCCGTTCGCGACGCGCTCCGAAGTGCTCGCCACGCACGGCATGGTCGCCACGTCGGTGCCGCTGGCGACGCAGATCGGCCTGGATGTGCTGAAGAAGGGCGGCACCGCGGTCGACGCCGCGATCGCCGCGAATGCGGCGCTCGGGCTGATGGAGCCGGTGTCGAATGGCGTCGGCGGCGACCTGTTCGCGATCGTCTGGGATGCCAGGACGAAGAAACTCTACGGCTACAACGGCTCGGGCCGCTCGCCGAAATCGCTGTCGCTGCAATATTTCGTCGACCACGGCATCAAGGAAATCCCGCCGCACGGGCCGCTGCCGGTCAATGTGCCCGGTGCGGTCGACGGCTGGTTCGCGCTGCATGACCGCTTCGGCAAGCTGCCGATGAAAGAGAACCTCGCCGGCGCGATCCGCTACGCGCGCGAGGGTTTTCCGGTGACCGAGCTGATCGCGCGCTACTGGCAGCTTTCGGTGCCGGTCCTGAGCAAGTTCCCCGGCTTCAAGGAACAGATGACGATCGACGGACGTGCGCCGGAAAAAGGCGAAATCTGGAAAAATCCCAATTTGGCGAACACGCTGCAGGCGATCGCCGACGGCGGCCGCGACGCGTTCTACAAGGGCAGGATCGCGCACGTCATCGGCGATTACTTCAAGGCCAACGGTGGATTCCTGTCGTACGAGGACATGGCGGCGCACAAGGGCGAATGGGTCGATCCGATCTCGACCAACTACCGCGGCGTGCAGGTGTGGGAATTGCCGCCGAACGGCCAGGGCCTGGCCGCGCTGGAAATCCTCAACACGCTCGAAGGCTATGACCTGAAGAAGTACGGCTTCGGCAGTCCCGAGCACGTTCATCTGTTCGTCGAGGCCAAGAAGCTCGCCTGGGAAGATCGCGCGCACTTGTACGCCGATCCGGCGTTCTTCAAGGCGCCGGTCGAGAAATTGCTGTCGAAGGACTACGCCGCCGAACAACGCAAGAAGATCTCGATGGACCACGCGATGCGATCGGTCGAAGCCGGCCACGCGCCGCTCGAACGCGGCGATACGATCTACCTGACGGCGGCGGACCAGTGGGGCAACATGGTCTCGCTGATCCAGTCGAACTATCGCGGCATGGGTTCGGGCATGACGCCGCCGGGCCTGGGTTTCATCCTGCAGGATCGCGGCCAGTTGTTCGTGTTGAAGGAAGGTCACCCGAATTCGTTCGAGCCGGGCAAGCGTCCGTTCCACACGATCATCCCGAGCTTCATCACGAAGGACGGCAAGCCCTGGATCAGTTTCGGCGTCATGGGCGGCGGCATGCAGCCGCAGGGGCATGCGCAGATCGTCATGAACCTGATCGATTTCGGCATGGGCCTGCAGGAAGCCGGCGATGCGCCGCGCATCCAGCACGAGGGCGACACGGAGCCCGAAGGCCAGGTCACGCGCATGAAAGATGGCGGCGAGGTCGAACTCGAAACCGGTTTTTCCTACGAGACGATCCGCGCGCTGATGGAAAAAGGCCATCACGTGACGTTCGCCGACGGGCCCTACGGCGGCTACCAGGCGATCATGTGGGACGAGAAGAACGGCGTCTGGCACGGCGCGTCGGAAGGACGCAAGGACGGCCAGGCGGCCGGCTATTAAGCCGCCACTCACGCTGCGGGCGGTTACACTTCGATGTTTTCCCCGGAAGCATCGATCATGCTGCGCTCCCTAGCCCTGATATTCGCCCTGTCGACACCGCTGGCGCTGGCAGACACGCCGCCTGCGAACGAGCCTGTACCGACCGGTGCGGAGGCTCCGTTTCCGGACACGCCGGCCGCGCCGGCGGCCGATGCGCCTGCGAACGAGCCGGCAGCGCCTGCGTCCGAACCGAATGTTCCGAATGCTCCGCTTGCACCAGCGGCTCCGGCGGGTCCGAATCCCGCCGACGAGCAGAAGCAGTTCGACCGGTACCGTCGCGACCTGATCAACCTGCTGGCGCTGCGCGCTGAAGCCGACATGCTCGTCGCCGCCGCCGAGCTGGCCTATCCGGACACACTCGACAAGAAGCGGCCGCCGGCATTGAAGACGCCGGCGCTGCTCAAGCGCGCGCAGAAGTTCGGACCCGAAAGCCCGCTCGTATGGTGGGTTTCGACGTTTCTCGAATGCCCGCCGAAGGCAGCGAACTGCACGCACGAGTCAGCGGCGAAGCTGCAGGAAGTCGACGCCGACAACGTCGCCGCCTGGCTGCCGGCGCTGTACGCCGAAAAGGATCCGGCGCGCGCCCGCGCGCTGATCGCGACAATGGCCCAGGCGCACCGCTTCGACGATTTCTGGAGTCCGAGCGTGCTCGCCGTCTACAACGCCTTGAAGATCCTGGCGGTGCCCGAGGACGTGCTCAGCCAGGGCATCAACGTCACGGCGGCGCGGCTGAACTTTGCCACCAGTGTCGGCGGTGCGTTCATGCCGAACTACCAGCGGCTCGGCGAAACCTGCACGAAGGCCGATGCCCAGGATGCCGCGCTGATCGGCGACTGCCTGGCGATCGCGCACCTGCTCGAGTCCGGCGGCACGTTCCGATCGCAGGCCGTCGGATTCGCGCTGGAGAATTCCCTGCTGCCGGCCGGGACGGCCCGCGACGTGGCGAAGGCGCGCCAACGCGCCGCAGCCTGGCAGAAGGAACGGTTCCTCGAGCTGAGCGCGCGGTTTCCGCGCGAGGAATATCTGGCCCAGACCTACATGGATCTGCTGCAGGAACAGCACAACGAACTGGCGACGGCCACTGCCTTCCTGCGCAACCAGA
>DATIEJ010000133.1:0-10437 GCA_035455825.1 Rhodanobacteraceae bacterium | reverse complement strand
GTCGCTGTGCTCCTCGATCGCAAGAAAATTCCTGAACGGCATGACCTGGTCGATCAGCACGACCTTGCGCACCGGCACGAATTCGTTCCAGCCTTTCTTGTCGCCGACACGCGCGTCGTCGACTTGCATGACGCGAAAATTCTTCGCATTCCAGTTCGTGCGGATCACCCAGCGCTGGCCGATGTGCTCGGCGTGATACTCGAAGTCGTGCTCGCGCGGCGTCAGCACCTTGAATTTCGCCTTCGGCTGCGAGGCCGGAATGAAGCGGATCTCGCTCGACAGCGTGCTTTGCTCATCGATCACGATGTACTTGTCGTCGCCGCTGCGGCTCACGCCCATGTAGTAACTGTGGTCGAGCTCTTCGTAGACGACCGGGTCGTTTTTCACGTTGCTGCCGAGCACGTGCTTGCGCACGCGGACGCCGAGCAGCGTGATCGGGTCGTTCTCGACATAGAACAGGGTTTTGTTGTCGTCGGCCCAGGCCATCGCGGCCGGCGTGTTTTCGATCTGGTCGGGCAGCACCTTGCCACTGGCCAGATCCTTGACGTGAATCGTGAACTGGCGCCGCCCGACGGTATCCTCGGCGTATGCCAGCAACTGTTCGTTCGGACTGATTTCCTGGCCGCCGACCTGGTAGAAATCATGGCCCTGGGCGTTGGCGTTGCCATCGATCATGACCTGCTCGGGCGCTTCGGTGCTGCCTTTGCGCCGCGCGTAGACCGGATATTCCTGGCCCTGTTCGTAACGCGTGTAATAGAAATACTGCTTGTATTTCGCCGGGACGGTCGAATCGTCCTGCTTGATGCGGCCGATGATCTCCTTGTACAGCGTCTCTTCGAGCTCTTTCGTATGCGCGGTCATCTGCGCGTAATACGCGTTCTCGGCTTTCAAATAATTGAGCACCTCGGGCCGCGTGCGCGTGTCGTCGCGCAACCAGTAGTAGTTGTCGATGCGCACGCCATTGGCCGATTGCACCTCGAACGGATGCACCGACGCGACCGGCGGCTGGGGGCCGGCCGGCGCAGGCGGCGGCAACTCCTGCTGCTCGGCACAGGCGGCGAGCAGGACAGCCAGCGAAGCCAGCAGCAGTGCGTTGGGTTTGAGCGTTGGCGAAAGCATAAGGCGGGATCCGGCAGGGGTTGCGATGGTAGCAAACCGAGCGAGGGCTGAGGGCTGAGGGCAGGGAGCGCATTCCTGAGCCGCTGTTGTTGGGAACTGAGCGCCAGGTGGACGTACAACGCGTAAACGTCTCGCAACTTCGCCAGCCCTCAGCCCTCGGCCCTCAGCCCCAGCTTCTTCTCATACCGCCACGCGTGCCCGCCATCCTCGTAATAGCCCGGGCGCTCGGCGAACCGCGCATACCCGCGCCGCTCGTACAGCCGCATGGCGGCGGCGTTGTCGTGGCGGACTTCCAGGCGCATGCGCCTGGCGCCGCGATGCAGCGCCGCATCCTCGACCGCCGCCAGCAGCGCCTCGCCGACGCCACGGCCGCGCGCGCCATGGGCAACCGCGATCGAGTACAGCCGCGCCAGGTCGCTCTGGTGGCGGAAGAATACGAGCGCGCTGCCGAGCAGTCCGGATGCGTCGGTCGCCACGAGCACGAGGCCGGTCGGGCTGACGAGATGCTGACGATATTGCCGCGCCGACAGATGGTCGGTCGTGAACGCGCTGCTCTCCAGCGCGAGCAACGCAGGAAGATCTTCGGGCGTGGCGCGGCGGATGCGGAACGCGGCGGTCATGAGGACGATGCTGAAAGACCCAGCCTAGACCAGCGGCAGACGCCGCGCAATGCTGAATCTGCGCCAACTTCTTCACGGTTGCATGAGCGGCGTGCTATGTCACACTAGCGCCCCCGAGCGCCGACCAATGCCCTGCCGCCTCATGTCCGAACCGCCAGAGTTGCGCACAACTATACTTTTTCTGGCTGAAGCCGCATGAGCAAGCTCGTCATCGTCGTGGAGAAGGCCTCGGACTGGGGTTCGTACTATCCGTCCGACAACGTCGTTGCGGCCCAGGATTACCTCAAGGAAACGATCGGCGCCGATGACGAGCGCGTGCAGGTCATCAACCTGTGCCGCAGCTACAAGTACCTGGGCATCGGCTATTACGTGTCGCTGCTGGCCGAGGCGCGCGGGCACAAGGTCATTCCGTCGGTGCGCACGATCAACGACCTGCGCAAGCGCGCGCTCTACGGCCTGGACATCGAAGACCTCAACCAGAAGCTGATCCGCTTCCTGCCGGAAGGCGGCCGCGACACGACCGACTTTGGTATATTGTTATACTTCGGCGAGACCAGCTACGCGACGCTGTCCGACCTCGGCCGCCAGGTGTTCGAAACGTTTCCGTGCCCGATCCTGCGCCTGGAATTCGAGCGCGACAAGGTCTGGCAGATCAGCGCGATCAAGCCTTCGAGCCTGCACACGCTGGCCGATCCCCAGGAGGATTCGTTCGCGCAGGCGCTGGAAAAGTTTTCGAAGAAGATGTGGCGCAAGCCGCGCACGCGCAAGAAATTCCGCTACGACATCGCGATGCTGGCCGATCCGGCCGAGCCGATGGCGCCGTCCAACAAGCGCGCGCTGAAGCAGTTCATCGAGGCCGGCAAGGAAATCGGCATCGAAGTCGAGACCGTGACGAAGAACGACTACTCGCGCATCGCCGAATACGATGGTCTGTTCATCCGCGAAACGACCGCGCTCGACAACCACACCTACCGCTTCGCGAACAAGGCCGAGAAGGAAGACATGGTCGTCATCGACGATCCCGGCTCGATCCTCAAGTGCACGAACAAGATCTACCTGCACGACCTGCTGAAGTCACGCAAGCTGCCGACGCCGAAGACCGAGATCCTCTATCGCGACGACGCCAAGCGTCTGGCGGAACTGCCGGATCTGCTCGGCTTTCCGATCGTGCTGAAGATTCCGGACGGCTCGTTCTCGCGCGGCATCGTCAAGGTCGAGACCCCCGATCAGCTCAAGAGCGCGGTCGACGACCTGTTCCAGCACACCGCGCTCGTGCTCGCGCAGGAATTCATGTTCACCGAATACGATTGGCGCGTCGGTGTCCTCGACGGCCAGGCGCTGTATGCGTGCCAGTACTACATGTCGCGCGGCCACTGGCAGATCTACAACCACGGCGCGAATGCCGCGCAGCGCTCGGGCGGATTCAAGACACTGCCGGTGCGCGACGCGCCGACCGAGGTCGTCAAGCTGGCGCTGAAGGCAACCGCGCCGATCGGCGACGGCCTGTATGGCGTGGACCTCAAGCAGGTCGGCGAACGCGTCGTCGTCATCGAGATGAACGACAATCCGTCGATCGACGCCGGCATCGAGGATGCCTATCTCGGCGAGGACCTGTATCGCCGCATCATGGGCGAGTTCCTGCGGCGCATGGAGCGCAAGCGCCTGGGCATCACCGACTGACGATCGGCAAATGGCGGCCGTCCATGGCCGTGACGCGTCCTCCAGGAGGAAAAATTTCCGCTGATCGCGACGCTCAGCGCGTCGCGGCAAGTCCCGCGGTCGCCACTCCCGCGCGAGCCTTGCGCGCCAGCGGTTGGGCATGCCGTAGGGTTCGCGAGCGCCGGCGCAACGGACTGGCCTGACGCGCACTCCTGCGCCGGCGGCCGACGCGCGCGAGCAGTTCCTGCGTGCGCGCCATCAGGCTGCGACGGCGCAGGACGACAAGGTCGATCGCCGGCGCGACGACGAGCCAGAACGGCATCCAGCCGAACAGCGGACTCGATCCGCGCAGCTCCGGGATGCAGATCAACGCGGCCAGGCCGGCGATCAGCCAGCATGACAGCGCCAGGACCCACGGCTGCATGTCGTCATTCGGGACCGCAGCGCGGGAGGTTTGCGAGGGAGCGAACGGCATGAGCATGTTCGGGGCCTTGAGCAGTGGCGTTGCGCGCACGATAGGCACGCGCCATCTCACCGATTGAGATCGCCCAAACCGAACCCATCGGAAGGGTGGCCTTTCGCATCGGCCGGGACGCGAACAGTCTCCCTTATACTTGGCGAATCTTCCGGAGCAGCGCATGGAAACGTCGCACTTTCTGCAAGACGTCGTGATGTACCTGGCCGCTGCCGTGGTCGCGGTGTCGCTGTCGCGCCGCTGGGGACTGGGCGCCGTCATCGGCTATCTCGCCGCCGGCGTCCTGATTGGCCCCTACGCGTTGAACCTCGCGCGCGACGTCGAAGCGACTTCGCAGTTGTCCGAATTCGGCGTGATCCTGCTGTTGTTCGTGATCGGCCTCGAGCTGTCGCCGCAGCGCCTGTGGTTGATGCGCCGGGCGGTGTTCGGCGCCGGCCTGGCGCAAGTCGTGCTGTCGGGCCTGCTCCTCGGCGGGGCGGCACTCGCGTTCGGACTCGGCTGGAAAAGCGCGCTGATCGTCGGTCTGGCGCTGGCGCTGTCGTCTACCGCCGTCGGCCTGCAGCTTCTCGCAGAGCACAAGCAGCTCAACAGCCCGCATGGCCGCCTGGCGTTCGCGATCCTGCTGTTCCAGGACCTGGCCGCGATCCCGATCCTGGCGTTGATCCCGTTGCTCGATGCGAACGCGGCGCCGACTGGCAGCGGAGACCTGTTCAATGTGCTGCGCATCATCGGCGTGATGGTTGCGGTCGCCGTCGGCGGGCGCTACCTGATGCGCCCGGTGTTCCGCATCGTCGCGCGCACGCAGATCGCCGAGGTGTTTACCGCGACCGCCTTGCTGGTCGTGCTCGGCGCCGCCTGGATCATGGAAGTGGCCGGAATCCAGATGTCGCTCGGCGCGTTCGTCGCCGGTGTGCTGCTGGCGGACTCGGAATACCGCCATGAAATCGAATCGCAGATCGACCCGTTCAAGGGCTTGCTGCTGGGCCTGTTCTTCGTCAGCGTCGGCGTGTCGCTGGACCTGAACCTGGTACGTGACCAGCCGCTGCAGATCCTGGCGATCGTCGCGATCCTGCTGGTGCTGAAATCCGCGGTGCTGGTGGCGATCGGCGGCGTGAAAGGCAGATGCGACCTGGGCGAAACCCTGCGTCTGACCGCGGTGCTGGCCGGTGGCGGCGAGTTTGCCTTCGTCGTGCTGAACCTGGAACACAAACGCGAACTGATCGATGCGGCGCAAAAGGACCTGCTTACCGTCGCCGTGACGGTGTCGATGGCGCTGACACCGCTGGCGGTCCTCGCCGTCGGTCACTGGATGGCCAACCGCAAGGCCAAGCCGGCCCGCGAGTTCGACGAGATCGTGGACGAGCATCCGCGCGTCATCATCGCCGGGTACGGCCGCATCGGCCAGATCGTCGCTCGCATCCTGCGTGCGCAGCACATCCCGTTCACCGCCCTGGAAAGTTCGGCCGAGCAGGTCGACCTGTCGCGCCGGTTCGGCAGCAACATCTACTTCGGCGATCCGAGCCGGCCCGAGCTGCTGCGCTCCGCGCGTGCCGATCAGGCCGAAGTTTTCGTGCTGGCGACCGACGATCCTGAAGTGAACATCCGCACGGCGCGCATGGTGCGCCGCATTTATCCGCACCTGAAAATCGTCGCGCGCGCGCGCAATCGCCAGCATGCGTTCCGGCTGATGGATCTCAATGTCGACGATGTCGTGCGCGAGACACTGCATTCGAGCCTGGAGATGGCACGCCTGACGCTCGAGGAACTTGGCGTCGAGCCGAAGACGGCGGCCGAGCGCGTGGAGACATTCCGCGCCCATGACGCGGAGTTGCTGAAGAGCCAGTACCTCGTCTACGACGACGACGCCGCGCTGCTGCAGGGCGCAAAGGAAGCGTTCGCGGACCTGGAGCGCCTGTTCGAGGCCGATACGAATTCCGAATCGAGCAAGCGGCTCGGCGCCGGAACCGATTCCGGCCCGACCTGATCCCGGCCTGACGCGATTCCTATTCGACGTTGCGCAGCGGCAGGCTGGCGGCTTCGCGCGAACGGATCTCCGAGTCCACGTCGATGTAGCCGAGCAGGTGCGCGACCTCGCGGGCACTGCGATCGAGCACGTCGCGGCACGACGTATCGGCGCGTGCGGCGAGCAGGACGCGAGCGGGCAGCAGCAGGCCGTGCATCGCGCATGCATGCAGGGCGCTGACGCCACGCTGATCCTGCACGTTGACGTCCGCTCCGGCGACGAGCAGCTGGCGCAGCAGCACGAGCAGATGTTTCTGGTCCGCGCTCGTGCCCGGCTCGGCGCGAGCACCGAGCAGTAGCAGCAGCGGTGTCTGTCCGGCGGCGTTCGTCGCGTTTACATCGGCGCCGTGCTTCAACAGCAACTCGATGATCCGCTGCGCGCGTGCCGTCTCGGCGCTGCGGAAGGCAAACTGGCCGACCGCGTGCAGCGCCTGCGTGCCGCGCTCGTCCTGCGCCTTGGCCTGCGCGCCATGGTCGAGCAGCAGAGCCACGATTTCCGGAAAGCCGAGCGCCGACGCAATCATCAGCGCGGTTCCTCCGGCCGGCAGGCGCTGATCGACCGGCAGTCCGCGCTTGAGCAATGTCGCGACGACGGCGTCGCGGCGCGCGGTCACCGCTGCGCTCAGTGGCGTAGCGCCGCTCGGCGCCTTCTGTTCGGGATCGGCGCCGAGTTCGAGCAGGCGGCCTGCCAGCGCCGCATGCCCGCAGCCGCAGGCGCGCAGCAGCGCGGTCGCGCCCTGGCCGTCGACGGCGTGAATCGACAGGCCCAGGCCAAGCAGTTTTTCGACCGCGTCGGTGTCGCCAACAGCCGCGGCCGCCGACAGATCCTCTTCGCGCAGCCTGCGGCGTGGAAGCTTCCACTGCGGCCAGTTCAGCAACTTGCGCGGTTCCGGCTCCGGCCGCGCCAGCGCCAGTCCCAGCGGGCTCTCGCCGCTGGCCGACGTCAGTTCGGGATCAGCGCCTGCGCGCAGCAGGACGCGTGTCATCGCCAGCGCGCTGTCGGCCGAAAGAGCGAGTGCGTCGAACAGCGGCGAGCGGCCCTGGCGATCGCTGCTGTTCGGATCGACGCCGCGATCGAGCAGCGCCTGCACGAGCGCGATGCTGCCGCTCGCGACCGCGTGCGCGAGCGGCGAGCGGCCGTCGCGATCGCCGGCAAAAATCTCGGCGCCGCTCTCGACCATTGCCAAGGCAAGGCGTTCGAGCGAATCGCGATGCGCGCCCGCCTCCGGCAAGGCATCACTGAGGCGAACCACACCGTCGCCGCCCGCCGGGGATGCGCCGGCCGCGCGCCATTCGGTCAATGCCGTCGTGGTGGCCGGCAGGCGTTCGAGCAGCGTCGCGAAGATGCCTGCAGACTCCGGCGCCAATGCATCGGCTTGCAGTCCGTGGCCCAACAGCCACGACCGGGGCGCCGGCGACTCGTGCTCGGCGAGATCGACAAACAACTGCAGGCGCTGATCGGACGTCCACTCGCGGACCGCCGTGGAAAAATTCTCCACAATGTTCCAATGTTCAAAACGCAGCGCATCCAGGAGATGCGTCGGCGAATGCGGGTCGACGTCGGCAGGCGGCGGATCGGCCATGTTCGCCGGCAGCGGGTATTCCGGGTCGAGCAACGCGACGATGTTCCAGCGCCCCGCCGCGGCGGCAAAATCCACGGCCCGCCGGCCATCTGCCGCGGCCAGGTCGCGTGACGCGCCGGCGAGCAGGAGGTGGCGCACGCTGGCTTCGCATGCCTGGCGCGACTGGCAGGCAATGATCAGCGCGCTGCGGCCGGACGCGTCGACGACGTCGAGAGCGGGATCGTGCTCGGTGATCAGCTTGAGGACCTGGTCCGAACCCGAGCGCGTCGCCTCCATGAGCGCCGTGGTCCCGCGCGAGTCCGCCAATGCGACCTGCGCCCCGGCGTCGAGCAGCGTAGCGGCTATTGCCGTGTGTCCCTGAAGCGCCGCAACCATCAGCGCCGTGCGCCCGAGTGCGTCGCGGGAATCGACTGCGACCTTGCGCTTGAGCAGCAGTTCGATCCCGGTCGGGTCGTCATCGGAAATTCCGGCTGCGCACAACAATGCCGGCTGGGCGCGATCGCAGTCGGGTTTCGCGCCGCGTTCGAGCAGGAAGCGGACCAGACTCCAGTTCGCGGCTGCGCAGGCCATGCCGAGCGGCGTCAGGCCGTCGCGATTGACCGGATCCAGTGGCGCCGTCGCGTCGCGCAACAAGGCCGCCACGATCGGCAATTCGGACAACACGGCATAGTGCAGCGGCGTGTTTCCTGCGGCGTCGACGCAGCGCGGATCGGCGCCGTTTGTCAGCAGGGTCATGACGGCGTCGGGGCGACCCTGGTGGCTGTCGCGGGTTGCCGCGATCAGCGGCGGCAGGTCCGCGTGGGCGCGATTCAGATCCGCGCCGCGCGCAATCAGGCCACGCAGCAGGCGCATGTCCGGATTCAGCGTGGCAAGTGCCAGCACCGAACGCTGGTCGCGGTCGCTCGCCGGCGGCACAGCATTGGCGTCGGCGCCCCGGGCCAGCGCGGCGAGCGCCAGGTCGGTCTGGCCAGCACGCACGCAGCGCAGCAGCATTTCGTCGAGATCGGGTGCAGCGAGCGACGCCGGCAACTGCACCGGCACGGGCGGTTCGGTTTCAGCAGCGTCAGGTGACGCGACCTCTTCGGGCGCCGCATCGCCGTGTGCGCGCCGGCGATCGAGCAACAATGCCGTCACGCAGCGGTTGACGATGAGCAGCTGCGCCAGCGGGGCCAGCAGCAGCGCGTAGGCTGCGAGCGCGGGAATCCGGATCGGTTCGGGCAGCACGGCGTAGATTCCCGCCAGCCCCATTGCGCCGGTCACGAGCGCCAACAAGCACAGGCCCACGACGAGACCGTGGCTGAAGAACAGTTCGTTGTTCGAAGTCAGCCGACGGGCGAAGGCAACGCTGAGCGAAAGTATCGAGTCGAGCTTGCGCCAATTGCGCTTCCAGACAAAAACCAGACCGAAGGCCGGCCACAAGCGCCACGGCAGGAGCAGCGCCGCGACGACGGTTGTCGTCAGCGCGATCGTTGCCGCCAATGTCGGCTCGGACTGGAGCCACAGCAACGGATAGCTGAGCAGGAGCGCGACCAATGCCGCGTAGCCAATCAACAGCAGCGCGTAGGCCGAACCGCGCCGCAGGATGTTCGCAGAGAAGGTGGTTTCGCGCGCCAGGCCGAGGACCTGGCAGATCGCCGTCATCGTCAGTGCGTCGGCGAGGAGCAGCAACACGATTGCCGACGGGTGATGAAGCATCCCGGCCGCGGTGAACAGGACCACAGCGGGAAAGAAGCAGCTCACTGAAACCCAAGTGCGCGAGCGGTCGAGGGACGCCATCGACATTAAACGGTAAATTCCGTTCGAAAGTTGCTGGCGAAGTATATCGGCAAAGTGCGGTTGGCGCGGACGCCAGGATTTGCGGGCGGAAGGATCTGTGCAGCTGCGCGCACGGTTCAGATTGGCGAGAGTGCTCGGCACGATGGGCAGCTCGCTTGCGACTGGCGATGCAAGATTGGTCGGCAAGCGATTGTCGGCGTCGTTCTTCGCGGGGTTTGCCCGAAGCCGCAAGGGCGGCACGATGGTTGACCGTTCGCCAAGTGCGATCGACTGGCATCGCGGATCGGCGATGGAAGCGGGCGGCTTTAGGCGCAGGTTCGGCATGCGCCCTTCGAGCCAAGCTGCGCTGTCCTGCGCTGTCCTGCGCTGCTCCTGCAGCGCAGTCACTGCCGAGTTCGGGATGGGATCGGGCGGACTCACCGAGCAAGCGAGCCGCAAAAACAAAACCCCCAGTCTTTACGACTGAGGGTTTTGGGATGAAGCCCCTGGCAGTGACCTACTCTCGCATGGCTTAAGCCACACTACCATCGGCGCGTGCGCGTTTCACTGCCGAGTTCGGGATGGGATCGGGTGGTACCACGCTGCTGTATCCGCCAGGGAGGCGGTGAAGCCGGCGCATAGGGTTGCGCCTGGCTTGCATTGGGATTTGGGACGTAACGTACGTTGAGCTCTCACACGGTTGATGTGTGTCGAGAACAAATGGACTTGGAGAGTGTTTCAGTGATCCAACGCCTGCGGACATCGTGTCCGGCAAGGCAACTTGGAGTTATATGATCAAGCCACACGGATCATTAGTATCGGTTAGCTCGGCATTACTGCGATACACACCCGACCTATCAACCACCTAGTCTTGATGGTTCCTTTAGGGAGCTTGAAGCTCCGGGATGTCTCATCTTGAGGCGCGCTTCCCGCTTAGATGCTTTCAGCGGTTATCGCTTCCGAATATAGCTACCCGGCAGTGCCACTGGCGTGACAACCGGAACACCAGAGATTCGTCCACTCCGGTCCTCTCGTACTAGGAGCAGCCCCTCTCAAACATCCAACGCCCACGACAGATAGGGACCGAACTGTCTCACGACGTTCTGAACCCAGCTCGCGTACCACTTTAAATGGCGAACAGCCATACCCTTGGGACCGGCTACAGCCCCAGGATGTGATGAGCCGACATCGAGGTGCCAAACAC
>DATIEJ010000132.1:0-3360 GCA_035455825.1 Rhodanobacteraceae bacterium | reverse complement strand
CGAGAGCGAGGGTCTCGAAGCGTATCGCGACTACCAGATGAGCCGCGAAAACGAACTGCTCGCGCCCGGGATCGCGTTTCCGCTCGTTCAGAAATTGCTGAAGTTGAACGAAGCGCCTCCAGCCGAGCCGCGCGTCGAAGTCATCCTGCTGTCGCGCAATTCGAGCGATACCGGATTGCGAATTTTCAATTCGATCGAGCACTACGGGCTGTCGATTGCGCGCGCCGCATTTACCGGTGGCGCGCCGACGGCGCCCTATGTGGCTTCGTTCGGTGCGCAACTGTTCCTGTCGGCGAATCCGGAAAGCGTCGCGCGCGCCCTGCACGACGGCATCGCGGCGGCGACGATCCTGCCGTCGAAGGCGCCGCAAGCAACGTCGGACCAGCTGCGCATCGCGTTCGATGGCGACGCGGTCATCTTCGGCGACGAGTCCGAGCGCGTGTCCGAAGAACAGGGCATCGATGCGTTCCACCGCAACGAAATCGAACTCGTCGACAAGCCGCTGTCAGGCGGTCCGTTCCGCGGCTTCCTCTCGGCCCTGCACGGCCTGCAGGCAGCGTATCCGGCCGATGCTTCGCCGATCCGCACAGCGCTCGTGACCGCGCGGTCGGCCCCGGCGCACAAGCGCGTGATCCTGACCCTGCGCAGCTGGGGCGTGCGCCTCGACGAGGCGCTGTTCCTCGGCGGCCGCGACAAGGGCCCGTTCCTCGAGGCGTTCGGCGCGGACATCTTCTTCGACGATTCGCACGCGAATGTCGAATCGGCGCGCAAGCACGTGACGACGGGGCATGTGCCGCATGGCGTAAGGAATCGGAAGAAGCCGAATGATTAAGGGAACGTTGGTCGAGTAGACTGGGGACGATTTGATAGGTTGGCCGCAAAGGGTCCGTGCTCGGAGGCCGGGCCAGATTGCCCCCTTCCGCCTTCGGCACCTTCCCCCGCTGCGCAGGGGAAGGAAGAGCCGAAGCACTCACTCTGGAATCCTTCCTCCGCTTGCGGGGGAAGGTGGCGGCAGCCGGTAGGGGGCAGCCTTGATCAGTGCGGTTCGCAGTCGCGAGGCATTAGACTAGGGCGCATGAGTATTGAAAGCTTCATCACAGTCACCGAAGTCGACGAAGGCCCGGCCTTCGCCGATGGGCTGTTCCAGCGCGCCTACAAGAAGCCGGCGCCGGACTTTCCGCATCACATCGTTGCGTTCTATCGCCGCGCCGACGGGTCGCAGGTGCCGGTGAGCTATGTGCATTTCACTGATTGCGGCGACATGTTCCTGGCCGGCGGCGCCGCGACGGACGGCAATATCCTGCGGTCGATGAGCGCGGAGGAGCAGGCCGCACTGAACGAGTACGGCGGATTGATGCTCGCCACGCTGCGCCATGGTTTCATGCTCTACGGGCCGCGCTGCGAGGCGATCTTCACTTGCTGCGGCGACAGGCGCGCGCTGGAGACGACGCCGAAGCTCGGCTTCGTCGAAACCGGCATCCAGTACCTGCTCGTGAACTTCCTGCGCGATTCGAGCGCGCGGCGGCGTCGCGAGATGACCGCAAAAGCCGCTTCATTCATGCCGTTCTGAGGATCGCGATCATGGATGCCGGCGAATTGTTCGATCCCCGCGAAGTGTTGCCCGAATCACTGCGCGACATCATCACGATCACCGAAGTCGATCGCGCCGACTTCTTCATCACCGAACTTTTCACGCGCAAGTTCGGCCATGCTCCGCCGGATTTTCCGCGTCATCTCGTCGCGCTGTATCGCGCGCCGGACAGGGGGTTGCACCTGATCGGTTACTCGCACATGATGCCATTCGGTGACGTCTATCTTTCCGGTGGGTCGTGCAGCGACGGCGAGGCGATCGCGCGCATGCAGCCGCACGAACGCGATGCACTGCGCGCGGCCGGCGGCATCTGGTTCTGGATCCTGAAATACGCGTTCCGCAAATACGCGGACTGTTGCGACGCATTCTTCGGTCACTGCGGCGACAAGCGCGCGCTCGAAGTCGCGCTCGCGGCCGGCTTCATCCAGACCGCGCACGAACACATCATCGTCAATTGGCACAAGCCGCTGCAGGACAACTTCAAGCGCGCGCTGACCGCGAAGGTCGTTGCGCTCGGCAAATTCTGAGCGGGTTCCGGGATTGCCTCAGCAACCAGTCGTATCGAAAACCAGTCCGCGCGCAACGGTTTGAGGCCAACCAGGCGTTCATGCCGACCGCTGCGACGGGTTGGGGTACTTTCAGGCCGCGGTCAGCAGCGGCCGCTCAACTCGCGTGTTGGGTTTCTCTGCCGTTCCTCGCTGGAAGCGGAATATGGATCGACGACTATCGAGAGCTGGCATCGCAGCGGTGTTGATGGCAACGAGCTGCTGTCATGCCGCAACGTCTTGCCCTTCTCTGCTGGCGTTGGTCCGGTCAGAGCTGCAGAAGGTGAATCCAAATATTGAAACCGTGCGCATCTTTGAGATGCGAGGTTGGTACGATGAATACTTCGTGCTCGCTCAAGGCATAAGGAAGGACAAACAGTTCAAAGGTGCCTGGAACGACGAGTTATTTGGTGTTCTTCTGATAGACGGCTCGCTGTGCCGATCACTCGCTTCCATCGACGTTTTCCCGACGCCGCGCTGGAACGACTACGAGATCCATATCGAGAAAATCAGTGACGACAACCTGGTGATCAGGGGCGGTTCCATTAGTTACGGCGGTTCGGAAATCAAGAAGTACGCGATTGACAAGATCGACCGGCATCGCTAGCCGAATCGAGACACTAAGTGATCGCAAAGCCTGATGGTGTGTGCGAGCGCCTGACGATTCTCCGCGCTGACAATCCTGTTTGCAGAAAACTGACCACATCAGGCAAACTGCTTGACCGCCCGTCTACGCAGAGTAGTGTGGTCAGAGAAGCGGCCCTGGGGTCTCTATGTGGCGAATCGCGACCGTGCTTGGCCTGCTGTTGAGCTGCGCGCCGATTGCGGCTGCAGCCGGCCCGGCTGAGTATCGCTTCCAGACGCTCGTCGATCGCGACCAGTCGGCGCAGGCCGGATGCGATTTCGAAGGCCCTGCCGGCACTGTGCACGGAAAAGAATTGCGCGTTTACGCCGAAACGGATCGCACGCAGGTTCTGCGCGTGGTGACCGAACTATGCGAATCGGGCAAGTGGCGCCAGGTCAGTTCGGATGAGAGCGCAAGATCGCTCGGACTCGGGCGCGGCAGACTCGGGACCGACGTCATTGAGTGGGAGATTCAGCGCAACTGGCTCGCCAACGCGCAGGTCATTGGCTTGCAGCTGGTCGGACAAAACATCGATACCGGTGCTTTCGATTTGGTTGGGAATGGCGATGAGTCCGGCCAGCTGCTGATTTCATTAGTTG
>DATIEJ010000131.1:0-15159 GCA_035455825.1 Rhodanobacteraceae bacterium | reverse complement strand
GGCCTTCGGGACGTTTGCCGACCAGCCGGAAACGGTGCTGGACTTCAAGCGCATCGCCGGCGGGCTGCTGGTGCAGGAAGCGGACCGCGACACGCTGATGATGACCGACCTGAAGATCGTGTCGCAGCGCGTGCCGGACGCGAGCGAACTGCACGACCTGCTGTTCGCCTGGCACGTGGCGATGTTCGTCAAGTCCAACGCGATCGTCTACGCGCGAGGAGGCCGCACGATCGGCATCGGCGCCGGCCAGATGAGCCGCGTCATCAGCGCGAAGATCGCCGCACTCAAGGCGGCCGAAGCCAAGCTCGAAGTGCGCGGCAGCGTGATGGCATCGGATGCATTCTTTCCGTTCCGCGACGGCATCGACGCTGCCGCCGAAGCCGGCATTCGCGCGGTGATCCAGCCCGGCGGTTCGATGCGCGACGCCGACGTGATCGCCGCAGCGGACGAGCACGGGATGGCGATGGTGTTTACCGGGGTGCGGCATTTCCGCCATTGACGCTGTGCGTCAACGACGGAAATGCTCTATTTCCCTCCCTGGTACTGGGTCCCGGCCAATCCATGGCCGGGATGACGACAAAACAATTCGAGTGATCCCATGAAAGTCCTCGTCATCGGCTCCGGCGGCCGCGAACACGCACTCGCGTGGAAGCTCAAGCAGTCCCCGCGCGTCAGCGAAGTGCTGGTCGCGCCGGGCAACGCCGGTACCGCGCGCGAACCGGGCGTGCGCAACGTCGACATCGCCGCGACCGACATCGACGGCCTGCTCGAGCTCGCACGGCGCGAAGACGTCGCGCTGACCGTCGTCGGTCCCGAAGCGCCGCTCGTTGCCGGCGTCGTCGACCGTTTCGCCGCCGCGGGCCGGCGCTGTTTCGGCCCGCGCCGGATCGCCGCGCAACTCGAAGGCTCCAAGGCCTTCGCGAAGGACTTCCTCGCGCGCCACAACATTCCGACCGGGCGCTATGCGGTGTTCACCGAACTCAACCCGGCGCTGGCCTACGTGCGCGAAATCGCGCACGGCCATCGCGGCAAGCCGATCGTGATCAAGGCCGATGGGCTGGCGGCCGGCAAGGGCGTGGTCATCGCGCTGTCGCTGGCCGATGCCGAGCAGACGCTGCACGACATGCTCGGCGCACGCTCGCTCGGCAGCGCGTCGGCGCGCGTCGTGATCGAGGAATTCCTCGACGGCGAGGAGGCCAGCTATATCGCAATCTGCGATGGCACGAACGCGCTTGCGCTGGCCACCAGCCAGGATCACAAGCGCCGCGACGACGGCGATCTTGGGCCGAACACCGGCGGTATGGGCGCGTACTCGCCGGCGCCGGTCGTGACGAAGGAAGTCGAGCAACGCATTCTGACCGACATCATCCGGCCGACGCTCGCCGGCATGGCTGCCGAGGGCGCGCCCTTCACCGGCTTCCTCTATGCCGGCGTCATGATCGATGCCGAGGGCGTGCCGCGCGTGCTCGAATTCAACGTGCGCTTCGGCGATCCGGAAACGCAGCCGATCCTGATGAGGCTTGAATCCGACCTGGTCGACCTGATCGAGGCCGCGCTCGACGGACGCATCGATGCCGTCTCGGCGCGCTGGAATCCGCAGCCGGCGATCGGTGTCGTCATCGCCGCGCACGGCTATCCCGGCACGGTACGCACCGGTGATGCAATCGCAGGGCTCGACGGCCCGTTCCCGACCGGGGCCAAGGTCTTCCATGCCGCGACAAAAGTGGAAAATGGGAAAGTGCACAGTTCCGGCGGCCGAGTTCTGACCGTATGCGCGACCGGCAGCGACTTGGTCCAGGCGCGCGAGCGCGCCTACGACGCAGTCGACCGTGTTCACTTCGACGGGATGTTCTATCGGCGCGATATTGCCTATCGCGCGCTGCGAAAAAGCGGCGAGTGACGAGTGGCGAGGGTTAGAGCCCGAGCGTTCTCCTCTTGCTCGCCCCTCGCCCCTGCTCTCAGCACCTCTTGCGCAACATCAGCACATTGCACCCATCAGCGTACTCGTGCCGGAACTCGTCCATCAGCATGCGCACGAGCTCGATGCCCAGGCCGCCGATACGCGCGGTCTCCACGCTCGTTCCGCGTTGCGGCGGAGTCCATGAAGTCGGGTCGAACTCGTCGGCGAGGTAACTGATGCGCGTATCCAGCGCATCGGGCGCGCGTGCAATCTCGACATCGATCGGCCCGGCTGCCTGCTCGGCGTGCATGATGACGTTGGTCAGCAGTTCGTCGAGCGCGACCTGCAGCGCACGCATCGCTGCCTCGGGCACGTGGGCGGGCAGCTTTTCCTCGAGGCTGTCGTGCAATCGGCCGACGGCGCCGCGCTGACGCTCGACACGAAAATTCCAGACCGCAAGCGGCGCGTCCACGCGCCCCGGCCCACGCCACCACGCTCCCCAGCGCTCACTGGTCCCCGCCATGCAGGAATGGTGACGAAATTGCGCAGCGCGCGCAATGGGATGTGGCACTAATGCGATCATCCCTGATCGCGAAGATCACGAAGCGGCCATCCATGGCCGTTTGTGCCGGTGCGATCGTCCCTGATCGCGAGGATCACGAAGCGGCCATCCATGGCCGTTTGTGCCAATGCGCTCATCCCTGATCGCGAAGATCACGAAGCGGCCATCCATGGCCGCACTGTTGGTGAGTGCGGCTATTTCTTTTCGGGTGCCGCGGCGGCGGGCGCCTTGATCGGCGTCAGCAGCGGTGGGCTGTAGTACGGGTGGCCGGCGGGCCACGGGCGATCGGGCACCTGCTTGGCGACGAAGCTGGCCTGCGTGGTCTTGTAGCTTTCCGCAGAAGCCTTGTCGCCGCTGCGCACGGCCGCGAATATCGCTTCGGCCTGATACTGCTGCGCTTCGGTGTATTTCCCGTGCGCGGCCAGCGCGAGCGCAAGCGCCGACGAGTCGCCCGCGTCCGGACGCTGCTTGTACAGGGCCTGTGCGTAGTCGAGCGCCATGTCGCGCTCCTCCTGCCTGGCCGCAGTGCACGTGCTTGCCAGGCGCACGAACACCTGCATCATTTCTCCGTTCGTGGGACTGCGTTTCTGCGCCGCACCGGTGTCGGCGAGCGCGCGCCCGCACTGTCCCGCCGCAACCTCGGCGGCGACCAGATGGGCCAGGGCCTGCGCGTCGTCGGGTTGCAGCAGCGTGAGCTGACGGTATTGCTCGGCGCCCTGGCTGTAGCGCCCTCGGCGCATCTCGGCGTTGCCGAGCAGCAGCCGTGCCGGCGCCAGTTTGACGTCGGCGCGCACGGCGCGCTGGTAATACGCATAGGCCTGGTTGTCATCGCCGGCGTACTCGTAGACGATGCCGCGCGCGAACAGGGCCGTGCCGCTGTCGGGCTTCAGGGTCACCGCCTGGTCGGCTGCAGCCTGCGCGATCAGCTGGTCGCCGAGCGATGCTTCGAGCCGTGCCTGAAAAGCCAGCGCGTCGATATCGTCGGCATGGTCGCGCTGGTACTCGGCCAGTTTCGCGCGCGCGGCCGCAATCTTGCCGCTGCCGGCAAGCTGCTCGGCCTGCTGCAACGGCGTGCCACTGAGTTGCTGCGCCGGCGCGCCGCCGCCATACAGGCCAATGACCAGCGGATCGGCCAGGCGCGGCGCAACATCGCCGGCCTTCGCTTCTGCTTCCTTGGCTGCGGTCGCGTTGCCGACGCCCGTGTACGCCTCGGCCAGCGTCTTGTACAGCTGCGTCGCCTGCGGTTCGAGCTTCAGTGCGCGCTGCAGGTTCTCGATCGCATCGGTGTAGCGCTTCTGGCGCATGCTGATCTGGCCCAGCATCGCGAATGCGACGGCCTGGTCTGAGTGTTCCCGCGTCGTGCGCTCGAGCACCTTGCGCGCGCCATCGATGTCGCCCAGATCGACCAGCGTATCGGACAGGCGGTAGCGGATCGGCAGGTAAACCTCGTCCAGCTTGAGCGCCGCCTCGAAATCGGCGCGCGCCTCGGCATTCTGTTTCAGGTCGCGCGCGATGACGCCGCGCAGGTACATCCAGCGCCCGTCGTCGGGATCGATCTGGGATGCGTCATAGAACGCGATGGCGGCGGCGTCCTTGAGGCCTGCGCGCGCGTATGCCGCGGCAACGTTGGCGTAGATCTGCGCCAGCGGCGGACCAACGAGCTTGTCGTGCGCGCTGTCGAATTCGGCGCGGGCCGCCTTGACCGCGGTGGCGTCGGCCGGCGCGAGCTTGGCCGTGTCTACGTTGGGCAGCGGTTTGAGCAGTGGCTCGGCCGCCGCTGCCGGCAGGGAAAACGACAGCGCCAGGCAAAGCGCGCACAGCAAGCGTTTTTGAATCGGCATGGGAATCGATCGCTGGTGAGGGCCGGCGCGAAGGACGCCGGCGCTGGACAAGTGAGGGTCGCACAGTTTAGCGGCGCAGCCAGCCACGCGCCACGATGAGTGCAATTGCCGCCGGTTTGCTACTCTGGGGTTACGGGGAGAGACAGACCATGACTGAAGGCAATCAGTTCCAGCTGCTGCGCGAACGGCGCTTCCTGCCATTCTTCCTGACCCAGGCGCTCGGCGCGTTTAACGACAACGTGTTCAAGAATGCGCTGGTGATCCTGGTCGCGTTCCTGACGACGCAGTTGAGCGTCGCCGATGTGAATTTCTATACCAACCTCGCCGCGGCGCTGTTCATCCTGCCGTTCCTGCTGTTTTCGGCAACCAGCGGCCAGCTGTCCGACAAGTACGACAAGGCGCGGCTCGCGCAGCTCGTCAAGCTGCTCGAAATCGCCATCATGCTGGTCGCCTGCGTCGGCTTTGTCGGCAACAGCATCGGGCTGCTGATGGCGATGCTGTTCATGATGGGCCTGCATTCGACCCTGTTCGGACCGCTCAAGTACGGCCTGCTGCCGCAGGTTCTGGCCGACAGCGAACTCGTCGGCGGCAACGGCCTGATCGAGATGGGAACGTTCCTGGCGATCCTGCTCGGCACGATTCTCGGCTCGACGTTGATCCGCGTGACAGGCTACGGCGCATGGCTGGTCGGTGGCGTCACGATCGCGCTCGCCGTCGCCGGCCTGGCCTGCGCGCTGGCGATGCCGCGCGCGCCACCGGTCGATCCGGGCCTGAAGATCAACTGGAATCCGTTCAGCGAAACCTGGCGCAATCTCGGCTACATCCGCAGCGATCGCACGATCTTCCTGTCGTGCCTGGGCATCTCCTGGTTCTGGTTCTACGGTTCGATCTACTTCACCCAGCTGCCGAACTATACGAAGGAAGTGCTCGGCGGCAATCCGGGCGTGTACACATTGATCCTCACGCTGTTTTCGATCGGCATCGGCTTCGGCTCGGTGATGTGCGAACGCCTGTCGGGCCACAAGGTCGAGATCGGCCTCGTGCCGTTCGGCTCGATCGGCATGACCGTGTTCGGCGCCGACCTGTACTTCGCCCATCCGGACAGCAGCGGCCAGCTCGGCCTCGACGTCGCGGCGATGCTCGGCCAGGCGCACATATGGCGCGTGCTGATCGACCTGTCGCTGATGGCGATCTTCAGCGGCTTCTTCATCGTGCCGCTGTTCGCGCTGGTGCAGGCACGCAGCGATCCGGCGCGGCGCTCGCGCGTGATCGCCGCGAACAACATTCTCAACGCGCTGTTCATGGTCGTCGCCGCGGGATTGTCCGGCGTGCTGCTGAACAAGGCCGGCCTGAGCATTCCCGGACTGCTGCTGGCGACCGCGCTGCTCAATGCCGTGGTCGCGATATACATCTATACCCTGGTGCCGGAATTCCTGTTGCGCTTCGTCGACTGGCTGCTGATCAACACGCTCTACCGGATCCGGCCGGCGGGTCTGGAGAACATTCCGGAACATGGACCGGTGCTGCTCGTTTGCAACCACATCAGCTTCATGGATCCGCTGATCATCATGGGCTGCGTGCGCCGGCCGGTGCGCTTCGTCATGTACTACAAGATCTTCGAAACCCCGGTCGTCAAGTACGTGTTCCGCGCGGCCAAGGCGATTCCGATCGCCGGCGCGAAGGAAGATGCCGGCATCATGGAGCGCGCGTTCGCGACGGTCGACAGGGAACTGGCCGACGGCAATATCGTCTGCATCTTTCCCGAAGGCGGCATCACGCGCGACGGCACGATCCAGCGCTTCCGCCCCGGCATGGAACGCATTCTCGCGCAGCGGCCGGTGCCGGTCGTGCCGCTGGCGTTGCGCGGCTTGTGGGGCAGCCTGTTCAGCCGCCGCGACTCCGCGCTCGGCCGCATGCGCCTGCCGCGCCGGTTCTGGTCGAAGATCGAACTGGTAGCCGGGGCGGCAGTGCCGCCCGAGCAGGCCAACGCGGCACTGCTCGAAGCGAAGGTGCGTGAGTTGCGCGGCGACGCGGCGTAGCGTGGGCCTTGGCCCACCGGCTCCTGGGCGTTCAATGAAAAAACGGTGGGCCGACCAGACCCACGCGTCATCGCTTCCTACGCAAACCACCCGCCCAGCACGATCAGCGCGATCACGACCAGCCACACGATCAGCACGCGGCGCACCAGCACCATCGCGTCATCGAGTGCAACGAGCGGCGCGCGCGCGGCTTGCGATGGCTCGTCCGCCTCGGCGGCAACATCGGCCGCGACGCTGGCGCGCGCGGTCGCGTTGAGGAAACCCAGATCCAGAGCCAGGAATCCCTTGCCGTTCGCCGCGTGATAGTCCCGCCAGACCTTGAACACGGAGTCGAAGTTCGATGCCAGCGCCAGCGCGAGCACGATCAGGTGCGCCGGCAGCCAGTCGAGAATGCGCGCGACGTGCTCGGCCGCTGCGCGCTGCCCGGCGGACTGCGCCGCGGCGAACTGCGGTCCGGCCAGAACCTGCGTCAATCGATACATAAGCGCGCCGGCCGGCCCAAGCAGCGCGAACCACAGCAGGACGCCGAACCAGCGCCGCAGCGCGGCCAAGAACGTCGCCTCGACGACCGTTTCAGTCGTGAATTCCAGCGGCGGTTGCGTGGCGTCCGCGCGCAGCGCCTGCAGCGCCGCAACGCGGCGCTCGCTGTCGGGCGCCTTGTCGACCGCTTCGACGTCGCGCTCCAGATCGCGCGGTCCCCAGCAGTAGAACAGCACGATGATCGCGAATACCAGGCTGGTCAGTCCGAGCCAGGTGCCGCGCAATACGTACTGCGCGAGCGCGCAAGCCAGGACCGGAGCGCCGACGCACACGAGCAATCCGGTCAGGTCGCCGCCCGGGCTGCCGACCTGTTCCTGCCAGCGGCGCAACCAGGTGAAATCGCGCCAGTGCACCGACGCGGGCACCGCGTGCGTCGCGAACAGCACCAGCAGGGTGGCAACAAGGACGATGGCCATGCTCGGATCCGGAACGAACCGTGGAAGTCGGCGGGATTGTAGCAGCGCGGTTGCCGCGTGCAGCGTCAATCCCGGCCGGGCAGGAACGGTTCGTCGCTGACGAAGTCGTCGAGTTCGGCGCCGGCGGCCTGACGCAACCAGTGCTCGATCAGCCGGTATGCGACCGAAACGCGCGGCGGCAGCACGAGCTGGCCTGAACGCAGATCGGCCATCAGCTGATCGGCTTCGAACCAGCGCGCTTCGGCCAGTTCCGGCCCGACCTGGATCGCCGGGTCCTCGGCCTGAGCGGTGAAGCCGAGCATGATCGACGCCGGAAACGGCCAGGGCTGCGAGGAATGGTAGTCGCTGGCGCCGACGCGCACGCCGGCTTCCTCGAATACTTCGCGCCGGACCGCATCCTCGAGCGTCTCGCCGGGCTCGACGAAACCGGCCAGTGTCGTGAAGCGCTTCGGCGGCAGGCGTGGCATGCGGCCGAGCAGGCAGGCGTCGCGCCAGGTGACGATGACGATGACGGCCGGATCGGTGCGCGGGAAATGCTCCATGCCGCATTGTGGATTAGTACATTTCGCCCGGTGACCGGCCGCCTCGAACTTCACTGGCGCCGCGCAGTTCGCGCAGTAGCGCGTGCGCGCCTGCCAGTTGGCCAGGCCCAAGGCATAGGCGAACAAGCCGGCGTCGAAAGCCGGCAACGCAACGCCGGCGCTGCGCAGGTTCATGAACGGCACGCCGAGCTCGGCGGCGACGCGGTCGGCATGCGCTGCGTCGGTGCACAGCAGGAAATGATCGCTGCCGCCGGCGCAGCCGAGATAGGTCGGGACGGCGTCGCGCAGCAGGCGTTCGCGTTCGTCCGCGTCGAGGCCGCGCAACGCGCGCTGGTCACCGCTGACCAGCATGCGTCCGTCGTCGCGCAGAACGATGAAGCGCGATCCCGCGGCGCGCAGGCGGGATTCAAGCCATTCGACGTCATCGCGCTGCTCGGCGGAGCGTTCGAGATCCAGACTGGCGAATGTGTTGTTGCGGCTGCGCAGGTAAGAACTCATCGGCGCACGATTATCCCATCCGCATCTGGAAGTGGCGAGGGGCTGCCCACTGGGCTAGGGACAAGGGAAAAGCGTTGCTCCTCACGCTTTCGCTCTTCGCTGGTCCCGGGCCGCTGGCCCTGCTACACGGAGAACGACGAGCCGCAGCCGCAGGTGGTCTTTGCATTCGGATTGCGAATGACGAACTGCGCGCCGTGGAGGTTTTCGGCGTAGTCGATCTCGGCGCCCATGAGGTATTGCAGGCTCAGCGGGTCGACAACCAGGGTCACGCCGTCCTTGACCAGCGCCACGTCGTCGTCGGCGCGCTGCTCGTCGAACGTGAAGCCGTACTGGAATCCCGAGCAGCCGCCGCCGGAAATGTACACGCGCAGCTTGAGGTTCGGATTGTTTTCCTCGGCGATCAGCTCACGCACCTTGTGCGCGGCCGCATCGCTGAACAGCAGCGGTTCGTCGAGCGCGTTCTGGTAATCCGGGGTCTGGTTCATTGGGGTCTCGTCGGCTCGCGAACAGCGCCGCGCCGTCAGGTAGATCGTGCCAGATGGCCCGAATTCAAGGCTTGGACCCTTCCGCGCCGGGCCCGGCGAGCTGCCGCGGCGGCTCGGCCCGATGCACCATCTTGCCGTTGATCTGGGCTCCGGCAGACATCTCGAGCACCTTGTAGAAGACGTTGCCCTCGACGCGCGCATTGCTGGCCAGTTCCAGCCGTTCGTCGGCCGTGACGTCGCCGTTGACGCTGCCGTTGATGATGATGTGCGGCGCCTGGATTTCGCCGACCACCTGGGCGTGGCTCGAAAGCGTCAGCACGGCGGCGGCATCGTCGGCGCGAATGCTGCCCTCGATCTTGCCGTCGACATGCAGGCGGCCGCTGAACTGCACGTCGCCACGGATCTGCGTGCCGCTGGCGATCAGCGAGGTCGTCTCGGTGTCGGCGCGCGCCTGCTTCTTGCTACTGTTGAACATCGGTGACCTCCGGTGTGGCCAGCGCCTCGGCCCAGGGAAAATCCTGTTCCGCGCGGCCCATCTCGCCGCCGGCATCGGCTTCCACGCGGATGCGGTTCGGCTTGAAGCCGCGCGGCAGCATCAATGTGCCCTTGAGCTGCTGGAAATACTTGAACGAAAACGCCAGGCCGTCGCCGTCCTGATGCGAAGCCAGGTCGGACCAGGCGAGCGTCGCGAGCTTGCCGTCGCGCACGCCGGTCACGCTCGCCCGGGCACGCCCGCTGGCGAGCTGGCCGGCCTTGAGGTTCTGCGTGATGGTAATTGTAAAATTATATACTCCGGGTTCGCTCGCGGCAGCCAGGTGCACGCCCTGCACGGCAAGGCCTTCGCGGCGCGCGTTGGTTCCGGTCAGCCGGCTGTAGAAACCCAGGTCAGCGCGCAACGCCCAGATCTGCTCCTGGCGGTCGCGCAGCACCTGCTGCAGATCGGCATTGGCTGCGCGCGCAACCTGTTCGGAACGTTCCAGCACGGCAATGCGCTGCTGCAGTTCGGAGGCTTGCCGATGCAGGCCGTCGACTTCGGCGCGCTCGCCGGCCGAGGCGATGCGTTCGCGCACGAACAACGCCGCGAACGCCGCCAGCGCGGCCGTCGCCAGCCATGCAAGGACGGTCAACAGCAACCAGCGCCAGCGTCCCTGCGGGTCGTGCGAGCGGACAACGAGCAACGGCGGCGGCGGGACATACACCATGGCGGAAAGTTGCTCGGGACGAGACGTGAAGAACCCCTCGTCGACAGTGCATGCAGCAAGACGGGGAAGGCCTTATAGCCTCGCCGCCGAGATCGCGTCAAGGCTCGGGGCCGCCGTCTGTCGACTGCTGCGCAGTTATACTTCGATCCGATCGCCAACTACGACCGACCCGAGATGCTCTGGCTCAAGGCGCTGCACGTAATTTTCGTCGTGACCTGGTTCGCCGGCCTGTTCTACCTGCCGCGCCTGTACATCTATCACGTCGAGACGACGCAACCGGCCGTGCGCGACCAGCTGATCGTGATGGAACGGCGCCTGCTGATGATCACGCACATCGGCGCCGCCGGCGCCGTCGCGTTCGGCATCGCCACGCTGGCCTGGTGGCTCATGCACGACACCGGCTACCTGCATCAGCCCTGGTTCGCTGCCAAGCTCGTCCTGGTGGCCGGCCTGATCGCCTATCACGCGTATCTGGTGCGACTGAAGAACCAGCTCGCAAGCGGCCGGTGCACGCGCTCGTCGCGCTGGCTGCGCATCTTCAACGAAGTGCCTGGAGTGCTGCTGATCGGGATTGTCATCCTGGTGGTGGTAAAGCCTGGGTAGGAGCAGGGACGAGGGAAGAGGGAAGAGAAAGGAAATGGCGAGGCCATTGTCTTTTTCCTCTTTTTCTTTTTCTCGCCCCTCGTCCCTCGCCCCTGCTCTTTGTATACTTTTGCCGGTGGCCGCCCCTCCTAGCGGCTGGTATCATCCGTCACGGAGAGGGGATTCAGGCTAGCGATGCAACAGCAGGACGATACCCAGCAAGCGGCGGAACTGCGTCTGGCATTCCTGCGTCATCTGCCCAAGCGCCTGGAGATGCTGCGCAAGCGCGGACAGCGGCTGTGCGACCAGGGTTGGGACATCAACGCACTGACCCTGCTGTTCCGTGAGGTGCAGCCGCTGGCCGGCGCCTGCGGGCGCTACGGCTTGCTGGACATCGGCGAGCACCTGTTCTCGATCGAACGATTCCTGGCGCCGTTCGTAGCGCAGGTCGGCGTTCCCGATGCCGGACAGACGGAAAGCTTCGCGGCACGGCTGCGCGCCCTCGAACCGCTGATCGCCAGCCTCGGCGCCGCATCGGCCGAAGGCGAACGCGCGGCGGCTCCGGCCGCGCTGGCCGCGACGGCCGAGCGCGTGGATTTCCCGCTCTGGGTGACGCCGCCGCCGGACTACTGGCACCGCTTCGTGCGCAACGCGCCGCCGACGGCCGCGCGCCCCGTTCCGGCCGTCCCGGCAGCCAAGCCTGCCGCCGCGCCAGTTTCCCAACCGCCGTCCGTGCCGGAGGCGCCAGCACCTGCGGCCGCAATCGCCCGGCCTGCGCCGCCAGCGCCAGCGGAGACGGTGGCGCCATCACGACCGGCGCGCGTGGCGCGCGGCGAACCGGCCGACGACATCGTCGCCGCGCCACGGCCGCGCCCTGGCGAACAGCGCAAGGTCTATCACCTGAGCGACGGCAATCCGCTCGCCGGCGAACTCGACCAGAAACTCGACACGCTCGGCGGCTACGAGCTGACGATTCTCGACAACATCGAGCACCTGCGCGAAATCCTGTCGGCATTTCCGCCGCATCTGGTGATCGTCGATGCCTCGTACGAAACCTCGCTCGAGTCGATCGGCGCGCTGATCAAGACGATGCGTGCGCGCACGCGCCATCGCCTGGCGCTGCTGAGCTTCTCGACCTCGGGCGAATTGCCGGTGCGCCTGCGCGCGATGCGTGCCGGCGCCGATGCCTTCGTCGCCCTGCCCGCGCAGGTCGACGACGTGACCACGCGCATCACCGAGTTGCTCTCCGCCGACAGCGCCGATCCGTTTCGCGTGCTGATCGTCGAGGACGACCGCTCCCAGGCGATCTTCGCCGAGTCGATCCTGCGCAAGGCCGGCATGACCACGCGCATGTGCACCGATCCGCTCGCGGCGCTCGACCAGCTCGACGAATTCCAGCCCGAGCTGATCCTGATGGACCTGTACATGCCCGCCTGCGACGGCATGGAACTGACCTCGATCATCCGCGAGCGCGAGGCATTCGTGTCCACGCCGATCGTGTTCCTGTCCGGCGAGCAGAACGAGGAGAAGCATTTCCAGGCGCTCGACTCGGGCGGCGACGATTTCCTGTCCAAGCCGATCCGGCCCAAGCACCTGATCGCCGCCGTGACCAATCGCGTGCGCCGCGCGCGCCAGCTCGGCCGCCGCGGCGCCGGGGCGGGCACGCGCGATCCGGTATCCGGACTGTACCTGCGCGCCCATGTGCTCGACCAGATCAACGCCTTGCTCACGCGCGACGACGCGACCGCGACGCTCGGCGGATTGATGTACATCGAGATCGATTCGGCTGCAAGCACGCGCGAGCGCGTCGGCATGCTCGCGTTCGATGCTTTGCTCGGCCAGGTCGGCGCGTTCATCGCCTCGCATGTCGGCCCCAACGATCTGGCGGCGCGCTACGGCGATTCGAGTTTCCTGCTTCTGTGTCCGCAAGGCGACGAGACGGCGCTCGAGCGGCTGGCCGCGAGCCTGCGCGATCGCACCGGGCGCGAGAAATTCGACCAGGACGGACGCAGCTTCAGCCTCGGGCTGTCGATCGGCATCTGCAGTTTCGCCGCGCGCCTCGGCGAAGTCGGGGCAATGCTCAACGGCGCGGAACGCGCGATGTCCGACGCGCGCCGTCCGGGCGGCAGTCATGTCGGCACCTATCACACCGAACCGACGACCGCGCCGGCCGGCACGTTCCAGGCCCTCGGTGAGCAGATCCGCGCCGCGCTGAAAGCCGACAACTTCCAGTTGCTGTTTCAGCCGATCGTCGCGCTGCAAGGCGAGGAAACCGAACAGTTCCAGGCCCTGCTGCGCCTGGCCGGCAGCGACGGCAAGCTGTATACCGCGGCGGAAATCGTGCCGATTGCGCAGCGCGACGGCCTGATCGGCGAGATCGACCGCTGGGTGCTGTCGCGCTGCCTGATGGTCCTGGCCGAACGCGCCCGCCAGCAGCGCGGCGTGCGCCTGTTCGTCAGCCAGTCGATCGAGACGATCACCGACGGGCAACATGCCGTCTGGCTGCGGCAGATGCTGGAAACCCGGCGCCTGGACGGCAGCCAGCTGGCAATCGAGTTTCGCCTGGCCGATGCGCAGGCGCACCTGCACGACCTGGCCGCGTTCGCCGAGGAAGCGCGCAAGCTCGAGATCCATATCGCCCTGTCCGGCTTCGAGGCCGGCGCGATGGCATTCCAATTGCTAGAGCAGATGCCCGTCACGTTCATCAAGATCAGCCCGCGCTATGTCGACGAAGGCCTGCGCACTCCAATCCTGCGTGAGGAACTGCGCCAGATCATCAGCCATGCCCGCGCGCACTCGGCGCAGGTCATCGCGCCGCGCGTGGAAAATGCGCAGAGCGCCGCGCACCTGTGGACGGCCGGCGTCGACTACATGCAGGGCGATTTCGTGCAGAAGGCCGGCCAGGACCTCAGCTTCGACTTCCATGCCGCGTCGATACCCTAGGCGCCGCTTGCGCCGCGGCGCCATCGGCCGATGAACGCCCCGCACTCCGCTGCGGATCCCGGCAGCGCTCCGCGCCGGCGCATGCTGGCTGCCTGGGCCGCGCGCGGCAGCCTGACGATCGTCGTCGCATTGGGCCTCGGTGCGCCGTTCCTGCTCGAGGCCCCACAGGCCTTGTGGATGTCACCGTTGCTGATCGCGGCCGCGCTGGGCGGATGGCTCGCGTGGCGTGTCCATTCCTCCGATCACCGGGCCGAGGCGGCGGGCACCGCTATCGCCCCGGCCGCCGGGACCGTCGACGACGCGCGCCTGGCCGAATTGCGCGGCGAACTGGAAACCATGCGCAGCATGCAGGCCGAGCTCGTTCAGGCCAAGCAGACGGCGGAAGCCGCGATGATGTCCAAGAGCGAGTTTCTGGCGACGATGAGCCATGAAATCCGCACGCCGCTGAACGGCATCATCCCGCTGCTCGACATCCTGATGTCCTCGCAGCTCGGGCCGGACCAGAAGGACTACCTGCAGACCGCGTACAAGTCGGCCTGCGAACTCCTGCGCATCGTCGACGACATTCTCGACTACTCGAAGATCGAGGCGAGCAAGCTGGTGCTCGAATCGGTCGCGCTGAACCTGCGCGAGACGCTCGACTCGGTCAAGCGCCTGCTCGACAAGAACGCCGAGGCCAAGCACCTGCGTTTCAACGTGAACATCGACCCGGGTGTTCGCCTGCTGGTGCGCGGCGATCCGGTGCGCCTGCGTCAGGTCCTGACGAACCTGGTCAGCAACGCGATCAAGTTCACGCCGCGCGGCGCGGTCATCGTCCAGGTCGGAAAACGCAGCGAGACGCGCACGCACAGCGAAATCATGTTCGTCGTCAAGGACAGCGGCATCGGCATCGCGCCGGAAGCCGCGGCCAAACTGTTCCAGCCGTTTTCGCAGGCCGACGCCTCGACCACGCGCATGCACGGCGGCACGGGTCTCGGACTGGTCATCTGCAAACGCCTGGTCGAGCTGATGAACGGCAAGATCGGCGTGCGCTCCGAACTCGGCAAGGGCTCGGTGTTCTGGTTCAGCGTGCCGTTCCTCAAGGCGCCGGGCGACGTCGAGAACGTGCGCCGCTCGCTGCGCGGCGCGCGCGCGCTCGTGTTGAGCGGCGATGGGCCGCTGCTGAAACGCTTCAACAGCTATTTCAGCACCTGGGGCGTCGAATCCATGAGCAGCTCGGTTGCTCCGGATGCGCTGACCAAGCTGCGGTCGGCCGCCGCGATGGGCGAGAGCTGGGCCTATGACGTGCTCGTCGTGGACATCAATGCGGTCGGCGGCAACCCGTCGGTCCTGTTGCGCAACATCGTGCGCGACGCGGCCCTGGAACGCCTGCGCGTCGTCTTCATCCTTGCCAACCGTGAAGTGCCTGCCGACGTCGCCGCCGAGAAGCGCGCCCTGGCGATACCGCGGCGGTTTGCCGAACGCGAGCTGCAGGACGCGCTGCGCCGCCTGCTCGAAGTCTACGATCCGGCTGGCGAGAATCTGGCCGTGTTCGCGGCGCCGGCTGCGGCCGAACCGCCGCAGGTGCAGATCCTGCAGCCTGAAGGTGGACTGCAACCGCTGTCGGGGC
>DATIEJ010000130.1:0-23561 GCA_035455825.1 Rhodanobacteraceae bacterium | reverse complement strand
AGCCGAGGCCGACCAGCAGCAACGGGATGCCGATCGGCGCGATCGCGAACAGCGAGAACGTCTCGATCGTCTGCGCGCCGGGCGGCAGGTTGCGGTTCGCGCTCGCGATCAGGTCGTTGAGCAGGATCAGCGGCGAGTTCGAGATCATCGTGATGTTCGTGCCGGCCAGGATGCAGAACGCCATCGGCAGCAGCAGCCGGCCGAGCGGCACGCCGGTGCGCGAGCTGACGCGGCTGGCAACCGGCAGGAACAGCGTCGCCAGCGCCTGGCTCTGCATGATCGCCGACAGCGAGCCGACCATCGCGTTGATCAGCAGCTCGAGGCGCGACTCGATGCCGCGCGACAGGCGCAGCAGGAACGACGCCGCCTTGTTCAACACGCCGGTGCGATCCAGTCCCGCGCCCATGATCATGACGCCGAGCAGCGAGATCACGGCGTTGCCGGCGAAGCCGTCGAACAGTTGCTCGACCGGCATCAGCCGCGTGATGCCGATCACGACGATGACCAGCAGCGCGATCAGGTCGGCGCGGATCCACTCGAGCACGAGCATGAGCACGGTGAACGTCACCAGCCCGAGCACGAGCATCATGTCGTGGGTGAGGATCAGGCCGGTGTTCATCGGGGCGGTTAAGTTATTGTCCGGTCGCTGATCAGGCGCGGGCGGCGTCAGGTTCGGCGTTCATAGACCAGGTCCCATACGCCGTGGCCGAGACGCAAGCCGCGCCGCTCGAAGCGGGTTTCGGTGCGCCACGCCGGCCTTGGCGCGAATTGAGTGCCGTGCAGGTTGCGCCATGCGGGCGCATGATCGAGTACCTCGCGCATTTGTTCCGCATAGTCCGCCCAATCGGTCGCCAAATGCAATACGCCCTTGGGGGCAGTGCGCGTCGCCAGCAATGCGGCGAAGTCAGGCTGGATCAGGCGACGCTTCTGCTGGCGCTGCTTCGGCCATGGATCCGGGAAGTAGATGCGAACGCCGGCCAGGCTCGCCGGGGCGATGCATTGTTCGAGCACGCTGACCGCATCGTGGTTATACAAGCGGACATTGTCCACATTGTTCGCAGCCAGCGCGTTCATCAGGCGGCCGACACCCGGGCGGTGCACTTCGATGCCGAGGAAGTCGCTGTCCGGTTCATGCAGGCTCGACCACAGCAGCTGCTCGCCGTTGCCGAATCCGATCTCGAGGATCAGCGGCGCGGCGCGCCCGAACACGCCGGTCCATGCCGGCGGTCCGTCCTGCGGATCCAGCCCATAACGCGGCCAGTGCTCGACGAACGCGCGCTGCTGCGCCGTCGTCATGCGGCCCTGGCGCAACACGAAGCTGCGGATATGGCGATGCCGCTCGTCGCCCTGTGTCGCCTGCGCGAGTGGATCGGAACCAGGAATGCCTTGCGACGTCATCGGCGTTGCGTCAGCCGACCGTGCCGTCGATCGGGCTCGACGCGGACGCATAGCGCTTGCGCGGGATGCGTCCGGCCAGGAATGCCTCGCGCCCGGCCTCGACCGCCTTGCGCATCGCGCTGGCCATCAGCACCGGATCGCGCGCGCCGGCGATCGCCGTGTTCATCAGCACGCCGTCGCAGCCCAGTTCCATCGCGATCGCCGCATCCGACGCGGTGCCGACCCCGGCGTCGACGAGCACCGGCACTTTTGCGTTTTCGACAATTTCCAGGATGTTCCAGCGATTCTGGATGCCGAGGCCCGAGCCGATCGGCGCGGCCAGCGGCATGACCGCGACGCAGCCGATCTCCTCGAGTCGCCGCGCGAGGATCGGATCGTCACTGGTGTAGACCATGACCTCGAAGCCCTCGGCGACGAGCGTCTCGGCAGCGCGCAAAGTCTGCACGACATCCGGGAACAACGTCCGGGGATCGCCGAGGACCTCGAGCTTCACGAGATTGCGCCCGTCCAGCAGTTCGCGCGCGAGCCGGCAGGTGCGCACGGCGTCGTCGGCGTTGTAGCAGCCGGCGGTGTTCGGCAGGATCGTGTAGCGGCTCGGCGGGAGGACGTCGAGCAGGTTCGGCTGGCCGGGATCCTGGCCGATGTTGCTGCGGCGGATCGCCACGGTCACGATTTGCGCGCCGGCCGCTTCGGTTGCGCGGCGTGTTTCCTCGAGATCCTTGAACTTGCCGGTGCCGGTGAGCAGGCGCGACTTGTATGCAATGCCGGCGATGACGAGCGGGTCGGCGATGGCTTGCGCTGGGGTTGGGGCGGGTTGGGCGTTCATGGTACTTCTGTAAAGGTGTAAAAAGACGCATTGCGGCTCAATCGTGGCGCCTACCGCGCGCGCTGCGGGCGGACGCCGTAGCCAAGATCAGCCACCATCTTGACAGCGCGTAGCCAAGAACCTTCCATGGTGCTCACCCCCAGTCGGCATCCATGCCTCCTCGTCGGCTGAGCTCACGATTCGCTGCAACGCACTCACGCGCCCGCTTACGCGGGCGGACGCCGTTGCTAAGCTCGGCCATCATGGCCTCGCTAAGCAACCCGGCCCTACGCATCCTGCTTCGGGCGGGCGGCTGAATGCGCGATGCGTTACTTCGCATCGCGCGAGCATTCACCCGCCCCCTATCGCGTGGACTATTTCTATGCGGTCGCCATCGCGCACGGTGCGCTGTGCGTGCAGGCTCTTTGGAACGATCTCGCGGTTTACTTCGACGGCGACCTTGCGCTGTGCGTAGCCTTCGGCATCGAGCAGCTCGCCGACGCTGAGATTTGCCGCTACCTCGCGAGGCGCGCCATTGAGAAGTATCCTGACCATCGTCCTAGTTTAACGCGTCGCCGGTCACCGGGTCTGTTAGCTGCCGCCAAAAAAACAGCGCCCGGGATGTCCCGGGCGCGTGCTGTCAGCCAGGCGCGGTCTCTCAGTGTCCGCCCCCGCCGTTCTTGTCCTTGTCCTTGTCCTTATCCTTGCTCTTGTCGTTCCTTCCCTGCTGCTGCTGTTGCGGCTGCGGCGGCGGTTGACGCTGCATCTGCGGTTGCGGCGGCGGCGGAGCGTGCTGGACCTGCGGCGGCGGCGGCGGCGGAGCGCGCTGGATCTGTTGCTGTTGCTGCTGCACCTGTTGTTGTTGCTGCTGCACCTGCCGTTGTTGCTGCTGCATCTGCTGCTGCTGTTGCCTGTTCCTTTGTTCGACATTGTGCTCAGCCTGCGCGTTCGACTGCGGCATCGAGGTCACGCGCGCATCCTGCGGCGGGACATTGGTCGGATTCGCGGACGATTGCGGCGCGCGATACTCGCGCCCGTGGCCCTGCGATGCCTTGTTCGGCTGCTCGCCGTTGCCGTTGTTGACCTTGCGCTCCGGCGTGTAGACCGGCGCATTGCCCTGGCCGGCATTGGCCGGCGCGCCTTGCGTGACCGGGTTGTTGGTCTGGCGGGCATTGTTGTACGGCTGCGACGTCGTCGGCTGCTTGTTCTCGCTGTTGGCATTGCCACGTCCGTTCGCCGCGTTGCCGCGCGCATTGGTCTCCGCCGCGTTGCCAGCGTTGGAGTTGGCGGCCTTGTTGCCGCCGGCGTTCGGATTGACGAAACGGCTGGACGGCACATGCTCGGTCTGCTGACCGGCCGTCGGCCGGCCACCCTGCACATTACCGCTGCCCTGGGCGTTCGTGACCGCACGTTCGGTCTGCGGTCCTGAACCAACCGGCCGTCCAGGCTGCCCGGTGGCACCCTTGTCCATGACCGCACGATCAGCCTGCGGCCCGGTATTGGCCGGACGCCCGCCTTGGGCGTTCATCGCGCCGCCGCGACCGGCCGCGTTGTCGACCGGCGTGTTTCCGTTCTGCGCCTGGCCGCCTTGCGGACCGGCACCACGACGCCTGTCGGCATTGGCGTTCGCATTGGGATTTCCGGCTCCCGGCCGCGCGATCAGCGGCGCTGCCGGCGTGCTCGCCGGCACGCCGGTGTTGGTAACGACCTTGACCTTGTCCGGGTTGCGTCCAGCGCCACCGGCCATGCGGTCCGCGCCACCGTTGTTCTGCACGGCCGGCAGAGTGCGCATTTGCTTCGTCGTCAACGGCTCGCCGGGATTCTTCTTCAGCGCCGCTTCGCGCGTGGCGAATGAAGCAACCGGCGGCGGCGGCTTGCTCGCGGCGACGATGTTGCGGTTGATGACTGCCGCGGGCGGAGCCGCGCGAGCGCGGCCGCCGGGTCCCTCGAGGCTTGCGCGCGTCGGCGCGACCGCTGCAACCGAAGTCACTCGTGCATTGGCAAACGTCGTGCGATTGACCGCAATCGCGGACGCGGCGACCGGCCGCGCGCTGGCGAACGCCGCTGCCGGCACCGCGGTCACGGCGCCGTTGATGTTGCGATTGGCGTAGTTGATCTGCGTGTAGTTAACGTCGCCGCGCGAATAGTTGCCGTAATAGTTGTTGATCACCGTCGTGTTGACGACCGTGTTCGTGACGTTGACGTTGGTGAAGTAGCGCTGGCTGACGTGATAGCCGGGGAAGTACACGTCGCGCGGCCCGAGCGGGAACCAGCCGACCGGTCCGCCGATCGCCACGCCGACGCTGACGCCGCCACCGATGAACGCGACCAGTGCCGGCGCGTAGTACGGGCGCACGCCGATCGCACCGGGGCACCAGCCCCAGCGATTGCCGATGTAGGCCCAGCGGCCGTAATGGAATGGCGCGAAGCCCCACGGCGCGTCGTCGATCCAGGTCCAGCCATAGGCGCCGACCCAGCCCCAGTGGCCGTGATGATATGGCGACCAGCCGACGGCGACGGTCGTCGGATACCACACATGGCCGTACTCGGGCACGTCGCTCCAGTCGCCGTTGTCGTCGAGATCCTGATAGCCGATCACGTCTTCTGAAACGTAGGCGCGCGACTTGGCATTGTCCCAGCGGCTGTCGCGCTGACGGACGAACTCGTCGAAACTGTCCGGTGGCGGCAGCGAGTCGGTGTAGTAATCGCGCAGGCCCGAATCATTGAACGTGACCGACTGGCCTTCCTCGATGCGCGCACGCGCACCGCCCTCGCCGTAGGCATCGCCGCCGCCCTGCATGACGCTGACGACCGTCGACTGCCCGTTCGGCAGCACCGTCAGGCGATACTCGCCGACGCGGTTGATGACGAAAGCCAGGGTCGGCGTGTCGACCTCGTAGACCTGGTTGTCATAGAGCCGCCGCACGCGCAGGTTCAGCGCGCCCTCGGTCAGCTCGATCTGCGCGGTCTGGTCATCGAGGTTCAGGAAATCGAAACTGGTCTGCGCATCCAGGCGCAGCGCCGACGAGCCGATTTCGAGCTCGGCGCGCGAATCGTGGTCGGTCCACAGTTTGTCGCCGGTAATCAGCGGACGGTTGATCTGGGCCTCGACCCAATCATTCTCGCCGGCCGGGACGAAGCTTACCGTGCCGCGAATGTAGGCCAGCCGCGCTACGCGCGATGGCGGATCAGGCTGATCACCGGATTGCTGGTCCGGGGCCGGCTGCGCAACCGCGCCGAGCGCGAACAATGCGCCGGTCATGAGCAGTGCGAAGCGGAATGACTTGAACATGGCGAACGCTCCTTTGCGTCACGCAACAGGGAAAAACTCAGGGGGAAGATCGCGCTTGGACTTGAGTTGACGCTCGGCTCCCCCGGTCCGATTACTTCCACGCAAGCGTATCTAAGCGCAACCAAGCTGAACCGCCGCCTTCCGCCTCAAACAAGGCGGAGTCTCAGGCAGTTACGATCGCAGTGTTCGCTGATCGCGCGGTTTCGTCAACGTGCCGGCGGCTTCCGCGCCACGTTGCCCCGGCCGCGGCAAACCCGTACATTAATCCGGTTCGTCCGAACGCGGGTGTAGCTCAATGGCAGAGCTGTAGCTTCCCAAGCTACTGACGAGGGTTCGATTCCCTTCACCCGCTCGATGCCGCATGACGTCTGGTTGAATGATGCTTATGGAAAAGCCCGATCATTGCGTCTGCGCCGGCGTCCCGCATGCCACCGAAACCACGGTCCCTTGCTGCCGCAAGGCATCGCCCCGTCGACTTTAGAGCCCGCAGCTTTCCATTTGCGTCGCGGAACCCCAACTACCTTGCCGAGAGCTCATGGTGGACAACGAACCGATCGTCCTTGGCTGGCGCGAATGGCTGGCGCTGCCGCAGTTGGGGATTGCCGCGATCAAGGCCAAGGTCGACAGCGGCGCGCGCACCTCGTCGCTTCATGTCGAATCACTCGACGAGTTCGAACAGGATGGACGCCCGTGGTTGCGCTTTGCGGTCCTGACCGGCCGCCGTGGTTCGCCGCCCGTGCATTGCGTCGCCCCGGTCGCCGACCGGCGTGTCGTTTCCGATTCCGGCGGACATGTAACAATGCGCTGGTTCATCCGCACCGAGTTCGAACTGGCCGGGCAGCGCTGGGAATCGGAAATGAATCTGACAAGCCGGCTGCATATGCTGTTCCCGCTGCTGCTGGGCCGCGATGCGCTCCGGAGCCGCTTTCTCGTCGATAGCGCATCGGCATACCGCTGTGGCCGACCCACACGGCGGCGACACAAGGGGCCGAAATGAAGATCGCGATCCTTTCGCGCAACGCCAAGCTGTATTCCACGGTGCGCCTGGCCGAGGCCGCGCGTGCGCGCGGACATCGTGCGCGCGTGCTCGACCCCCTGCGCTGCTACATGCGCATCGCGCCGGGTGATTTTGCGATGCACTACAAGGGCCGTCCGGCCACGAACTACGATGCGGTGATTCCGCGCATCGGCGCTTCGATCACGTTCTACGGCACCGCCGTGCTGCGCCAGTTCGAGAGCATGGGCGTATACACGCCGAACTCCTCGGATTCGATCCTGCGCGCCCGCGACAAGCTGCGCTGCCTGCAGATGCTGGCGCGCGAAAAGATCGGGCTTCCGGCAACGGTGTTCGGCGACAATCCGGACGACACCGCCGACCTGCTGGCGATGCTCGGCGATCCGCCGCACGTGATCAAGTTGAACGAAGGCGCGCAGGGGCAGGGCGTGCTGCTGGCCGACAAGAAGGCGGTTTCGCAAAGCGTGATCGAGGCGTTCCGCGGCCTGTACGCCACGTTCCTGGTGCAGGAGTTCATCGGCGAGTCGAAGGGAGCTGACATCCGCTGTTTCGTCGTCGGCGGCAAGGTCGTCGCCGCCATGCGCCGGCAGGCGCGCGAAGGCGAATTCCGTTCGAACCTGCATCGGGGCGGATCGGCCAGCGCGACCGACCTCAACGCCAAGGAGACCGACATCGCATTGCGCGCCGCGCGCACGATGGGATTGAACATCGCCGGCGTCGACCTGCTGCGGTCGCGGCGCGGTCCGCTGGTCCTGGAAGTGAATTCCTCACCGGGGCTCGAAGGCATCGAGGCGGCGTCCGGGGTCGATGTTGCCGGCGCAATCGTGGAATATCTCGAGCGCCGCGTGAAGCGGCGCCGCAGTGCGACCGTGTAGCTTTTTGTAAATGCGCCCCGGCGTGGATTGACGCCTCGGCACACCCGAACGTACGATCGATTTCGTTGAAGCCCGGTGGCTGGTGGACAGGCGCGTGCCCGGGCAACACCGCCGGGCCGGGGCTTGGGGCCGGGGCCGGTTCGTACTGAATGCTGACGGCGGCAGTGGAACTGTGACCCGCCGCACCGCCTTCCAGCCGGCTTCAACGTTATGCTTTCCGACCGCCTCCCACGAGGCAGGGCGTCGCCGGATTTGCGCCGGCCGCAGCCCGCGTTGACAGCCTGCGATGGTTTACGTACGATAACTTACGTATAACGCGGACGGTGTCCGTTGCAGACCCAGACAGCGTGCTGGTTCGTCACCGGGGTACAGGGGTCGAAACGGAGTGAGCCGGATTCGACGTATCGGTTAGTTCATTTTTTCAGAAGGAAGTTTGATCATGTCGAAGTTGTTGTGCGGAATTGCCTGCCTTTTTCTCAGCGCCGCTGTATATGCGGACGAGCAGGTCATAGAAAAGCCGCTGGTCGCCCAGAGTCTTGCCGGTTTCGATCAGGAAGCCACGGAGATTCGCGCCGGCATGCATCAGGGCGGCCGTTACGAGTTCCTGAAGGCGGACGACAAGAGCAAGATCGAAGCACGCCTGAACTCGATGCACGCGTTGCTCGAAAAGCATGCGAGCCAGAATGACCTGAATTCTTCCGACAAGATCGCCCTGGTCAATGCGCAGGAAGAGGTGAACGCCATTCTCAAGCACAACGACAGCAATCGCCTGATCTGCGAAAGCCGTGCACCGATCGGGTCCCACCTGCCGGTGAAGACCTGCCGCACCTATGGCGACATCGAGGCGCAGCGCGCCGATGCGATGAAGACGCACTCCGACCTCGACAAGAGCCGCGTCAACAAGGGTGGCGGTTGACAGGCATGGGCCGCGGGCGCGAATGCCACTTGCACGGCAGCCGCGTCCGGGGCACGATGAAGCCGGTCGCAGCGCATCCCGCGAGTAACAGGAGGTTCCACCGATGACTCCGCGTCGCAGCAACGAAGCCGCCTGGCCTACCAAGGCCGAACTGGACATCCTGCACGTCTTGTGGGAGCGCGGCGCATCGACCGTGCGCGAAGTGCACGAGACGCTCTACGGCGACGATGGCGCCGGCTACACGACCGCGCTCAAGCTGATGCAGATCATGCATGCCAAGGGAATCGTCGAACGCGACGACTCCCAGCGCGCCCACGTTTATCGTGCCGCGATCAGCAAGCAGCGCACGCAGAAACGCTATGTTGCCGACATGGTCGAGCGCCTGTTCAACGGCTCGCCGTCGCAACTGGTGCTGCAGGCACTTGGCAGCCAGCCCAGTGCGTCGCGCGAGGAGCTAAAGGAAATACGCGCGCTGTTGAAAAGGATAGACTCAGGGGAGTCATAGCAATGATGCCGATCACGACGCAAACCCTGCTTGCCTGGGTCGACGCTGTTGGCTGGACGCTGTTGCATTTCCTCTGGCAGGGCGCCCTGCTGGGTCTGGTTTACCGCGTGCTTCGGCCACTTTGCCATGGCGTAGGGGCGCGCTACCGCCTCGGCATGCTGACGCTGTCGGCAATGCTGCTGTGTCCGATCGTCACGTTTGTTTATCTGTGGCCGGCGCCGGCGCTCGCTCCGGGCGTGGCTGCCGCGCTGCCGTCGATCGACGTGACCGCAACGGACGCCGGTTTGCAAGCCGCCGCCGGCGGCAACGTTTTGGAATCGTGGCTGCCCTGGCTGGTTGCGATATGGTTCGTCGGCGCCAGCGCGATTGCGATCCGCGCGTTCAATCAATGGCGTCGCCTGGCCTGGCTCGTGCGCAACGCGACGATCCCGCTGGCCGATTGCGCGACCGTGCTGGCGCGGCTGCGCGCACGTTTCGGCATCCGCCGTCCGGTCCGCCTGCTCGGCTCGCTCGGCATCGACACGCCGATGCTGGTGGGCTGGCTGCGACCGACGATCCTGCTGCCGATCAGCATGCTCAGCGGCTTCACGCCGCAGCAGATCGAGCTGATCATTGCCCACGAACTGGGCCACGTGCGGCGCTGGGATTACCTGGCCAACCTGCTGCAGGTCGTCATCGAGACAATCCTGTTCTATCACCCGATCGTGCACTGGATTTCGCGCGACGTGCGCGAGGCGCGCGAGAGTTGCTGCGACGACCTCGTGCTCGCGCTTGCCGAAGGCAGTCCCGTCGTCTATGCCAGCGCGCTGGCCGACCTGGAAGAGTTGCGCCTGGACACGACCGTCGCCGCGCCGGCGCTGGCCGCCAGTGGCGGCGTGCTGCTGACCCGCATTCGCCGCATTGTCGGCGCGCAGGCGGTCATGCACGACACGCTGCCGCGCACCGGCGGCTGGCCGGTCGCGCTCGTGCTCGCAGCGTCGCTGCTCGCCGTGCTGCGCTTGCACGGGCTGCCTTCGCTGGCCACGACATTGCTGCGCGTCCCGGTCGCCAGCACCGCGGCGATCACCGGCAACACGGCATTGCTCAACTCTGCTCCGGCAGCCGCGCCGGTTGCGCCGGCGTCGGTTGAATCGGCACCGGCGCGCGCCAGCGCGACGGTCGAGAGCACAGCCATCGTCGTGCAATCGCCGCCGCGGCCGCGCATCGGCGTGGCGTCGGTCGCGTTCGCTCCGCCGCGCGTGACGAATATTCGCGAACGTCTGTCGCCGATGCCGTCGGTGCCGGAACCGGTTGCCGCGGCCGAGCCGTCGAATGCGAACGTCGCAGCTCCGGCAGCCGTTGCAACAGCCGAGCCGGCCAAGCGCGCCGCCGTGGCGATGCCGATCGCGTTGCAGCGCGTGCAGCCCGACTATCCTGTCCGCGAAAAGATCCGCGGCGTCACCGGCAAGGTCGAGCTGCAGTTTGGCCTGGCCGCGGACGGCAGCGTCTCCGACGTCAGCGTGCTCGAATCGACGCCGGAACATGTCTTCGACCGCACCGCGATCGCAGCGCTCAAGCAATGGCGTTTTGCCACGCCGGTCGACACCGGCCAGCGCTATACGCAGACCTTCGCTTTCACGCGCAGCGCCGCGCCAGCTACCACCGAGTCCTGTCGCGAGGTGATCGGCTCGCACATCTGCCGCCACGTGGCCGGCGACGAAACCGACAAGTAGGATCAGCCTGGCAGGGCGCTTGGCCGCTCCGAACCCGGCCGGCGAGTCTTAACAAAAGCTCGCCCGAGCCTTAACAGGAATTTAATCGCTGCATCCCTAGTATCCATCCCACTGTAAGTTCTGCTCGACACTCCTAAGGTCAGGTCAGGTGACAGGCAGATTACGGTAATCGGGGCAGTAGCTTTAGGCCCAAGCGAGGTGTGTTCCCCCAATGACACCTCCTTGGGCCTTTTTATTGCCTCGCGTTTTATCCGCGCCGAACCGCCCAGACGCGGACCGCGAAACAGCTGACGCCGCTCGCAGGCGTCGCAATTCCTTCAAACTTGCTCGACCGCCAGCGGCCGGATCCGGGAACTTGGAGGCCGAATCGCGATCAAGCATTTCCATCGCCGCGCGAGTATCCTTTTACCCATGCGAATTCTCGTCATCGAAGACAATAGCGATATCGCCGCGAACATCGGCGACTACCTCGAGGAAAAAGGCCATGTCGTGGACTTCGCCGGCGACGGCGTGACCGGCCTGCACCTTGCGGTGGTCCACGACTTCGACGCGATCGTGCTCGACCTGACCCTGCCCGGCATGGACGGTCTGGAGTTGTGCCGCAAGCTGCGCCAGGACGCGCGCCGGCAGACGCCGGTGCTGATGCTGACGGCGCGCGACGCGCTCGACCAGAAGCTCAACGGTTTCGATTCCGGCGCCGACGACTACATGGTCAAGCCGTTCGCGCTGCAGGAACTCGAAGCGCGCCTGCAGGTGCTCGCGCGCCGCGGAAAAGGTGTACAAAGCCGCATTTTGCAATTGGCCGACCTCAACTACAATCTCGATACCCTGGTCGTGACGCGCGGCGGCAAGTCGATCCAGCTCAATCCGATCGGACTGAAGCTGCTGCAGCACCTGATGGAGTCCAGTCCGTCCGTGGTCACGCGCCAGGACCTCGAAACGCGCGTCTGGGGCGAGGAACTGCCGGACAGCGACTCGCTGCGCGTGCACATCCACGGCCTGCGCGCGGCGATCGACAAGCCGTTCGACAAGCCGTTGATCCAGACCCGCCATGGCATCGGCTACCGCATGGTCGATCCCGACGCCGCGATCATGTGATGATTGCCGCGGCAAGCCCGGCATAAGGTCTGAACGATGGGGAATGGCAAGACAAGGTTTGCGGCTCGCAGCGCGCGAACCGTTTGCGCCGATTTCGTGGCGCACGGCTAGATGGCACGCGTCCAATACCGCCGCCGGCTGCGCAGCCGCATCATCATTTCGTTCGCCCTTTTCGGGTTTGCGCTGACCGCGCTGTTCGCGGTCGCGACGCTGTACATGCGCGCGCGGCTTGAAGACCAGCTGATCAACAACACGCTGGCACGCGAGGTCAAGAACTTCGTCGACTTCAAGCGCGAAAATCCCGATCCGAACGCGCCGTACAAGCTCAGCAGCTACGACATCGACATCAAGGGCCCGGCGTTCTTCGCGAACGTGCCGTTTTCGCGGCAGAAGTACGACGAGACCGGCGTCTACGACATCGAGGAACTTGGCAGCGAAGGCAAGATGCGGCCGTACAAGCTGGCCGTGTACAAGGACGCCGACTACTGGGCGTTCATGCGCCTGGACATCAGCACGCAGAAGTTGAACGAGCGGCAACTGCTGACTGGCCTCGCCATCGCGGTGCTGGCGTTTGCGATCCTGTCGTTGGTTATCGGCCGCTGGTTGTCGCGCACGGTCATGAGCCCGGTTGCGCACCTGGCCGAGCGCATCAGCGAGATGCGCCAGAGCGGCAAGCCCGAGCATCTGGCGCCGCATTTCGCCAACGACGAAGTCGGACAGGTCGCGGCCGCGCTGGACGGCTACTACGACCAGCTCACGGCGCTGGTCGAGCGCGACCGCGAATTCAACGCCGACGTCAGTCACGAACTGCGCACGCCGCTCGCGGTGATCTCGAGCACGACCGAGTTGCTGCTGTCGTCCGAGGCGATCACCGACAAGTTGCGCGACCGCCTGATGCGCATCGACCGCGCGGCGAAACAGTCCACCGAATTGACCAATGCGCTGCTGCTGCTGTCGCGCAGCGAGCGTTCCGCGCCGGTCGACGGCGAGACGACCGATGTCGCGAAGATCGTCGATCAGGTCATCGAGGTCTATCGCTCGCATCTTGGCCGCAAGCCGGTCGACGTTCGCGTGGAGATCCAGCAGCCGGTCGAGGTCGTGGCGCCGTCGTCGGTCGTCGCGGTCGCGCTCGGCAACCTGATCGGCAACGCATTCAAGTACACGCCGAAAGGCGAGGTCATCATCACCGTCGGCGCCGGCCGCGGCAAGGTGACGATCGAGGATTCGGGTCCCGGCATCAAGCCCGAGGACGCGGAAAAACTTTTCGAGCGCGGTGTGCGCGGACAGAACTCCGCCGGCAGCAAGGGCGCCGGCCTCGGCCTGGCGATCGTGCGCCGCCTGTGCGAACTGTACGACTGGCGCGTGTCGCTCGCGCCGCGCCCGCAGGGTGGGGCCACGGCGACTCTGGATTTTCGCCTGCGCGCTTGAAGGTTTTTATTTGGACGCGGATTGCCGCGGATGAGCACGGATAAACGCGGATAAAGCGCAATGCCAGACGGCGCCGCGCCTCCAGCGGGCGCGACCGTACACAAACAGTTTTTGCTCTATCCGCGAAATTCCGCGTTCATCCGCGTAATCCGCGTCCAAAAAACTACACGTACTCGAGCCACCTGCGGGTATCCGGCGTCGAGCCGTCGAACAGACCGAAGAACAGTTTCTGCACGCGGCCGGTAAGCGGCCCCGGCTTGCCCGTGCCAACCGGCTTGCCGTCGACCGAACGGATCGGCGTGATCTCGGCGGCTGTGCCGCACATGAAAAGCTCGTCGCACAAGTAGAGGTATTCGCGTGGAATGTCGCGCTCGACGACCTCGATGCCCGCATCGCGCGCCAGCCTGATGATCGTGTTGCGCGTGATGCCGTTGAGCAGCGCGGCGCTGACCGGCGTCGTGTTCAACACGCCGTCGAAAACCAGGAACAGATTTTCGCCGGCGCCTTCGCTGAGCAAACCGGTCGAGGCCAGCGCGATGCCTTCGCCAAAGCCCAGGCGCCGGGCTTCGCGCGCGACGAGCTGGCCGGACAGATAGTTGCCACCGGCTTTTGCGCCGGCCGGAATCGTGTTCGGGGCAAAGCGCTGCCAGCTCGACACGCACGCGTCGATGCCCGCTTCGAGCACGCCCTCGCCGAGGTACGGGCCCATCTCCCAGGCCGCGACCGCCACGTCGGTCGGTGTGTCGGCGGACAGGCCGAATCCGCCAAGGCCGCGGAACGCAACCGGGCGCAGGTAAGCGCGGTCGAGCTTGTTGGCCTTGATCACTTCGCGCGCTGCAAGCGAGAGCTCGTCCAGCGTGTACGGGATCGGCATGTCGTATATTTTTGCAGAATGGTACAGACGCTTGAGGTGGTCGGTCAGGCGGAAGATTGCCTGCCCGTTCGGCGTCGCGTAACTGCGGATGCCCTCGAACACCGATGACCCGTAATGCAGTGCGTGCGCCATGACGTGCGTCGTGGCCTCGGCCCAGGGCTTGATAGTGCCGTTGTGCCAGATGTATTGCGGATATTGCTGGGCCATGAGTCGGGCTCGCGAAGTAGGATGCGCAGCGTAGCGGTCCGCTACGGCGTTGGGAAGGTGCCTTACGGCCTATGGTTCGCTGCCAGCGTCGTAGCCTGGGTCAGGCGCGTACCGGCGCAACCCAACGAACCTTGCGCAAGGCCGGAATCAACAGACCGCCGAGCGATGGGATCGCTGCGCTCAACCCATCCTGCGCCTAGGCCTGCAGGCGCTGCCACACGGCCAGCGTCGCGCGCGCGCGATTCAACGTATAGAAGTGGATTCCGGGCGCCCCGCCGTCGACCAGCTTGCGGCACAACTCGGCGACGACATCGGCGCCGAAGTCGCGAATCGCATCGGCGTCGTCGCGGAACGCCTCGAGCCGCTTGGCGATCCAGCGCGGAATCTCGGCGCCGCACATGTCGGAGAACCGGCGCAGCTGCGAGTATTGCGCGATCGGCATGACACCCGGCACGATCGGCACCGTCACGCCATGCTTGCGGGCGTCATCGACGAAGCGGAAATACGCATCGGGGTTGTAGAAATACTGGGTGATCGCGCCGTTGGCGCCGGCATTGACCTTGGTAATGAAGTTCTGCAGGTCGGAATGCGCATCGCCGGCTTGCGGATGCATCTCCGGATAGCAGGCAACCTCGATGTGGAAGAATCCGTCGGCTTCCTTGCGGATGAAAGAGACCAGTTCGCTGGCGTAGTGGAAATCGCCGTAGCTTGCCATCCCCGAGGGCAGGTCGCCGCGCAGCGCGACGATGCGCCGGCAACCCATCGCCTTGTAGTGCTCGAGAAGCGAACGTATCTCCGCACGCGTGCCGCCCATGCACGAAAGATGCGGCGCGGTGTCGAAACCGTGCTCGTCACGCAGGTGACGCACCGTTTCCGGCGTGTACGAAAGCGTCGAACCGCCTGCACCGAACGTGACGCTGACGTAGTCGGGCGAAAGAGTCTTCAGCTTCGGCAACGCAGCTTCGAGCGTGGCCTTCTGCTCGTCGGTCTTGGGCGGAAAGAATTCGAGGCTGATCGGAATCATGCGTGCTTATCTGAAAGACGAAGTCCGGAAAGAAAGCGGGCGCGTCTCCGCGCCCGCTGATTTTGCCTAGTACCGGTAATGCTCCGGCTTGTACGGCCCGTCGACCGAGACGCCCAGGTACGCAGCCTGTGCATCCGTGAGCTTGGTCAGCTTCACGCCGATCTTCTCCAGGTGCAGGCGAGCGACTTCCTCGTCGAGCTTCTTCGGCAGGCGATAGACGGTCTTCTCGTAGGTGTCCTTGTTCGCCCACAGGTCGATCTGCGCCAGAGTCTGGTTCGAGAACGAGTTCGACATGACGAAGCTCGGGTGGCCGGTCGCGCAGCCGAGGTTGACGAGGCGGCCTTCGGCGAGCAGGAAGATCGAGTTGCCATTGGCAAACGTGTACTTGTCCACCTGCGGCTTGATGTTGATGTGCTTGATGCCGGCATGCGTCTTCAGCGCATCGACCTGGATCTCGTTGTCGAAGTGGCCGATGTTGCAGACGATCGCCTGATCCTTCATCGACTTCAGGTGCTCGAGCGTCAGCACGTCCTTGTTGCCGGTCGTGGTGACGTAGATATCGCCGCGGCCGAGCGTGCTCTCGACGGTGTTGACCTCGAAGCCTTCCATCGCCGCCTGCAACGCGTTGATCGGATCGATTTCGGTCACGACGACGCGTGCGCCGTAGGCGCGCAGGCTGTGCGCCGAACCCTTGCCGACGTCGCCGTAGCCGCAGACGACCGCGACCTTGCCGGCGAGCATCACGTCCATCGCGCGCTTCAGGCCGTCGGCCAGCGACTCGCGGCAGCCGTACAGGTTGTCGAACTTCGACTTGGTGACGGAATCATTGACGTTGATCGCCGGCACGAGCAGCTTGCCGGCTTCCATCATCTGATACAGGCGGTGCACGCCGGTCGTCGTCTCTTCCGAGACGCCCTTCCAGTCCTTGATGACGCCGGTCCAGAAGCCCGGACGTTCTTTGGCAACGCGCTTGAGCAGGTTCTTGATGACCTGTTCTTCGTGCGACGACGAAGCCGAGTCGACCCACTTGTCGCCCTGTTCGAGTTCGTAGCCCTTGTGGATCAGCAAGGTGACGTCGCCGCCGTCGTCGACGACGAGCTGCGGACCCTTGTTGCCCGGGAACGTGACCGCATCGAGCGTGCAATCCCAGTACTCTTCGAGCGTCTCGCCCTTCCAGGCGAACACCGGCGTGCCGGACTTGGCGATCGCGGCGGCGGCATGGTCCTGGGTCGAGAAGATGTTGCACGAGGCCCAGCGCACGTCGGCGCCGATGTCCTTGAGCGTTTCGATCAGCACGGCCGTCTGGATCGTCATGTGCAGCGATCCGGTCACGCGGACATTCTTCAGCGGCTTGGCGGCGGCGTGCTTCTTGCGGATCGACATCAGGCCCGGCATCTCGTGCTCGGCGATGTCGATTTCCTTGCGGCCCCAGTCGGCGAGCGACAGGTCGGCGACTTTGAAATCCTGTCTTGAATCGGCTTGCTTTTCGGCGGACGGTTTTACGACAGCGTTCATTGGCGGTTACTCCAGTTGGTTGAAGAGTCCGGCACGTGGTTGTGCAGGCTCTCTACTGGGCGCCCTTGCGTTAAAGCGGAGTCCGCCGAGCGTCTCCCCGGTCACGTTTCGACAAAGCGGCCGCCTCAGCAGTCGTGTTGCAGATTCATGCGCGGGAATGCAGCGCCCCTCGGCGGAGGCGAGGGACGGCCATTATATCGCTTATTCCGGATGAAGAGATAGATGGCCTTTGGCGATCCGAGGACGGAGGCCTGGTAGCCCCGATTGCTCGTTGTGCGACGCAACAACTCGTGGCAGAGTGGCAGAGCCCGGAAGGCATGTCTCTGGCCGTGTCCCGGCCTTGGCAAGGCATCCGTTTCAGGGTCGGTTCGACGCAACTCATTGCGGATTTTACTGGAGTTGTTAATCGACAATTCCCGACATTCGACGAAAATGCACGACGTTAGCTGAACTACTATCAGGAGTCCGTGGACGGCCTGTGAACAAGCAACGCGACATCGAGTTCCTGCCAAACGACAGCGCCCTGCGCGAAGACGTCAGCCGACTCGGCCGAATCGTCGGCGAGATGCTCGCAGAGCAGCATGGCGCGGACTTTCTCGGCACGGTCGAGCGCCTGCGCACGACGGCGATTCGCCTGCGTGCGACCGGCGCGCCGCCCACGGAACTGGCGCAGGAACTCGCCGGGACCGGACCGGCATTTGTCGACCGCCTGACGCGCGCGTTCGCGACATATTTTCGCGTCGTCAACATTGCCGAGCGCGTGCATCGCATCCGTCGCCGGCGCGAATACGAGCGCGCGCGCGCGGCCCCTCAGCCCGATGGCCTGCACGATGCGCTGCTGCGCCTGCGCGATGCCGGCGTCGGACTGGACGAATTGACGGCATGGCTGGCGCGGACCGATGTAGAGCCGGTCTTCACCGCGCATCCGACCGAAGCGATCCGGCGCACGCTGCTCGAGAAGGAACAGATCATCGTCAAATGCCTGGTCGACGATCTCGACGGGCAGCTCACGCCGGGCGAACGCGTCGCCGATATCGCGCGCTTGCGCATGGCGCTGACGACCGGCTGGCAGACCGCCGAAACCTCGCACCTGCGGCCGCGCGTGCAGGATGAATTCGAGCACCTGGGTTTCTACGTCGGCGATCCGCTGTACCGCGTCATTCCAGTGTTCTACGAAGTTTTCGAAACCGCGTTGCGCGCCGTGTATGGCGACTGCCCGGAATTGCCCACGCTGATTCGCTTCGGTTCCTGGGTCGGCGGCGACATGGACGGCAATCCGAACGTCAACGCCGAAACGATCGCCAGCACGCTGCGCATGCAGCGCGCGCTGATCATCGATCGCTACGAGCGCGAGACCGCCACGCTCGCGCGCAGCTTGAGCCAGACCGTCGACCACGTGGCGGTGGACGCAGGCGTCCTCGAGCGCATCGCCGACTACCGGCGCTCGATGCCGGCTGCCGCGGCCGCCATGAATCCGCGTTACGACGACATGCCGTACCGCGTCCTGCTGACACTGATGCGCGCGCGCTTGCGCGCGACCGCCGCCGAAAAGGACGGTGCCTATGCCGGCGCTCGCGATTTCATCGCCGATATCGAGCTGATCGCGCGCAGCCTGAGCGCGCACCGCGGCGTGCACGCCGGCTGGTTTGCCGTGCGGCGCCTGCTCTGGCGCGTGCGCACGTTCGGTTTTCACCTGGCGCGTCTGGACGTCCGCCAGGATTCGCGCGTGCACGGCCAGGCGCTCGCTGCCGCGCTCGACGACGAGCAGTGGGATGCGCGCGACGCCGCGGCGCAGGCCGGCACGTTACGTCCGTACGCGTCCGGCAGCCTCGAATTGCCGGAGCCGGCGGATGCCGCCGGCATCGCGCTCGACGCCGTTTTCGATCAACTCGCCTTCGCGCGCGACAGTTACGGCGGCGACGCGACCGGCGCCTACATCATCAGCATGGCGCGCAGCGCGGCCGACGTGCTCGGCGTGCTCGCACTGGCGCGGCGCGCGGGATTCGTCGACGCCGACGGCTGCGTGCCGCTCGATATCGCCCCGCTGTTCGAAACAGTCGAGGATCTTCGCCTGGCGCCACAGACCTTGTCGGCGCTGCTCGCCGATCCGGCTTACCGCGAACATCTGCGCGCGCGCGGCGATCAGCAGATGGTCATGCTCGGTTATTCCGACAGCAGCAAGGACGGCGGCATCGTCGCCTCGCGCTGGGCGCTGCAGCGCGTCCAGGTCGAAGTGCTCGAGGTCGCCCGCGGCGCCGGCATCCGCATCGTGTTCTTCCACGGCCGCGGCGGCACCGTCAGCCGCGGCGGCGGCAAGACCACGCGCGCAATCATCGCCTCGCCCCGCGGTTCGGTCGACGGGCGGCTGCGAATCACCGAGCAGGGCGAAGTCATCCACCGCAAGTACGGCATCCGCTCGCTGGCGCTGCGCTCGCTCGAACAGACCGTAGGCGCCGTGCTCGTCGCCAGCGCGCGCCCGCGCGCGCCGGAACCGCGCGAAGCCGCGTGGCGCGCGGCGGTCGACATTGCCGCACGGGAAGGAGCGCGGGTTTACCGCGAACTGCTCGATACCGAAGGTTTCGTCGACTACTTTCGCCGGGCCACGCCGATCGATGTCATCGAGCGCATGACGCTCGGCTCGCGCCCGGCGCGACGTGGGACCGGCGGCCTGGCCAGTCTGCGCGCAATCCCCTGGGTGTTCGCCTGGAGCCAGAATCGCGCCACGCTCACCGGCTGGTATGGCGTCGGCAGCGCGCTCGAACGCGCGGCGGCCGAAGCCGGCGAGGACGTATTGCGCGCGATGGCGCACGACTGGCCGTTCTTCCGCACGCTGCTCGACGACATCGAGATGGTCATGGCGAAAAGCGATCTGGCGATCGCAGCGCTGTTCTCGCAACTCGCCGGTCCGCTGCACGAGCGGTTTTTCCCGATGATCGCGGCGGAATTCGAACGCACGCAACACTGGATCCTGCGCCTGAAGCAGACTTCGAGCCTGCTCGAGCAGGACCCGCGCCTGGCCCTTTCGATCCGCCTGCGCAATCCGTATGTCGATCCGATGAGTCTGTTGCAAATCGACCTGCTGTCGCGCTGGCGAGCGAGCGGCAACAGCGACGACGCGCTGTTCCATGCGTTGGTGACGACGGTCAATGGGGTGTCGCAAGGTTTGCAGAACACAGGCTGACGTTATTTGCACGACCTCCGCCTGGGTAGAGTGTCGTCGGGAGAAAGTGGCGCGAAGCGCCGGCCTCTCTCGGCCGTCCATGACCTTCGAAGCACTTGGGCTCCTGCCCCCGCGGATGAGGGTCCGAATACGTCGTGCGCCTCGGTCGGTGCCTTGCCGACGTGAGGATCAGATTTTCGCGGCGCGCCGCCACCGCAACGCACAACGTCGCTGGGCGAAAATCGGCATATAGTCGCAAAACCAACTGCAAGACAGTGTCTCGTGCCGAAACGCCCGCGTCCGCTCAGTGGCCTCGATGCCGGCTTCCTGTATCTGGAAGCGGCCGGCACGCCGATGCATGTCGGCAGCGTGATGTTGCTGCGACCACCCAGGCGGCGGCGCTACGATTTTTACGAAGCCGTCGTCGCGCTGATGCGCGAACGCCTGCCCGAGGCAGCGCCGCTGCGCCGCGTGCTGCAGGACGCACCACTCGAGCTCGGGCATCCGCTCTGGATCGAAGCGTCGAGTGTCGATCTGGACCGCCACATCGAAAAACGCACGCTCGCGGCGCCGGGTTCTCTTGCCCAGTTGTGGCGGCTCGTCGGCGAACTTCATGCCGAGCCATTGCCGCGCGACCGGCCGCTGTGGCAGTTCGTCGTCATCGACGGGCTGGACTCCGGCGAGGTCGCGCTGTACGCGAAAGTCCATCACGCGCTGCTCGACGGACAGGGCGGCATCGCGCTGGCCCAGGTGCTGCTCGACGCGCATCCGACAAGGCGCGGATTGGGCTCGGTGGCGCCGGCCGCGCCGCCGCAAGTGCGCAAACAGCGGGCGAAGAAAAGCGTGGGCGCGAGCGCACAGGGTTTCGCGCAACTGGTACGCGATTTGCCTTCGCTGCTGAAAGCGGCGACCGACGCCGCGCGCGGGGCGGGCAGCCTGCTCGGCAAGCTGCGCGACAGCGTGATGCTGGCGCCGCGCACGCTGTTCAACGCGCAGGTAGGAGCGCAGCGCAGCTACGCGGTTGCCTCTCTGCCGCTCGATGCCGTCAAGCGCATTGCGCGTCATTTTGACACGAGCCTCAATGACGTCGTGCTGGCGCTGTGTGCGGCGACGCTGCGCGAATACCTCCTGCGGCGCAAGTCCCTGCCACCGGAATCGCTGATTGCGGCGATGCCGATTTCGCTGCGCGCCTCGGGCGATGCCTCGGTCAACAATCAGGTATCGATGGTCCAGTGCGCCCTGCGCACCGACATTGCCGATCCGGTCGAACGCCTTGCGGCGATTGCGGCGGCGACCGGCAGCCTCAAGCGCCAGGTTGCCGGCGTCCGCAGCTGGATTCCTACGGACTTTCCAGGCCTGGCCGCGCCGATCTGGGCGCCGGCGCTGAGCCGGCTTTGGGCCGAAGGTCGTATCGCCGAGCGCTTGCCGTCGCTGGCGAACCTCGTCGTGTCGAACGTGCCGGGCCCGCCGATGACGCTATTCATGGCCGGTGCGAAGATCGTGCATTATTATCCGGTTTCCATCGTTACCCATGGTCTGGGTCTCAACATCACTGTCAACAGCTATGACGGCTGGCTCGAGTTCGGTGTGATCGCCGGCAAGGAAATCGTGCCAAAAATCGCTACGATCGCTGCTGGCCTCGATCGCGCCCTGGACGCGCTGGCAAAAAAAGTACACTAATGAAGAAAGTTGCAAAACGCCAGATCCACCCGGAACCCGAAGAATCGATGCGCGCGCCGTCGCCGCTGCTGCTGGCCATGGAAGGACGCGCCTTTTTCGAGTGGGCAGCCTATGTCGCCGCCTGGCCGCTGCTGGCGCGCGCCGCGCGCGGCGATGGACATCCGGTGCTCGTGCTGCCCGGGCTGACCGCGGGCGACTCGAGCACCTGGCCGCTGCGCAAGTTCATCGAGCGCTGCGGCTACGCGGTCTATCCGTGGGAACTCGGACTGAACCGCGGACCGAGAAACGACGCCATGCCGAAGTTGCGCGCGCGCATACGCAGCATCGAGCGCGAGCACGCCCGCAAGGTGAGCCTGGTCGGCTGGTCGCTCGGCGGCGCGATGGCGCGCGTGCTGGCGACGCTCGAACCCCGGCGCGTGCGCTCGGTCATCACGCTCGGCTCGCCGCTCGGCGGGCATCCGAAGGCGACGAACGCCTGGCGCCTGTTCGAGCTCGTCAGCGGCGTGCGCGCCGACGATCCGCAATTGCGCGCCCTGATCAGCCGCCACCCGCCGGTGCCGTCGACATCGATCCTGAGCAAGACCGATGGCATCGTGTCGTGGCCCATGAGCCTGATTCCGCAAAACGGCAAGTCCGAAAACATCGAGGTCAACGCCAGCCATTTCGGCATGGGCGCGAATCCCGCGGTCCTCTGGGCCGTTGCCGACCGGTTGTCGCAAGCCGAGGGCAAGTGGAAACCGTTCACGCGTCACGGCCTCCGATCTCTGCTCTACGACGATCCGCACCGCGACAGCGGCGCGGATTTGTTCGCGACTTAACGCAAACCCTTCCGTACTGGCACACGCCAATCAAGAGCTCCCCCCTTCCGGCTGCCGCCACCTTCCCCCGCAAGCGGAGGAAGGATCCCAGATTGTCGCTCTGCGCTTTCCCTTCCCCTGCGAAGCGGGGGAAGGTGCCGAAGGCGGAAGGGGGCGATGCCGCGACGCGACAGATCAAGACCAGGTTGTACTGATGCCGCGAATTGAACTACCCCAACGCCGCCTGCACCTGGAATATGAGAGTCACGGCAGCGACACGCAACCTGCCGTCATCCTGATCATGGGTCTGGGATTGCAGCTCGTCTCGTGGCCCCCGGCGCTGATCGATGCGCTGGTCGATGCCGGCTATCGCGTCATCGTCTTCGACAATCGCGACATCGGCCTGTCCGGCTCGGGTCCGCTGCCGAAGCACTACACCCGGCCACAACGCGCACTGCTTGCCCACCTGCTGCATCGGCAATTCACGCCGGCCTATCGCATTGCCGACATGGCTGCCGATACGCTCGCGCTTGCCGACGCCTTGCGCATCGAGCGCTTCGACGTCGTCGGCGTCAGCCTCGGCGGCATGATCGGACAGACGCTGGCCGCACGCTGGCCCGAACGCGTGCGCAGCCTCGTCTCGATCATGTCGAGTGCCGGACCGCGCACCGCGCCGTGGCCGAGCCCGGCGCTACTCTGGCGCTTTCTGCAGCGGCCGCCGAAAGACGCCGGACTCGATGCCAAACTCGCGCACTTCATGGCGCTGATGCGAGCGCTCGGCAACATCACCGACCGCGACGAACTGGACGCGCTGCGTAAACGGCTCGCGCTTTCCCTGCAGCGGTCGTACAACCCGGCCGGCGTCGCGCGTCAATTGATGGCGGTGCTCGCCGATCCGGATCGCAGCGACGAAGTCGCGCGCATCCGCTGTCCGACCTTGATCATCCACGCCGCCGACGATCCGCTCGTGCCGTTGCCGGCAGCGCATCATCTCGCGCGGCAGCTGCCGCACGCGCGGCTCGAAGTCATCGAGCACATGGGACACTATCTGCCGGCAGCGGCATTGCCGGAAATAGCGCGGCTGACGATCGAGCATCTGCATGCGGCGGGCGGCCCGCGCGCTGACGCGACTCCGTAGCAATCATACGGCCGCAAAAAATCGCAGTCGAATCATCACCCGAATATCACTGCGCTGAACAGCCGCAAGCTCCAGGAGGCGGCTGGTTACGGCAAGTTGCTGCTGCTCGCGACACCGAAAGG
>DATIEJ010000129.1:0-3785 GCA_035455825.1 Rhodanobacteraceae bacterium | reverse complement strand
CAGACCAGCACGTTGAAGCGCTGGCGGTAGAAGTCGAGCATGACCTGTTCGAGCTCGCGCTCGGGCATCTGGCCGTGCGCGATGCGCATGCGCGCATCGGGAATCAGGTCCTGCAGATCGCGCGCCGTGCGCTCGATCGTGTCGACCTCGTTGTGCAGGAAGTAGACCTGGCCGCCGCGCGCGAGTTCGCGCTGGAACGCTTCGCGCACGAGCGCAGGATCATACGCGGCGACGAATGTCTTGACCGCGAGCCGATGCTCCGGCGGCGTTGCAATGATCGACAGGTCGCGCAGTCCGGACATCGACATGTTCAAGGTTCGCGGAATCGGCGTCGCCGTGAGCGTCAGCAGGTCGACCTCGGCGCGCAGCTTCTTCAGCGCTTCCTTCTGGCGCACGCCGAATCGGTGTTCCTCGTCGACGATGACGAGCCCGAGCTGCTTGAACTTCACGTCCGGCTGCAGCAGGCGGTGGGTGCCGATCATGACGTCGATCTGGCCATCGCGCAGTTTGGCCAATGCGGCATCGACCTCCTTCTTCGACTTGAAGCGGGAGATCACTTCCACCCGGACCGGCCAGTCGGCAAAACGATCGCGGAAGTTCTGGTAGTGCTGCTGCGCGAGCAGTGTCGTCGGCACGAGCACCGCGACCTGCTTGCCGGCGGTCGCCGCGACGAACGCGGCGCGAAGGGCGACTTCGGTCTTGCCGAAACCGACGTCGCCGCAGACGACGCGATCCATGGCTTTGCCTGATGCCAGGTCGGCGATGACGGCTTCGATCGCCTGGAACTGGTCCGGTGTTTCCTCGAACGGAAACGCGGCGGCGAACTGCTCGTACATGTTGCGGTCGTACGCGAATGCGTGCCCGGGCCGCGCTTCGCGCTGTGCGTACAGCGCGAGCAGCTCGGCGGCGACGTCGCGGACCTTCTGCGCCGCGCGGCGCTTGGCGCGCTCCCAGGCATCGCCGCCGAGCGAATGCAGCGGCGCGAGTTCCGGCGCGGTGCCCGAATAGCGCGAGACGAGATGCAGCTGCGCAACCGGAACGTACAGCTTGTCGCCTTTTGCGTAATCGATGCAGAGGAATTCACCGCCGCCGCCGACCTCGAGCTTGACCAGGCCCTGGTAGCGGCCGACACCGTGATCGACGTGCACGATCGGCGCGCCGACCGCGAGCTCCGACAGGTCGCGCAGCACCGCTTCCGGATCGCGCACCGCGGTCGCGCGCCGGCGCGATTGTTTCGCGCGCTCGCCGTAGAGCTGGCGCTCGGTTAGGACGGTGATTGCGGGGTCGGAGAGGGCGAAGCCGTCGTCGAGGGCGGCTACGGTGATGAGGAATCGAGGCTTCACCGTTGCCGGCACCTTCGGCGCCATCCCCTCTCCCGCCGCGCTGCGCGCGTCGACCTCTCCCACAAGGGGAGAGGTGACGAGCGCTGGGGACGGCGCCGCACTCAAGCCCCTCCCCCCTTGTGGGGGAGGAGTTGGGGAGAGGGGGAGGGTCCGCGAAAAATCCTGCCACGAAGCGACAACCTGCGGCCGCAAGTCGGCCTGCGCGAGCTGTTCGATCAGCGCCTCGCGCCGACCCGCCGAATCAGTGGCAATCAGCACGCTTCCGGAATAATCGCGCAGGAAATTCTTCAGTTCCTCCGCCGGCGCCTCGCCGCGCCGGTTGATCGGCAGACTTGGAGCCGGCGCGCTGCCGAGATCGACCGCATGCTCGTTCGACCCCTTCGCGACGATCTCGACGCGCAGGCGCAGGTTCAACTGCTCGCGCAGGCGGTCCGGCGGCAGGTAGAGTTCCGCGACCGGCAGGATCGGGCGTTCGATGTCGTGCGCGCGGCTGTCGTAGCGCGTCTGTGCCTGCTGCCAGAAGTTGTCCGCGGCGGCCAGCGTGTTCTCGGCGAGGACGAACAGGGTTTGCCCGCCGAGGTAATCGAACAGCGTTTCGGTGCGGTCGAAAAACAGGGGCAGGTAATATTCGATGCCGGCCGGTGTCGTGCCTTCCTTGATGTCCTGGTAGAGCGGGCAGCGGCGCGGGTCGATCGGAAAGCGCTCGCGCAGCGTGTTGCGAAACGCCTTGACTGCCGCTTCGGTCAGCGGGAACTCGCGCGCCGGCAACAAATTGACCTTTTCCACTTTGTGCGCCGAGCGCTGCGTTTCCGGATCGAACGTGCGTATCGATTCGATCTCCCGGTCGAACAATTCGATGCGGTACGGGTCGGCGCTGCCCATCGGAAACACGTCGAGCAGGGCGCCGCGCACGGCAAAGTCGCCCGGTTCCTGCACCTGGCCGACATGGCGGTAACCGGCGGCTTCGAGGCGGCGCTGCTCCTCGGCCAGGTCGAAGCGCTGGCGCAGTTCGAGCATCAGGGTCGAGCCGCCGATGAAGCTGCGCGGCGCCAGTCGCTGCATCAGCGTCGCGATCGGCACGACCAGCACGCCGCGCGCGGTCGCCGGGAGCCGGTACAACGCAGCGATGCGTTGCGAGACGATTTCCGGGTGCGGCGGAAACAGGTCGTAGGGCAGGGTTTCCCAGTCCGGGAAATGCAGCACATCGAGTGCGTCGGCCGAATCGGCGATCCCGGCGAAGACGCGAAGGTCGGTTTCCAGCGCATGCGCTGATTGCGTGTCGCGAGTCACAGCCACGACAACGCCGTCGTGCGCGCGCGCGGCCTGCGCTATCGCCAGCGCGGCGGCGCTGCCATGCGGCGTGTTCCAGAAGCGGCGCTGCTTCGCGTCGTGCGGCAGCAGTGGATGCATCAAAGATTCAGTCGTCATTCCCTGATTATAGAGTGCGGCCATGGATGGCCGCTTTTGACTGTGGCGGTAATGGTGGACCGCACAAGCACGCGACGCGGCCATGGATGGCCGCTTTTTGACCCTCGCGATCATGGACGATCGCACAGATACGATCCAGCGCGGGGCGCGCAGTGTAGCGCGCGCTCGCGCTATCTGCATCGCGTTGCATGACTTTCGACCTGGGGGACGATTTTTCACATGTATTTACGTGTGGTTGCCGCGCGTTCAGCGATAATTCGCGCACAAGAACAACCGCTGTCATCGCATGCTCGATTGGAAACGCCCCCGTCCGCTTGTTGCCGCCTGGCTCGCATCCACGGCGCTGCTCGCCGCGTGCTCATCCGCGCCGCCGCCGCCGCACGACACCGCGGTGCCGGTCGCGATCGCCAAGGTGGTGCGCAAGTCGATGCCCGAGCTGATAACCGCCGTCGGCACGGTCGAGGCGATCAACAGCGTGGCGCTGAAGTCGCTCGTCGACGGCCAGTTGCTCGAAAGCCACGTCAAGGATGGCGAAGAGGTCAAGGCCGGCCAGTTGTTGTTCAAGATCGATCCACGGCCCGCGCAGGCGGCGCTGGCGCAGGCGCAGGCGGCACTGGCGAAGGATGAGGCGGCGCGCGACCTGGCCAAGGCGCAGGTCGACCGTTATCGCCCGGTCGCCGACAAGGGTTTCATTTCGGCCGACCAGATGCAGCAATACCTGACGGCGTACAGTGCGGCTGCCGCCAGCGTCAAGGTCGATCAGGCCAATGTCGCGTCGGCAAAACTCACGCTGGGGTATACCGATATTTACGCGCCGATCAGCGGCCGCGCCGGGCGCATCCTCGTCCAGGCCGGCAACCTGGTCAAGGCGAACGACGTCAATGCGCTGATCGTCCTGAACCAGATTGCGCCGATCTTCGTCAATTTCGCCGTGCCGGGACGTCTCGTCGATCGCGTGCGCACGGCACAGGCGCAGGCGGTGCTGGATGTACGGGCAAGCGCGGACGCCCCCGT
>DATIEJ010000128.1:0-13530 GCA_035455825.1 Rhodanobacteraceae bacterium | reverse complement strand
GCGTCCGGCACGCGCTGCGACACGATCTTCAGGTCGGTCATCATCAGCGTGTCGCGGTCCGCTTCCTGCACCAGCAGCCCGCCGGCGATGCGCTTGAAGTCCAGCACCGTTTCCGGCTGGTCGGCAAACGTCCCGAAGGCCAGGACGCGCACATTCGGTTTTTTGGAAAATAGCGCAAGTGCCGCATTGTCCACTTCCGGCGCGATCACGACTTCGACGAACTGGCGTTCCAGGATCGCGCCGGCGGTGGCCGCGTCGAGCGGCTGGTTGAACGCGATGATGCCGCCGAAGGCCGATACCGGATCGGTCGCATAGGCATGTTCGTAGGCCTCCGCCGCGCTCGCGCCGAGCGCCACGCCGCACGGATTGGCGTGCTTGACGATGACGCAGGCCGGCGTCTTGTGGAACGCCTTGACGCATTCGAGCGCCGCATCGGCGTCGGCGATGTTGTTGTAGGACAGTTCCTTGCCGGCCAGAACGCGCGACGTGGCGACGATGCCCGCGGGCGGGTGCGCCTCGAGGTACAAGGCAGCGCCCTGGTGCGGATTTTCGCCGTAGCGCAGCAGCGCGCGCCGCGCGTAGTTCAGATTCAGCTGCGGCGGAAACTGCTCGACGTGATCGCTGTCGGCGTGCGTGCCGAGCCAGTTCGCGATCAGGCCGTCGTAGCGCGCGGTGTGGGCAAATGCCTTGGCTGCGAGCCGGCGGCGCAGGCTCCACGACGTGGCCTGACGCTCGGCCAGCGTCTGGATCAGTTCGGCGTAATCGCCCGGATCGACGACGACGGTGACGTGATCCTGGTTCTTGGCGGCAGCGCGCAGCATCGCCGGGCCGCCGATGTCGATGTTCTCGATCGCTTCTTCGTAGCTGCAATCCGGCGCCGACGTGATCGTTTCGAACGGATACAGGTTGACGACGAGCAGGTCGATCGGCTCGATGCCGTGCTCGTGCATGACCTTGTTGTCGACGCCGCGCCGGCCGAGCAGTCCGCCGTGGATGCGCGGGTGCAGGGTCTTGACGCGGCCGCCCATGATTTCCGGGAAGCCGGTGACTTCGCTGACCTCGGTCACCTGCAACCCTGCGTCGCGCAGCGTGCGCGCGGTGCCGCCGGTCGAGATCAGGCTGATGCCCAGGGCATCGAGGCTGCCGGCGAGTTCGATGAGTCCGGTCTTGTCCGACACGCTGATCAGCGCGCGCCGGACCGGTTGCAGCGAGTTCTCAGACATCGCGATTCCAAGGGCTGGAGCGCGGATTATACGCGCCGGTTCGAACTGGGAACGATGCGCCCTTGCATCCGCCAGACTCTCGCGCAAGCGCGGAAGGCGTCAGTCGGCGCCGAGGCCGAGTGCGGCAAGTTTCTTGCGCAAGGTCGCGCGATTGATGCCGAGCGCCACGGCCGCGCGGCTCTGGTTGCCGCCGGCCCACGCCAGTACCTCGCGCAGCAGCGGCGTCTCGACTTCGCGCAGCACCAGATCGTAGAGGCCTTCGGGCATCTGCGAATCCAGGTCGTGCAGATAGCGGCGCACGGCGCGCGCGACGCATTCGCGCAAGGCCGGTTGCAACGTGGACTCGGGCGCCTGATCGGCACGCAAGGCGGCGGCGACATTCAAAGCAATTTCCCCAATGGGTTGAGACTTTCCCTGGACCGCCGCCCGGGGCAGGTGCATGAGGCGAACGGGCGCGAAGTGTAGCGCCGCGCGCCTCACTTGATAAGTGTCTGGCTGACGATTTCGACGTGCAAACCGGAGGAACTCAGGCGCAGCCGACAGTTGCCTGTGCTTGCTGTGGAACTGCTTTAATTGTCAGTGCGATGTGGACCGTTCGCTACGCGCACAGCTGCGCGATCAACGAAACTTGAATTCGAACGCCACCGCATTCTTGCCCGGATCGGCGACCTCGAACACCAGCGCCGTGGTCGACCCCGGCGCCATCCCGGCGGCGAGCGTGCGCGTGTCGCCGAGGTATTCCTGCGGATGGAATCGCCGCATCGCGATGCGGTTCTCGTCCAGATCCGACAGCAGGATTTCGACGTCGGGAAAGGCCTGCGCGAATGCCGCGTCGTTGCGCACGCTGGCCGAGATGATCAGCGCGTTGGCGACCGACGGGTGCGGGCGGATGTCGCGCGAGAGCAGGACGAAGTGCGCCGGTTCGTGGCGCAGTGGCAGTCGGCAACCCAGGTTTGCGCAAGCCAGGTCGAACCACGGCCGCAGGCGCGCGTCGTCGAGCAGCGGCGCGCGCTCGGCGTAGGCGATTTGTCCGAGCAGGCAGACGCCCAACGCCGTCGCGCCGAGCCGCCATGGCCACGCGCGCACGGCACGATGGCCGCCGTTCGACGATCGCCGCGCAAACGCCGGCGTGGCTGGCCGCGATTGCGACTGCGGCCGGCGCATGCGCTCATCGGGATTGAACAGCAACGTCTGCGGCTGCCCTTGCGGACGCAGCGCCGGAACGCTCAGTTGCGGCGGAATGTCGCCGGTCGCCGCCAGCGGCAACTCTTCGAACGGTTCTTCCGGCAACGACTCGGTCAACGTCCGCAGCACGTCGAATGTTGCCGCACAATGCCCGCAGCGCGCGCTGCCGCGGCCCTGCGCAAGCAGCTCGGCGGCGACCTTGTAGATCGTCAGGCATTCGGGGCATTGGGTGTACATGGGGGGATCTTACCGGAACGCGGGTGTTAGCGAAAAAGGGCTGAGGGCTGAGGGCCAAAAAGCAACGGCTCGCTCGCTCTGGATTTTCGGCCCTCAGCCCTCAGCCCTCAGCCCTTCAATACGAATCCAGTCCCCGCGCGCGTCCACCGAGAGTTCGTCGAACCACTCCGCATAACGCGACAGCAGTTCACCTTCCTGTCCGCGCAAAATGCCGGACAGCGCGATCGCCGCGCCGGGGTTCAGCAGCCGCGCGAACAGCGGCGCCAGGTCGTGCAGCGGTCCGGCCAGGATGTTCGCGACCAGCACGCCGGCCGCCGCCGCCGGCATTGCATCCGGAGTGTACAAATCCACTTTGTCGCCGACGCCATTGCGCTCGGCGTTGTCGCGCGTCGCGACCAGCGCCTGCTCGTCGTTGTCCACGCAGACCACGCGCGCCGCGCCGAGCTTGATCGCGGCAATCGCCAGCACGCCGGAACCGCAGCCGTAATCGATCACGGTCTTTCCGGACAGGTCGGCCGCGTCGAGCCATTCCAGGCACAGAGCCGTCGTCGGGTGCGTGCCGGTGCCGAAGGCAAGGCCCGGATCGAGGCGCACGATGATCGCGTCATCGTCGCCGGCTGGCGGTTCGGCATTCCACGGATAGATCCACAGGCGCCGGCCGAAACGCATCGGCTGGAACTGATCCATCCAGGCGCGTGTCCAGTCCTGGTCGGCGACGTCGCGGAACGCGATGCGGTCCGGCGCGAGCTCCGGCACGAGGTCGGCCAGCGCGTGCACAAGGCCGGCGCGATCGACGTCGGCCGCGAACAGGGCCTGCAGCACGATGTCGTTCCACAGCGGCGTTTGCCCGACACCGGGCTCGAAGATCGCGCGCTCGTCGGGCGTGTCGGCATCGGCGTCGGCGAGCGTGATCGACAGCGCGCCCAAGTCATCGAGCGCGGCTTCGACGCTTTCCTGTTGGGCGGCGTGAAGCGTGAGGGAGAGTTCGAGCCAGCTCATGCCATTTGTATAAACGTATAATAGAACCGTTGCAGACGTGGATTGCGGCGCTCTTCCTTCTCCCGTCGGGAGAAGGTGGCGCGAAGCGCCGGATGAGGGTCGGGTCTCTATCGGCGTCGCTGCGAGCCCCGACCCTCACCCCAACCCCTCTCCCGGAGGGAGAGGGGTTCAGGAACTCTGACTTCGCCGCGCCACCAAACGAGGCCGCAGGGAACAGCTTCGCGGCCGTACGATTTCACGACTATACGACTTGGCACTCGGATCACCCCAGCGCAAGCGCCGTTTCCCTCTGCTCGGCAATGCGCTTCTCGAGGTAATGGATGTTCTGCCCGCCCCGCTGGAAGCCGCCGTCGGCGAGGATGCGCTGCTGCAACGGGATATTGGTCTTGACGCCGTCGATGACCAGTTCGCCGAGCGCAATGCGCATGCGCGCGATCGCCGTGTCGCGGTCGCGGCCATGCACGATCAGCTTGCCGATCATCGAATCGTAGTTCGGAGGAATGCGGTAGCCGTCATAGATATGCGTATCCATGCGCACGCCCGGGCCGCCGGCCGGATGGAAACGCTTGACCGTTCCGGGCGACGGCATGAATGTATTCGGGTCCTCGGCGTTGATGCGGCACTCGATCGCATGGCCGGTGAACTTGATGTCCTGCTGGCGCAAGGAGAGTTTCTCGCCGGCGGCTATCAGCAGTTGTTCGCGCACCAGGTCCACGCCGGTGATCATCTCGGTCACCGGATGCTCGACCTGGATGCGCGTGTTCATTTCGATGAAGTAGAACTTGCCGTTCTCGAACAGGAATTCGAACGTGCCGGCGCCGCGATAACCGATGCGCACGCAGGCCTCGACGCAGACCTTGCCGATCTGCTCGCGCTGCGCCGCGCTGATGCCGGGGGCGGGCGCCTCCTCGACGACCTTCTGGTGGCGGCGCTGCATCGAGCAGTCGCGTTCGCCGAGATGGATCGCGTTGCCCTGGCCGTCGGCGAGAACCTGGATCTCGACGTGACGCGGATTTTCGAGAAACTTCTCCATGTAAACCTGATCGTTGCCGAACGCGGCCTTGGCCTCGGACTTGGTCATCGACACGGCGTTGCCCAGGTGCGCCTCGGTGTGCACGACGCGCATGCCGCGCCCGCCGCCGCCACCCGACGCCTTGATGATCACCGGGTAACCGATGTCGCGCGCGATGCGCGCATTCTCGGCCGAATCGTCGCCGAGCGGCCCGCCGGAGCCCGGCACGCACGGCACGCCGGCTTCCTTCATGGCCCTGATTGCCTGCACCTTGTCGCCCATCAGGCGAATGACGCTCGGCGTGGGTCCGATGAAGATGAAACCGGACTGCTCGACTCTTTCGGCGAAGTCGGCGTTCTCCGACAGGAAGCCGTAGCCCGGATGAATCGCCGTCGAATCGGTGACTTCCGCGGCCGCGATGATCGCCGGGGTGTTGAGGTAACTTTCCGCCGCCGGCGCCGGCCCGATGCAGACCGACTCATCGGCCATGCCGACATGCTTGAGATTGCGGTCGACGGTCGAGTGCACGGCGACGGTCTTGATGCCGAGCGTGTGGCAGGCGCGCAGCACGCGCAGGGCGATTTCGCCGCGGTTGGCGATGACGACTTTGTCGAGCATAGGGCTGAGGGCTGAGGGCCTGGGGCTGAGGGAAGAGCGGGAGCCGAAGGCAAGAGCTTTTCAGCCCTCAGCCCTCAGCCCTCAGCCCTATCCAATAACAAACAACGGTTCGTCGAATTCCACGGGCTGGCCATTCTGCGCAAGCACCGCCACGATCGTGCCGGCGATGTCGGCCTCGATCTGGTTGAACATCTTCATTGCTTCGATGATCGCGAGCGTCTCGCCGGCCTTGACCGCCTGGCCGACTTTCACGAATGCCGGCGAGTCCGGGTTCGGCGATGCGTAGAACGTGCCGACCATCGGCGAGCGCAGCACGTGGCCGGCCGGCAATTCCTTCCCGCCGGGCACGGCCGGCGCATGCGCTGCCGCAGCGTGCGCGGGGGCGCCGGCCGCCGGCGCGCGTGCCGGTTCGACATGCACCTGCGTCTGCGGAGCCGCACTCTGGGTGACGGCGAAGCCTTTCGGCATCCGGCTCAGCCGAACCGATTCTTCGCCTTCGCGGATCTCGAGTTCCGCGAGGTTGGAATCTTCGAGTATGTCGATGAGTTTCTTGATCTTGCGCAGGTCCACGGTGGGCCTCGTTGCGTTGAAAGTGCCGCGTGAGCGGAACGTCGGATTGGATTGAGAAGAGTCGGTCAGTCGGCGCGTTGCAATCGCTGCATCGCCGCGGTCAGCGCCAGCCCGTAGCCTGCGGGTCCCAGTCCGCAGACGACGCCGACGGCCAGGTCGCTGAAGTAGCTGTGATGGCGGAATGACTCGCGCGCGTGAATATTCGACAGGTGTACTTCGATGAACGGCACGCCGACTGCCGCCAGGGCATCGCGCAGGGCGACCGACGTGTGCGTCAGGCCGGCCGGGTTGATCAGGATGAAGGCGGTGCCGTCGGTCCGGGTGCGCTGCACGCGCCCGATCAACTCGTGCTCGGCATTCGACTGGAAACTTTCGACATCGTGTCCGCCTTCGGTTGCGCGCGCGACGAGTTCGGCATCGATTTCGGCCAAGGTGGCGCGGCCATAGACCTCCGGCTCGCGTGTGCCGAGCAGATTGAGGTTCGGGCCATGCAGGACGAGAATTTTTGCCACTTTTCGCGAATATCGGCGGCCGTTCGGCCCGGTCGAGGCGCGCAAGTGTGCGCGAGCGCCTTGGCGTTGTCCAGCACGATAATGCCTAGTTCGCCGGCGTTAGCCGACAATTTGCGAAAATTTGCCGATGGACGACCGGAACGGCGGACTAATCAGGGGGTTACAGGTGCGGCTGCAGCCAGCTAGTCAGCGAACTTTGGGAAAACGATCCGGCGCGCTGGTCGACGATCCTGCCGTCGCGCCCGATCAGCACGCTAAACGGCAAAACCTGGCGCGTATCGCCGAAGATGACCGATGGATCGACGCCGTTCGCGACATCCAGCAGGATCGGATAGCGCACCGGGTTCTCCTTGAGGAAACCGCGCACCGCCTCGGCATCATCGATCGCGATGCCGACGACCTGCAGGCCTTTTTCCGCAAAAAGCGCCCCGGAATGATCAAGCAACGGCATTTCATCCCGACACGGCCCGCACCATGTGGCCCAGAAGTTCACGAGCACAAGCCGGCCATCCCATTCGCCGAGGCGGCGCGGCTGGCCCTCGAGGTCGGCCAGTGCCGGATCGGCCCGCATGTCGCCTTTGCGCAGTACCGAGACGCCGGGCGGGGTCGGCATTTCCGGCGCCTGGCGATACCAGCCGCCCGCGAGCAGACCTAGGACAGCGCCGAGAATCGCGACGGCGACGACAATCAGGTTGGAGCGATCGAACATGGGCCTAGTTTAAGCCAGTTGGGTTCAAGCCAGATGGCCGAAGCCTTTGGCTCGCCTTCTGTCCGGCCGGTTTCAACAGCCGAACCGGTAAAGCCGGGTCTTCAACGGGGGCTGGTCATCCGGCGCCTCGCTCTGGCGCAGCCGGAGCCCGTGAGCTCGTCATTATCATCTTTTAGCTCGTCATTCCGGCGTTCGCCGAATGACGAGCCAAAAAAAGAGCTTCCACTCCGGGAACGTCCAGTAGAAAGGCGAGGGCCAATTTACTTCGTCGCGGCGGAGACGCGCTCGAGGAACTTCGCGGTCTCTTCGAATCCGGCCAGCTGCAGCGCCGGTCTCTCGGCGCCATCGGCCCCGTAGAACAGCGTGTCGGGCGGGCCGACGATGCGATAGCGGCGCATCAGCGCCTGGTCGTCGTCGTCGTTCTTCGTGACGTCGGCCTGCAGCAGGACGAAGCCGGCCAGCGCCGCGCGCACCTCGGATTTTGAAAAAGTAAACTTTTCCATTTCCTTGCACGACACGCACCAGTCCGCGTAGAAGTCGAGCATGACGGGCTTGCCGGCCGCCTTGGCGGCCACGAGCTCGCGATCGACGTCGGCTGATGTCTTGATGCGCTTGAACGGCAATTCCGCCGCGGCCGCGTTGCCCGGTCCCGCGGCACTGCCCGCGCTCAGTCCGCGCAGCGGCTGCAGCAGATCGTTCGACCCGGCCGCCGCGCCGATCAGTTCGGCCGCGCCGGCAATCAGCAGGACCACGCCGAGCGCTTTCCACAGCCGCCACCAGCCGGATGCGCCTTCCGGCAGCCGCTCGAGTGCGCCGAGATAGACCGCGCAGGCGACGGCGAGCGCGCCGCTCATCAGCATGATCCAGGTGCCATCGAGAATGCGCGACAGCATCCAGATCGCCAGGCCAAGGAAGGTCACGCCGAACACGGCCTTGACCGCGTCCATCCATGCCCCGGCTCGCGGCAGCAGCTTGCCGGCGCTGGCGCCGAACACGATCAGCGGCGCACCCATGCCGAGCGCAAGCGCGAACAGTGCCGCGCCGCCGAACACCGGATCGTGCGTTTCCGCAATATAGATAACGGCCGCTGCGAGCGGCGGCGTCACGCACGGGCCGACGATCAGCGCCGACAGCGCGCCCATCACCGCGACGCCGGTCAGCGAGCCGCCCGACTGCGTGTTGCTGACATTCGCGATTTTCGATTGCCATGAACTGGGCAGCTGCAGTTCGTAGAAACCGAACATCGACAGCGCCAGCAACACGAACAGCCCGGCAAAACTCCACAGCACCCAGGGCGTCTGGAATGCGGCCTGCAGGTTCTTGCCGGCCAGGCCGGCGATCACGCCGGCGATCGTGAAGATCGCCGCATTGGCCAGGATGTACACGACCGAAAGCACGATCGCGCGCCGGGTCGAGATGTTGTCGCCGGCGCCGGCGATGATGCCGGACAGGATCGGGATCATCGGAAACACGCACGGCGTGAACGCAAGACCCAGGCCGAAGACGAAAAACCAGAACAGCCCGGCCAGGTGCGAACCGTGCAGCGCGCGCTGCACCTGGCCCGCCTCGCCGCCGAAATCGCCGGCCGCTGGCGCAGCTGCTTCAACCGCGCCGGTCGCGCCAGCGGAAGAAGCGGTTGCGCCAGCGGCCGGCAGGTCGACGCGCACCTGGCGCGTCATGACCGGATAGCACACGCTGTTTTCCTTGCAGCCCTGGAAGCTGCTCTCGACATTCACGCTGTGCGCCGCCGTAGCGCTGCGCGAAACCGGCAACGGCACTTCGACCTGGTTGAAGTAAACCGTCGTCGCGCCGAAATTTTCATCGGTATGTTGCTCACCGGCCGGCCAGCGCGGCGCGGCGAGTTTCGCGTCGCCGCCGTCGGCGAGACGGAAACTAGTCTTGTCGCGATACAGGTAGTAGCCCTTCGGCATCGTGAAGCGCGCCAGCACCTCGTTCGCGCCCGTTGCGATCGCCTCGTAGACGAACGCCTGCTCGGGCGGCAGCGGCTGGTTGTCGCCGAGAATTCCCGCGCCCGGCGCCGGCGCGGCCAGTGCTGCGCTCAACGACGTCGAAGCCGCGCCGGCACCGGCCGCCGCCGCAGGCAGGTCGACGTTCAAGACGACCTTCTGCGGCGGGAAGCAGATCTTCGGATCGACCTGGTGGCAACCCTGGTAGCGCAGTTCGAGCGCGACCTTTGTGGCGGACGGCGGAGCAGTCAGGTGCTGAGTCGCGCTCAAGCCGTGGTGGTACACCTCGACGTCGCCGAGGAATTCGTCGTGCTTCTTCTCACCGGCTGGAAGATCGAGCGCGCCGAGCGTGACGCTGGCATCCACGCTCCTGGTCTTCATGCGCTCGCGATACAGGTAATAGTCGTCGGCGATCTTGAAGTCGAGCTTGATCGTGGCGCGGTCGACCGCGTGCGCCTCGACCTTGAAAGCTTCCTCGACCGGTAGAAGATTGTCCTCCTCGGCGGCCCACGCGGGCGTGCTGCCAAGCAGGGCGAGGAACAGGTACAGCGCGGTTTGCAGTCGTTTCATGGATCAATTGTCTCAGAGTTTATGTGCTCATCCATGATCGCGAGGTCAAGAAGCGGCCATTCATGGCCGCAATTTTCAAATAGTCCACAAACGACCGGCGCGGACGCGCCGAACTTGCATCAAGGCTGCGTTTCGGAAGCAATCCAGTCCAGATACGCTGGCAGGCCCCGCGCGATATCGACCGCGATGACCTCGGGGAGTTCATACGGATGCAGCGCCACGATACGTTCACGCAACGCGGCGAAACGTTCACTCGTCGTCTTGATCAGCAGGAGGGATTCGCTGTCGCGGCAGATTTCACCGTTCCAGCGATAGGTCGACGCAACTGCCGCAAGGCGGTTTACGCAGGCCGCAAGTCGTTCTTCGACCAACGCACCGGCGATGCGCTCGGCAACGGCCTCGTCGGGACACGTGCAGAAGACCAGGACAGCGCTCATCCCTCAGGACCGGCAGTAGTGACGATGCGCCGATTGTAGGGCCGCGCGCGGCGCCGCGCATGCCGACGCGATGCGTCCCGCCTGCAGTAATATGCCCTCATCGGCCCAAGATGCAGGTCATGGCAAGAATCCTGACGATCGAAGACGACCCGGTCACGGCACGCGAAATCGTGTCGGAGTTGCAGGCGTACGGCAACGAAGTCGAATGCGTCGGTGATGGCCGTGCGGGTCTGGATCAGGCACTGCACGGCGGCTATGACGCGATCACGCTCGACCGCATGCTGCCGGGCATGGATGGCCTGGCCGTCGTGACCGAACTGCGTCGCGCCGGGGTCGACACGCCGGTGCTGATGATCAGCGCACTGAGCGACGTCGATGCGCGCGTGCGCGGCTTGCGCGCCGGCGGCGACGACTACCTGACCAAGCCGTTCGCGCCGGACGAGATGGCCGCGCGCGTCGAAGTGCTGTTGCGCCGCCGCCGCGCCGGTGCGCCGGACACGGTGCTGCGTGTCGGCGACCTCGAACTCGACCTGATCGCGCGCCGCGCACGCCGCGGCGAGGCGACGCTCGAACTTCTGCCGCTCGAGTTCCGCCTGCTCGAATTCCTGATGCGCAATTCCGACCAGGTACTGACGCGCACGATGATCTTCGAAAGCGTCTGGGGCTATCACTTCGATCCCGGCACGAACGTGATCGATGTGCACATCGCGCGTCTACGGCGCAAGGTCGATGCCGGCGGCGGACCGACGCTGATCCGCACGGTGCGCGGCTGCGGTTACAAGATCCAGGCGGCCGAGTGAACACGGCCGAGCCGACACGCTTGCCGGAACCGGCGCCGCTCGACACCGGCTGGCGGCCCAGCGCGGTGCGCCTGATCGTGATCTATGGCGCTTTTTTCCTCGCCTGGAGTGTCGTGCTGGTCGGTGCGATCAGCTGGCAGACGACGCAGTTTCTCGATCGCGTCGTCGGCGAGATCCTCGAACAGCGCGTGCACTATCTCGCCACGGTCGATCGCGAGCACCTGCCGGCGATGATGGCGGCGACGAACCAGCTCGATCTGCGCGGCGTCATGTACTTCGGACTGTTCGACGCGAATGGCGCGTATCTTTCCGGCAACATCGATCGCGTGCCCGAAGGGTTGCCGCCCGACGGAACGATCCAGCCCCTGCCGAAGGGGCTGCAGACGACCAGCGGTCAACGCGACGCGCGCGCGCTCGCTGTCGCGCTGCGACTGAACACCGGGGACTTGCTCGTTCTCGCGCGCTACACCAGCGTTGCCGATCGCATCGGCGCGATGACGCGCAATGCGCTCGGCTGGGCGCTGTCCCTGTTGCTGATTCCGGGTCTGATCGGCGGCTATCTGCTCAGCCGCGGCCCGCTCAAGCGCGTGCGCGCGATCGAAACGGCGATCCAGCCGGTCATGCGCGGCGATCTCGGCGTGCGCCTTCCGCTGTCGGGCCGGCGCGACGAGCTCGACATGCTCGCGGCGATAGTGAACCGCATGCTCGACGAGGTCGAACGCCTGCTCGGCGAGGTCAAGGGCGTGACCGACGCGATCGCGCACGACATGCGCACGCCGCTGACGCGCCTGCGCGCGCAGCTGTACCGCGTGCAGCAGCACAGCGACGCGAACGATCCGCGCGCCGCCCTGGTCGAACGCTGCATCGTCGACGTCGATTCGCTGCTCGACCGGTTCCGCGCGCTGTTGCGCATCTCCGAGCTCGAAGACCTGCGCCGCCACGCCGGATTCGCCGAGGTCGATCTCGGCGAGACGCTGCAGCGCGTGCACGAGTTGTACGCGCCGGTGGCCGAGGAGAAGGGCATCGCCCTTGCGCTGGTGGCCGAGCCGCTGCCGCATGTGCAGGGCGATGCGCCGCTGCTGTTCGAAGCGATCAGCAACCTGGTCGACAATGCGATCAAGTTCACGCCGGCGCGCGGCAAGGTCGAACTGCGCGCGAGCGCGCAATCCTCCGGCACGCGCATCGAAATCGTCGACAGCGGTCCGGGCGTGCCGGCAGGCGAGCGCGAAGCGGTGCTGCGCCGCTTCTATCGCAGCCGGACCACGGCCGGCGACGGCGACGGCGAAGGCACCGGCTATGGCCTCGGCCTGTCGGTGGTCGCCGCGATCGCCAAGCTGCACGGCTATTGCCTGGAAATCGGCGACAACGACGGCGGCGGCGCGCGCATGACGTTGTATTGCTGGCAGTGCGCCAGTGCGGGTGCGCGCACGGCGTAGCAGCACGTTAGGACGCATCAATCGCCTCTCCCGCTGGCGGGAGAGGCCGCCGCGCGCAGCGTGGCGGGTGAGGGTGGCGCTCGGTCGGGCGGCGTCCTCTTCTGATGCGCCACCCTCATCCGCCTTCGGCACCTTCTCCCGCCAGCGGGAGAAGGGGAGATTGCGACATGAAGAAATCTTCATCTTCCCCACCCTCGGAAATCTTCGGCGCGGCCCGATAATCCAACCTGCCGTTTTCAGGTTTCCGGATTGGTTCGCATGGTCGGCATCGTTCGCATCGCGCTGCAGCGCCCGTACACGTTCGTCGTGCTCGCCCTGTTGATCCTGATCATGGGGACGCTGGCGCTGTTGCGTACGCCGACCGACATCTTTCCGAACATCAATATCCCGATCGTCGCGCTCGCCTGGCAGTACGCCGGCCTGCCGCCCGATCAGATGTCCGGCCGCATCACGACACCGTCGCAGCGCGCGCTGACGACGACGGTCAACGACATCGAGCACATCGAGGCGAGTTCGTACACCGGCTTCGGCATCGTCAAGATCTTCTTCCACCCGACCGTCGACATCAACATGGCGAACGCGCAGGTCACCGCGATTTCGCAGACGATGACCAAGCAGATGCCGCCCGGCACGACGCCGCCGCTGATCCTGAACTACAGCGCCTCGACCGTGCCGATCCTGCAGCTCGCGCTGTCCGGCAAGGGGCTTTCGGAGCAGGCGCTCGCCGATCTGGGCATGAACCAGTTGCGCACGCGCCTGGTCACGGTGCAGGGCGCGGCGATTCCGTGGCCGTTCGGCGGCAAGTCACGCCAGGTGCAGATCGACCTGGACAGCGCCGCATTGCAGGCGCGTGGCCTGACCGCGCAGGACGTGTCCAACGCACTGGCCGCGCAGAACCTCGTCGTGCCGGCCGGAACGCAGAAGATCGGCACGTTCGAATACACGGTGAACCTCAACAACGCGCCGTCCGACATCAACGCGCTGGGCGACCTGCCGATCAAGACCGTCAACGGCGCAATGGTCTACGTGCGCGACGTGGCCCACGTGCGCGACGGCAGCGCGGTGCAGGGCAACATCGTCCACGTCGACGGCGGCCGCTCGGTGCTGATGAGCGTGTTCAAGAACGGCGCGACCTCGACGCTCGACATCATCGATGGCGTCAAGAAGCTGCTCGAGGAACTCAAGCCCTCGCTGCCGGACAACCTCGAGGTCAAGGCGATCGGCGACCAGTCGATGTTCGTGCGCAACGCGATCA
>DATIEJ010000127.1:0-19384 GCA_035455825.1 Rhodanobacteraceae bacterium | reverse complement strand
GGTGGAAATGCCGAAAATGCAGGAGCATTTTTCGGCCTGCCTCCGCAGTCCGGCGTAAGCCGGAATCCAGCTTTTCGATATGACAAATGAGAGCTGGATCCCGGCGTGCGCCGGGATGACGAGCCATTAGAATAAAACGGGCAAGCGAAGGTCGAGTCAAAGATGACGGACTCGCCCAAATTCCGCTCACGCCGTATCGTGATCGCCCGGCGGCGGTGGTGGTGGCGGCGGTGCCGGAGGTGCGGCCGGACGCGCGACGCGAGGCGTGGGCGGCGCGGGCGGCATCGGTGCGGTCGGCGCCGTCGGCGGCGTCGGCGCGACCGGTGGCGGCGGGATGAACATGCCTTTGTAGTCCGGCGCCTTCATGCTCAGCGTCTGCGTCTTGTGCTGGCGCAGGACCTGCACTTTCAGGTCGCTGCCGGCCGGGCGCTCGCGCAGCAGGCGCAACGCGTCTTCCGGCCGCTCGACTTTCTTGCCGTCGATATCGAGCAGCACGTCGCCGGACTTGAGCGACTTGAGCGCATCGTCCTTCGCGGACAGCACCAGTACGCCGTGGTCGGCGCCGAAATAGCTGCCGAGGTCGGCATTGAGGCTGGCCAGGTTCAAACCCCACCACGGCGAGGAGAAGCTCAGGTGCTCCAGGGCATGAGTGGCGCTTTCGCTGGCGCGCTCGGCGACATGCGCACGCTGCATCGCCTGTTCCACGCGTTCGTGAATGCGCTTGTCGAAATCCGGCGGCAAATGCTCGAAATCGTGCATGTCGCCGTCACCGAGCGCGTAGGCCATGTTGAACGGTTCGCGACGCTCGGCCTTGACTGCAATATCCATGGTCTTGCCATCGCGCAGCACGCCGAGCTTGATCGTCTGGTCGACCTTCAGTTCGCCCAGCGGCAGGGACATGCGTCCGCCATCGCCGGCGGGAACCGGCTTGCCGTCGACGCTCGTGATCACGTCGCCGTGCCGCACGCCGGCCTTGTCGGCCGGTCCTCCCGGCGTCACCGCGTCGACGCGCAGGCCCTTGGCGCCAGCCTGTTCGTCATCGTTGAATACGACGCCGATCATGCCGCGATCCGAATCGGCGAAATAGCGATAAGCGTAAGCGCGCGGCCCGACGTCGCCGAGCCTGGCGGACAGTTCCGCCATCTTCTTCGACATCTCGCGCATCTGCTGGCGCATTTGTTCCAGATCCTTGCGTGCCTGCTCGGTGTCCGCGGCCGCCGGCGCGGCGACAGGCGCGGCCGCGGCGCTGGCTGCCGGCTGCGCTTTCGCGGCAGCCTCTGCGCCGAGGGCGCCGGCGCTGCAGAAAACCAGCGCGATCGCGCCGGCCAGGCAGGCCTGGCGCAGACTGCGGCGGTAGACGACGTTGCGGGTGGTGCGATGCATGTTCATGAACCTCAATTTGTCGAGTTGGTTGGAATCAACGCCTTCGCGTCGAGGCCGCTTGCGGCCAGGCTGTAGCTTGAATAGCGCAGGACCGTCAGGTCCTCGAGCAGCGCGACACGATGGCGCCACAGCGGCAAGCCGCCGTTGCTTTGCTGCGCGCCGAGCTGCATGTCGACCATGCCGATCATGTCCTCGATCTCCGTTGCCGCGGCCAGGTCCTGACCCGACAGCGGGGCTGCCGCGCGGCTGGTCTCGCGCAGCCAGTGCTCGAGTTCCTGCGAGCGTTGCTGCAGTGCTGCGAGTTGCTCGCCGGCGTCAGCCGCTGTTTGTGGATTTGTGGCATTTGTGGTGTTTGCCGCATTTGTACTGGAAGATGCGGGGACCTGCGAAACGGTCGCAACTTGAGGGCTGAGGGCTGAGGGCTGAGGGCTGAGATGCAGAAGCGCGCCTGCTACGACCGCCAGCACGGTGCCCGCGGCGATCGCGGCGGGAATGTAGTAGCGCCGGCGCGGACTTGCGCGATCGCGCGCGCCTTTCGCCGCTAACTGTGCGGCCAGCTGCGGCCACGCGCTCTGCGCCGGCGCCACCTGCGGCAGCGCGCGCAGGGCTTCGGGCAAGGGCATCACAGCGCCATCGATGTCTGGATTCGGCATGACACATGTTCCGTTACGGGGGCGAGCAGGTCGCGCAGACGGGCGGTGCCGCGTGCGACCTGCGATTTGGAGAAGCTGACAGTCTTGCCGACCAGGCCGGCGATTTCGGGGTGCGAATAACCTTCGACGTGATACATCCACAGCACGCTGCGCGTCAGCGCCGGCAGCTTGCCGAGCGCGCGTTCCAGCGCCAGCGCATCGGCACGCACCCAGGGCGGAGCGTCGCCGTCGACGATTTCGTCGGTCTCGGCGCCTGCGTCGACGTCGAAGCGACGATCGCGGCGCAGGCGCATCAGTGCTTCGTTCATGACGATCTGCCGCAGCCAGGCCCAGAACGGCGCGTCGTTGCGGTACTGATCGATGCGCTGGAATACCTTGAGCATCGCATCGTGCAGCACTTCGCGCGCCGACTCCGCATCGGCCAGCATGCGCAAGGCGAGCGTGTACACCGGCCGCTCGAAGCGGCGGTAGATCTGTTCGAACGCCGCGAGCTCGCCGGCACGTGCGCGGTCAATCAGGCTGGCCGGCACTTCGAGTTGTGAGAATGCTTCGCTCAATCGGGTGCCTCGCGCGAACAATGAAATGTGTCGTCATCCCCGCGAAAGCGGGGATCCATCCTGATCCAGCGATGCCCAGCAACAGGAGCAAAATGGATTCCCGCTTTCGCGGGAATGACGACCAGGTCTAGTGCATCACTCTTTAGCGCGCCTAGTACAAGCGCGCAGCACCAAGCCTGCCTCCATAGATGCACCAGCGGACGTATTGGTCGCAAGTGAATAAGGTTGTCCGCCCGCGGACGCCTGTCCGCGCGGTTGTCCGCACTGTTCGACCGGACACTTGGATGCGCTGGCAAACGGAATAATTAGCTTGGTGGATCAATCTGTTGCGGCATTTCTGGCGCTTGGCACAGGCGTTGCTCAATGAGGTCAAGTGGCGAATTTCGCCGAACCCGAGCAACGGAAACCTTAAAGATGATCCGCGACACCTCCGCCCAGGACCGCCGTATCGAAACCACGCATTCATCGCGCAAGCGCTGGATCGTCATCGGTGCAGCTGCCGCTGCCGTGCTTGTCGCCCTGATCTGGGTCGTGCCGACGGTCGCTCGGCTGATCTCCGCCGGTTCCGCCGTCAGCTCTTCGAGCGTGCGCATCGCCGCGGTCAAGCGCGGAACGCTCACGCGCGACATCTCGGCGCAGGGCAAGGTCGTTGCCGCGGTCAGTCCGACGCTGTACGCGAACACCGCTGGCACCGTCACGCTGGACGTGCACGCCGGCGACAAGGTCGAGAAGGACCAGGTGCTGGCCGAAGTCTACAGTCCGGAACTGACCAGCAAGCTGGCGCAGGAAAAGTCGACGTTCGACAGCCTGGGCATCGAGGTCGAGCGCACCAGCATCGACAATCGCCAGAAGCAGCTGACGGCGAAGAAGACCTACGACCAGGCCATGATCGACCAGCAGACGGCCGCGCGCGACGTCGACCGCAACGAGCGCGGCTTCAAGGCCGGCGCGATTCCGGAGATCAACGTGCTGCGCGCGAAGGATGCGCTGGCAAAAGCCGCGATCGAAGTCGAGCATGCGCAGGCCGATTCGAAGTTGCAGGACGAGACGCTGGCATTCGAACTGCGCACGAAGCGTCTGTCGCTGGACCGGCAGAAGCTGCTCGTTGCCGACCTCGAGCGCCAGGTCGAAATGCTCAAGGTGCGCGCGCCGGTATCCGGCCAGGTCGGCCAGCTGCTCGTGCAGCAGAAGGCCAACGTCGCGGCGAATGTCGCGTTGCTGACGGTCGTGGACTTGTCGGCGCTCGAAATCGAATTGCAGGTGCCGGAAGTCTTCGCCCACGATTTGGCGATCGACATGCCGGCGGAAATCCTCGACGGCGGCGAAAAATACGTCGGCGCGCTGTCGGCGGTGTCGCCCGAAGTGGTCGAAGGCCAGGTCGTCGCGCGCGTGCGCTTCGGCGAGCACAAGCCGGCCGGCCTGCGCCAGAACCAGCGCCTGACCACGCGCATCCTGATCGACGAACATCCGAACGTGCTGATGGTCGAGCGCGGCCCGTTCGTCGACTCGGGCGCCGGACGCGTCGCCTACGTCGTGCGCAACGGCGTCGCCGAGCGCACACCGATCCAGGTCGGCGCAACCAGTCTCAATGCAGTCGAACTCGTGTCCGGCGTCAAGGAAGGCGATCGCATCGTCATCTCCGGCACGGATGCGTTCAATGCGGCGCCGCGTGTGGTGCTGAATTGAGCGCGGCGTGCATGAATCAAGAGACGGCAGCCGGGAGCCGGGAGCCGGTAACCGGAGGGCGACCGTTCACCGCGCTCTGGATCTCCAGCTACCGGTTTCGGCTACCGTCATTTTCGAACAACGCAACCCTGAACCCCACACCCGCATCCAACCAATACCGCAACCGCAACGCCAAGGACTCGCCATGCTGAAAATGTCGCATCTTTCCAAAGTATACCGGACCCACATGGTCGAGACGCATGCATTGCGCGATTTCTCGATCCTCGTGCGCGAGGGCGAGTTCGTCGCCGTGACCGGACCGTCGGGTTCAGGCAAGACCACGTTCCTCAACATCGCCGGCCTGCTCGAGGACTTCAGCGGCGGCGAATACTGGCTCGACGGCGTCGACGTGCACGGCATGAACGACGACCAGCGCTCGCGCCTGCGCAACGAGAAGATCGGTTTCATCTTCCAGAGCTTCAACCTGATCCCCGACCTCAACCTGTTCGACAACGTCGACGTGCCGTTGCGCTATCGCCGCTTCCCGGCCGCCGAGCGCAAGCGCCGCATCGACGAGGCACTGACCCGCGTCGGTCTGGCCTCGCGCATGAAGCACTATCCGGCCGAACTGTCCGGCGGCCAGCAGCAGCGCGTCGCGATCGCGCGCGCGCTCGCCGGCTCACCGAAACTGCTGATGGCCGACGAACCGACCGGCAACCTCGATTCGCTGATGGCGCGCGGCGTCATGGAACTGCTCGAGGAGATCAATCGCCAGGGCACGACGATCATCATGGTCACGCACGATCCCGAACTGGCCGCGCGCGCGCAGCGCAACGTGCACATCATTGACGGCCAGGTCACTGACTTCGAGGAAGAACCGAGGCTAAGGGGCGAGGGGCTGGGGGCGAGGGGCGAGGGAACGAACGTGGAGGCTGTCGCGTGATTCCAATTGCCCCCGAAACCCTGCTTTTTACTCGTCCCTCGTCCCTCGTCCCTCGCCCCTAGGCTCCGACGACCATGTTCAACTACTACCTGCAACTCGGCCTCATCAGCCTCAAGCGCAACCCGGTCCTGACCGCGCTCATGGTGCTCGGCATCGCACTCGGCATCGCCGCGACGATGACGTCGCTGACATTGCTGCATGTCATGGGTAGCGATCCGATTCCGTGGAAGAGCGACAAGCTGCACTACGTGCAGCTCGACAACTGGGATCCGAACCAGGCGTACGACCAGGAAACCGGCAATCCGCCGGATCAGGTCACCTATCGCGATGCGCAGGCGCTGATGGAGGCCGGCAAGGCCGACAAGCAGGCGGCGATGTTCAAGGTGGCCTATCCGATCCAGCCGGAGAATCCCGAGGTCAAGCCGTTCCTGGCGCTCGGCCGCGCGACCTACGGCGATTTCTTCGCGATGTTCGAGCCGCCGTTCCAGTACGGCGGCGGCTGGGATCATGCCCAGGACACAGGGCACGGCCGCGTCGTCGTGCTGAGCAAGGAGACCAACGAAAAACTCTTCGGCGGCCAGGACAGCGTCGGCAAGAAAGTGCGCATGAACGAGATCGACTACACCGTCGTCGGCGTGCTCGGCTACTGGAAGCCGCGCATCAAATACTACGACCTGACCAACGGCACGCTGAACGATCCCGAGGAATTCTACGTGCCGTACACGACGGTGATCGAGAACAAGAGCAATGCGTCTGGCAACAACAGCTGCTGGAAAAACAGCGAACCGGGCTGGGAAGCCTACCTCGCGTCCGAGTGCATCTGGCAGCAATTCTGGGTGCAGCTCGATTCGCCGGCACGCGTGGCCGAATACAAGTCGTTCCAGGAAAACTACGTCAACGAGCAAAAGAAACTTGGGCGTTTCCCGCGGCCGATGAACAATCGCCTGTACAACGTCACCGAATGGCTCGAGAACCAGAAGGTCGTGCCGAAGGACGTCGAGGTGCAGGTTGGCTTGTCGTTCGCATTCCTGCTCGTCTGCCTGGTCAACACGATCGGCCTGCTGCTGGCGAAATTCATGCGCAAGACCGGTGAGATCGGCCTGCGCCGCGCGCTTGGCGCGAGCAAGCCGCAGCTGTTCTCGCAGTACATCATCGAGTCCGGCGTGATCGGCGTCAGCGGCGGTGTATTAGGCCTGCTGCTCACGCTGGTCGGACTGTGGATGGTGCGCTTGCTGTACGAGTCGTATGCCAACGTCGCGCGCCTGGACTGGTCGATGGTCGCCACGACGATCGCCCTGGCGATCGCCGCCGCGGTGCTGGCCGGGTTGTACCCGACCTGGCGCGCTTGCCAGGTCGCGCCGGCTGCGCAGTTGAAGACACAGTGAGAGCACGCGGAAAAATATTTTTTCGTCATCCCCGCGCAAGCGGGGGATCCATCTTGATCGTCTCGGCCCAGTCGCCCGGGGAAAAGCAAAAAATGGATTCCCGCTTGCGCGGGAATGACGGCAACTAGAGAACTTCGGGAGCACACACATGGAAATCCGCCCAATCATTTCCGCCCTGATGCGCAGCAAGGTTGCGCTGATCCTCATCGGCCTGCAGATCGCGCTGACCTTGGCGATCGTCTGCAACGCCCTGTTCATCATCAGTCAGCGCATCGAGACGATGAACCGGCCGAGCGGCATGAACGAGGCCGACACGTTCCGGATCACGAGCAACGGCTTCGGCGCGAGCTTCAACACGAAGAACGCGTTTGCCGAAGACCTCGCGATGATCCGCGGCCTGCCTGGCGTCGCCGATGCCAGCCCGATGAACACGACGCCGATGGCCGACAGCGGCTGGAGCGAGGCGATCATGATGGCCCCTGGCCAGAAAGTCGCGACGACAGGCGCGGCGATCTACTTCGTCGACGAGCACGGCCTGAACTCCTATGGCCTGCAGCTGGTCGCCGGCCGCAACTTCAAGCAGGAGGAGATCAGCGTTCGCGATCGCGGTTCGGTCGACTGGCCGCCGAGCATCATCATAACCAAGGCGCTGGCCGAAAAGCTGTACCCGGGACAGGACGCAATCGGCAAGCAGATGTACCTCGGCGATCCGGACAAGAGCAAACCGCAGACCGTCATCGGCGTGGTCGACCGCATGATCGTGCCGTGGCCGCGCGGCTTCTCCTACAACGGCGACCGCACCGCGGTCGAGCATTCAGTTCTCGTCCCGCAGTTCACGGCCTACGGCAGCAGCACTGCCTATCTCGTCCGCGCCGAGTCCGGCCGCCGCGACGAACTCATGAAGACGGTCGAGAGCAAGCTCATCGAGAGCAACCACAACCGCATCGTGCGCAGCCTCAAGAGCATCGAGAAGATCCGCGCCGAATGCTATTCCGAAGATCGCGCGATGATGATCATCCTCGGCACGGTGATTTTCTGCCTGCTGACGATCACGGCGCTCGGCATCGTCGGCATGGCCAGCTTCTGGGTGACGCAACGCAGGAAGCAGATCGGCACGCGGCGCGCGCTCGGCGCGACCCGCGGTTCGATATTGCGTTACTTCCTGACCGAGAATTTCCTGATCACGAGCGGCGGACTCGTGCTCGGCGCCGTGTTGTCGTACGGATTCAGCTTCTGGCTGATGGCGCACGTCTCGGAAGCCAAGCTGCTGCCATGGGGCTACCTGCCGGTCGGATTCGTCGTGCTGTGGGTGCTTGGCCAGCTCGCGGTGCTTGGTCCGGCCACTCGCGCAGCGCGGGTGTCGCCGGCAATCGCAACACGCAGCGTCTGACTTTCCGCAACCCGACAGCGAGGAGCGAATGCGCATGAGAAAAACGCAGATTGTCGCAGCGGCGCTCGTGGCGCTGACCGCCAGCGCCTTGTGCGCTGGCGCCGAACCGGCTCAGGCCGGCGCCAAGCCCAAGGCCGCCGTGAATCTGCGCGCCGGTCCGGCGGCGAGCCAGGCGTTGTCCGACGAAATCGCCGCGGCGGACAAGTCGTTGTTCGATGCCGTGTTCAATAGCTGCGACGTCAAGGCGGTGCGCGAGCTGGTCGCCGACGATTTCGAGTTCTACCACGACAAGGATGGCCTGAGCGAAAAATCCGGCGCGCAATTCGTCGACGATATCGCCAAGCACTGCGAGCGCATCGAAAAGGGCGTCGATTTCCGTGCGCGCAGGGAGCTGGTCAAGGGCACGATGGCGGTCTATCCGCTCAACAACTATGGCGCGGTCGAAACCGGCCGGCATGATTTCTATGCAATAGAAGACGGCAAGCCGGACCGGATGACCGAGTCCGCGCAGTTCCTGCACCTGTGGAAGAAGGATGGCGATCGCTGGAAGCTGACGCGCGTGGTCAGCTACGACCATAAGCTCGCGCAGTGAAGAGCAGGGGCGAGGGGCGAGGGGCGACGGAATAGCAGAGCGCCCGCTTGGTTCGCGCTGTCGATAGTGGGTAGGATGCGCCGCAGGCGCACCGCATCGATCGCGACCGATGCGGTTCACTGACGTTCACCACATCCTACGAGCCTGGCCGCGGCTCCGCCTCGGGCCGCATCGCTGTAGGCCGCAAGGTCTACTGACTTTCTACACTAGTCGCGCCGCCGACAGGCGCCGACACTGCGCGCTCTCTACCGTTGGGGAAAGCAAGATGAATCGGATTGTCAGAACTACGATGGCGCTCGCTCTTGTCGCCGCGTTCGGCGCGGCGACCGCGCATGCGGCGCCTGCAGCGGATGTGCAGGCCCGCGTGAAAGCGCTGAACGAACTGCTCGCCGAGCAGTGGGAATACCAACTCAAGGAATCGCCGGAATTCGCCACGATCCTCGGCGACTATCGCTACAACGACAAGTTCAGCGATTTCTCGATCGCGCATGCGCAGAAGCAGAAGAAGGACGCGCAGGCGTTCATCGCGCGCTTCGAAGCGATCGACACGACCGGATTCGACGAACAGGACCGCTTGAACCAGCAGTTGATGGTGCGCCAGCTCAAGGACGGCATCCGCTCGGTGGACCTGAAGCTGATCGAGATGCCGGTCGACCAGTTCAACGGCGTTCACCTGCTGCTTGCGCAGTTCGTCACCGCGCTGCCGTTCGACAGCACGAAGCACTACGAGGACTACGTGGCGCGCCTGAACCAGGTGCCGCGCGTGATCGACCAGTTGATCGCCGTGCTCGAGCAGGGCGAGAAGGACAAGCTCATGCCGCCGCGCTTCCTGCTCGAGAAAGTCGTCACGCAGTGCCAGTCGATCGCCGAGCCGGCCGGCGAAGCCAGCGTGTTCGGCAAACCAGTCGCGAAATTTGCCGACGGCATTCCCGAAGCCGATCGCAAGCGCCTGCACGATGCGGTGATCGCGGCGGTCGATGGCAAGGTGCGCCCGGCGTACAAGAAGCTGTCCGACTTCATCGCCAAGGATTACGCCCCGAAGGGCCGCACGGAACCGGGCCTGTGGGCGTTGCCGAACGGCGACGCGCTGTATCGTTACGACGTGGAGAACCAGACCACGACGAACAAGTCGCCCGAGGAGATCCACCAGATCGGCCTGGCCGAGGTCGCGCGCATCGAAGCCGAGCAGACGAAGGTCGCGGTGCAGCTCGGCTACAAGGACCTGCCGACCATGCGCGCCGCGCTCGACAAGGATCCGAAGACGCACGCGACCTCGCGCCAGCAGATCGTGGATTTGTATAAAAAGTACATCGACCAGATGCAGCCGAAGTTGCCGGAGCTGTTCGGCCTGCTGCCCAAGACCAAGGTCGAGGTGCTGCCGGTCGAGGAGTTCCGCGAGAAGGAAGCCAGCGGCGCGCAGTACAACCAGGGCACGCCCGACGGCAAGCGTCCGGGCCGCGTCTACGTCAACACCTACGACTTCGCCAACCGCACGATCACGAACATCGAGACGACGGCGTATCACGAGGGCGTGCCGGGCCACCACATGCAGATCTCGATCGCGCAGACGCTGCCGGGCCTGCCGCCGTTCCGCCAGCAGGCCGGCTACAACGCCTACGCCGAAGGCTGGGCGCTGTATTCGGAACGCCTCGGCAAGGAAGTCGGGTTCTTCCAGGACCCGCTGAGCTACTACGGTCACCTGTCGGACGAACTGCTGCGCGCGAACCGCCTCGTGCTCGACACTGGCGTGCACTACAAACACTGGACGCGCCAGCAGATGGTCGACTATTTTCATGCGCATTCCTCGCAGGACGAACCGTCGATCCAGTCCGAGACCGATCGCTACATCGCCTATCCGGGCCAGGCCCTGTCGTACAAGATGGGCCAGCTGAAGATTCTCGAGCTGCGCGAGCGCGCCAAGACGCAACTCGGCGACAAGTTCGACATCCGCGCGTTCCACGACGAGATCCTCAACGGCGGCGCGCTGCCGCTCGACGTGCTCGAAGCGAGGACGGACGCGTGGATCGTCGCGACGAAGGCGAAGCAGGTTGCCGTGAAGTGAATGTGCCGGCGCCGCCGTGCGGCGCCGTGCTTTGTCAGGGCTGAGGGCTGGGGGCTGGCCAGCAAGAGCGAGGCGTCGCCAGTCTTGATCTTTTCTCAGCCCTCAGCCCTCAGCCCTCATCCAAAGAATCCACGCAACCAATCAGCCCCGGGCGGCATCCAATGCTTCCATGCGCTGCCGAATCCGTCACAATGTGCCGATGCGGACGGTATTGGTAATCGACGACAACCCCTCGGTCGTGACGGCGCTCGAGGTGTTGCTGAGCCTGCGTGATATTCGCGCGCTGCGCGCCGGGACGCCGGACGAAGGCCTGGCCGCGCTCGAGCGCGAACGCGTCGATCTCGTAATCCAGGACATGAACTTCCAGGCCGACACGACCTCCGGCGAGGAAGGCATTGCCCTGTTCCGCGCGATTCGCGCGCGCCAGCCGGATTTGCCGGTGATCCTGCTGACGGCATGGACGCACCTGGAAACCGCGATCGAACTGGTCAAGGCCGGCGCGGCCGATTACCTGGCCAAGCCCTGGGATGACAACAAGCTGCTCGCGAGCGTCGAGAACCTGCTCGAACTCGGCGAGAGCACGCGCGAAGTCACGCGTCTGCGCGGCGAACGCCGCGCGAACCGCAATGCGCTGCAGCGGCGCTTCGACCTGCGCGGCACGGTGTTTGCCGCGGCGGCAACCGAGCGCCTGGTCGAACTCGCCTGCCAGGTCGCCAGGGCCGACGCGCCGGTGCTGATCACCGGACCGAACGGCGCCGGCAAGGAGCGCATCGCCGAGATCGTCCACTACAACTCCGCGGTCAAGAACGGTCCGTTCATCGTGGTCAACTGCGGCGCGCTGCCGTCGGAACTCATCGAAGCCGAATTGTTCGGCGCCGAGGCCGGCGCATTTACCGGCGCGAACAAGGCGCGTGAGGGCCGCTTCGAGGCCGCCGATGGCGGCACGCTGCTGCTCGACGAGATCGGCAACCTGCCGTTGTCCGGGCAGATGAAACTGTTGCGCGTGCTCGAGACCGGTCAGTTCGAACGCCTCGGGTCGAGCAAGACGCGCCAGGTCAAGGTGCGCGTGCTCAGTGCAACGAACGCCGACCTGGTGCAGATGATCCAGCAAGGACGTTTCCGCGAGGACCTGTACTACCGCCTCAACGTGATCGAGCTGAACCTGCCGCCGCTGGCCGCGCGGGCCGACGATATCCTGCCGCTGGCCGAGTCGTTCCTCGCCGATACGGTCAGCCTGAGCGCCGACGCGCGGACGGCATTGCTGTCCCACACCTGGCCGGGCAATGTGCGCGAACTGAAGAACGCGATCGCACGCGCGAGCCTGCTGTGCCGCGACGGCACGATCCAGGCAAGCGACCTCGGCCTCGTCGCGCGCGCTCCGGCGCCGCGTTCGCTGGCCGACGTCGAACCGGATCGCGCGGCGATCGAGGCCGCGCTCGCGCGCGCCCGCGGCGTCATCAGCCAGGCTGCCGCGGAACTGGGATTGTCGCGCCAGGCGTTGTATCGGCGGCTGGAGAAGCTGGGGCTGAGGGCTGAGGGCTGAGGGGAGAGGGGAGAGGGGAGAGGGGAGAGGGGAGAGGGGCGAGGGGCGAGGGGCGAGGGCGAGTCGCCATCTCTTCGATTGTGTAGAAATGCACAATTCCCGTCCAACGATGCTGCGCGATCGGGTAACGTGATCGCGAAAGCCGTGCCGCCGGGAACCTCTGAACGACTCAAAAGTGTCGTCATTCCCGCGAAAGCGGGAATCCATTTTGCTCTTTCACCAATGGAATAAGATCAAGATGGATTCCCGCTTTCGCGGGAATGACGACTTATTCGGGGTTTCCTAGTTTAATCTGCAGCCCTTCAGCCCTTAGCCGTCAGCCGTCAGCCCTCAGCCCTCAGCCCTCGCCCTCAGCCCTCAGCCCTCAGCCCCAGCCTCAGCCCTCGTTCTCGCCCCCATGCGCCCGTTCTCGCTCGAAGGCAAGCTCACATTACTGATGGCGATCGCGGCTGCCATCGCCGCGGCGTTGACGACCATCCTGAGTGCCTGGTTGCAGGTGACGTGGCTGGGTTCGCTGTTTGCGCTGCTGCTGACCTTGCCGCTGGCGATCGTCGTCGCGCGCCTAGTTACGGCGCCAATGATGCGCGCGCTGCATGCGCTGGTCGGCAGCGTTGTCAGCCTGCGCGACGGCGACTTCAGCGTGTCGCTGGCCGAGAGCCGCAGCGACGAGTTCGGCGATCTCGTGCGCGCGCACAACGAACTCGGCCGCGTGCTGCGCGACGAACGGCAAAACCTGTTTCAGCGCGAACTGCTGCTCGACACGATGGTGCAGAACTCGCCGATCGCGCTGATCCTGATCGAACCCGGCGATCATGTGGTTTACGCGAACCTGGCGGCGCGCGCGCTGCTCAACGACGGGCGCGTGATGAACGGTTTCGACTTCAAGCGCATCGTCGCGGAGTGTCCGCCCGCGCTGCGCCAGGCCCTCGACTCGCCCGGAGACGGACTGTTCAGCGCCGCGATCGAGCAGGAGGAAGAGACCTTCCATCTGTCGCAGCGAACATTCCGTCTCTATGGCCGCGAGCACAGGATGTACCTGATCAAACGGCTGACGCGCGAGCTCGGCCGGCAGGAGGTCAAGACCTGGAAGAAGGTCATCCGCGTCATCAGCCACGAGTTGAACAACTCGCTGGCGCCGATATCTTCGCTCGCGCATTCCGGACGCGAGCTCGCGCGCCAGGGCGACGGGCGGCGCCTCGATGCGATCTTCGACACGATCGAGGACCGTGCCCGCCACCTGCATGGCTTCATCAACAGCTACGCAGAATTCTCGCGGCTGCCGCAGCCGCGGCCCGAGGAAATAACCTGGAGCAATTTCCTCGAACAGCTCGCGCGGCATTTTTCCTTCGTGCTCTCCACGCCGGCGCCGGCGCAGCCGGGTTGGTTCGACCGCATCCAGCTCGAGCAGGTCCTGATCAACCTGTTGAAGAATGCGCATGAATCGGGCAGCGCGCCGTCAGCCGTCGAGATCGAGGTCGGTTTGCGCGGCAGCGACCAGCGCATCGAGGTGCGGGACCGCGGCGCCGGCATGAGCGAGACGGTCCTGGCCAACGCGCTGCTGCCGTTCTATTCGACCAAGCGTTCCGGCAGCGGCCTGGGTCTGGCGCTCGCGCGCGAGATCGTCGAGGCGCACGGCGGCCGCCTTGCGCTGGCCAACCGCGACGGCGGCGGTTTGAGCGTCGTGCTGTCGCTGCCGATGCGCCGTCCCGAGCCGTAGCGGCCAGTCGCCCGGGTCATTTTCGCGCCCGCGCGCGATGCTATGATCCGACGCGCAGGGAGTTGTCGTTGATGGCTTCGGAAACGATCCAGGTACCCGGGTACGAGATACTGCGCCTGCTCGGCAGCGGGGGCATGTCGACCGTTTACCTTGCGGTGCAGCGCTCGCTCGACCGCAAGGTCGCGCTGAAGATCATGCGCCGTACCGCCGACAGCTCGTCTGACGATGCACGCCAGATGGAACGGCGCTTCCTGCTCGAAGGCCGCATGATGGCCAAGCTGTCGCACCGCAATATCGTCGCGGTGTACGACATCGTCAGCAACGACTCGATCGCCTACATCGCGATGGAGTACCTGAGCGGCGGCGCGCTGTCCGAGCGCATGCGCTCCGGCATCGCGCTGGCCGACGCCGTGTCGGTGATCGTGCAGATCGCCGGCGCGCTCGAGTTCGCCCACAGCCATGGCGTCGTGCATCGCGACCTGAAGCCCGCGAACATCATGTTCCGCGAAAACGGCACGCCGATCCTCACCGATTTCGGCATCGCCCGTTACCAGGACAGCACGGCGACGAAGCTCACGCAGACCGGCATGCTGGTCGGCACGCCGACCTACATGAGCCCGGAGCAGATCAACGGCCAGGAAGTCGATGGCCGCTCGGACCAGTACAGTCTCGGCGTGCTGTTCTACGAACTGCTGACCGGACAGCCGCCGTTCCGCGGCGACACGCCGATCGCGGTGCTGATGATGCACCTGACCCAGCCGCCGCCGCCGCTGCCGGACGAGTTGCGCGCGTTCCAGGACGTGTTCGACCGCCTGCTGGCCAAGGACCGGGAGGCGCGCTATGCGAACCTGTCGGAGTTCAGCAACGACCTGAAGTCGCGCGTGACCGACAGCGACACGCTGTTGACGCGCTTGCAGATCGATCCGAACCAGACTTCGTCCGAGCAGCTGCGCGCGCTCGGCTTCTACACGAGCACGCCGACCGGCGAGAACATGCTGCGCTCGCTGCCGAACCGGCCGACGCCGCCCGGCGCGCGGCCCGCTCCGAATCTCGTTCGCCCGACACCACAGCCGGCCGCCCCAGCCGGAACGGCCACGGCGCCGGGCAGCGCCCTGACGCGGAACAAGTGGCTCATCGGTGCCGTCGCCGCGATCGTGCTGATCGCTGTTGCCGGCGCGTGGTTTGCGCTTCGCGGCGGAAGTCACCGGCTCAGCAAGGACGAAGCGGATCTCGTGACGTTCTGGCTCGAACGCGCCGACCAGCGCGTCGCGGAAAAAAGACTCGTTACGCCGGCGGAAGACAGCGCGTACGAGTACGTGCAGAAGGCGCTGCAGAAGGATCCGGAGAACGCCAAGGCCCAGGCCTTGCTCGACGGCATCACCAAGACGCTGGGCGATGAAGCGCAACAAGCCGTGGCCGCGGAAAAGTTCGACGAGGCCGCGGACCTGAACAACCAGGCGTTGCTCGTGCGTCCGGACAATCCCGAGCTGCGCGCGTTCGCGGCGCGGATCAAGCAGCTGCAGCAGTCCACGCAGTCGAAGCAGCGCGTCACGCAACTGATCGCGCAAGCCGATGCGGCGCGCAAGGCCGGCCGCGCGTTCGGCGAGGGCGGGGCATACGCGCTGCTCGGCCAGGCGCGCGCGCTGGCCGGCGAAGATGCCGTGCCGCAGCAGCGCATGCAGGAACTCGTGAACGAGGAACTCGCCGCGCCGCGCAAGGAATTGGATGCCGGCCAGCCCGCCGCGGCGGCGGCGGCTCTCGACAAGCTGCAGCCGTATCTGGCCGCGGAGAAAGCCTACGTCGATCTGCGCGGCCAGGTCGACGCCGCGCTGAAGAAACAGGAATCGGAAAAGCAGATCGCGGCCGAATTCGCGCGCGCCGACACGCAACTGCGCGCCGGCCACCTGGTCGAACCCGGCGGCGACAATGCTTATGAGTCGCTCGGCGCGCTGGAGAAATCTGCCGCGGACGACAAGCGCACCGCCGATCTGCGCAGCGCGCTGGCCAAGGCGTTGCTTGCCGACGCGCGCCGGCTCGACGGCTCCGACCAGGCGCAACGCGCGCTCGATCGCGTCGGCCTTGCGCTGAAGGTCGCGCCGGACATGGCCGATGCGCAGAAGCTCAAGGACCAGATCGAAAAGCGCCTCGGCGCGCGCGGTGCGCAGCTGGCGCAGATGCTCGGCGCGGCGCGCCAGGCGATCGCCGAAAAACGCTTCGTGCCGCCCGCGCAGAACGACGCGTTCACGGGCCTGACCGCGACGCTGAAGTTCGATCCGACCAACGCCGAGGCGGCGCAGCTGCTCGCCGAACTTCCGAAGCGAATCGCGGATACGGCGAACGACAACGCCCGCACCGATGTCGCGGCGGCGATTGCCCTGGTCGAGGCCGGCCAGCGCATTTTCCCGCAGGACGCGGCGCTCGGAACGCTCGCGCAGTCGCTCAAGGCAAAACTCGCGGACGAGCGCCTCGCGAAGCAACGGCAAGGCGAGCGTGACAGCGTCGCCAAGGCGCTATCGGGGCAGGCGCCGAGCGCGCAGCAGCTGCGTGCGGCCAGCGACTCGATCGCCGCGTTGCTCGCCGCCGAGCCGGCCGACAAGGAAGCGCTGCAATTGCGCAAGCGCTGGATCGATGTCGTCGAGGGCGAACTGCAAGCGACCGACTCGGCCGCACAGTTCGATGCCCTGGCAACGGCCCTGGCCGAGCAGAAGAAGAATCTCGGCGCGGATCCGGCATTCGACAAGCTCGTGCAATCGCTGCCGGCACTGCGCGCGAAAGTCGCCGCGGCCGAGCAGGCCAGGATCGAAGCGCAGCGCGGCGAACTCGTGCTCAACGCGTACCCGTGGGGCAAGGTTGAATCCGTGCTCGATGCGAATCGCCAGCCGGTGCCTCTGCCGGCAGACCCGACGACGCCGTTCGCGCTGAAGCTGCCCGCCGGCAGCTACGTCATCACGTTCCGCCATCCGGATGCGGCCAAACCGGCGCAGGTCATCGCCAAGGTCGAAGCGCAGAAGCGCAGTACAGCCAATGCCGCGTTCACGACGATTTCGGCCCAGGAGTATTTCTCGCGTGCCGGCTGGTAAGCCACGCGCCTGGCTGGCGATCGGCGCGCTGTGCGTGGCGACGCTCGCGCACGCCGACTACAAGGAAAACTACGCGCTCGGGCTGAAGGCCTACAACGACGGCGACTATGCAAAGGCGCGCGAACTGATGCAGCAGGCGCTTTCCGAACACGCCGAGCCGGCCGCGCGCGTTCGCCTGTACGGCCAGCGCTGGGAAGCGTACGTGCCGCAGTACTACCTGGGCGCGGTCGCGTTCAAGCAGGGCGATTGCGCGACCGCCCTGGCCCAATGGAACGCGCCGGCAAACAAGCAGGTCGTCGCGCAGGTCGCCGAAATCGGCAGCGCGCAGCAGCGCGACGCCGCCGCCTGCGAACAGAAAGTCGTCGCAAAGATCGAAGACAAGCCCAAGCCGCCGCCGGCCGCCGCGGAAACTCCTCCGGCCAAGACTGTCGTTGCAGAAAATCCGCCGAGCAAGCCCGCTGCGCCGCCCCCGGTTGCGCCGAAACCTGCCGAAACCGCGCCGGAACAAGTTGCGCCGCCGAAAAAAAGCGTCGACGTTGCCGTGGCCAAGCCGGCGCCGCCCGCCGTCGCTCCGCCCGTTGCAAAGCCACCCCCGCCGGCCAACACGCCGCCGGCGCCGCTCGAGGAAGCATTCGACAACTATCTGGCTGGTCGCTACGCCAAGGTCGTGCGCCTGAATCCCGAGGCGATCCCCGAGTCACGCGCGCGCTTTCACGCTTATCTGGTGAGAGCCGCCGCGCATTTCACGCTCGCGCAAATCAGCAACGACAACGCCGAACTCGACGGTGCGCGCGCAGACGCCCGTGCCGCGCGTGCGCTCGACGCGCGCGCCACGCCGGATGCCGCGCTGTTCTCGCCGCGCTTCAGGACATTCTTCCTCGAAAGCCGCTGAGGCCGCCGTCCGCTGGGACTCGCCGCCTTCCGGACACACCGACAGCAGATGCACGCACGTCCTCAAGCGGATCACGCGGCCGGATTCGTGCTATACAGTTGTGCGTCGCGATCGACAGGGGTGAGCGATGAAATGCAAAGGGGACGCGCGTTTTTCGCGTGTGCTGTGCGCCGCATTCGCGGCGCTGCTGGCGACCGCGGGGATGGCCGGGGACGTGCGCGCGCAAAGCGCGTTCGACCCGGTCGTCACGCAAGTTTCCATCGGCTCGAGCAGCGCTTGCGCGGTGACTACCAGCGGTGGCGTCAAATGCTGGGGCACCGGGAATGTTGGCCAACTCGGCAACAACTCGACCGCGCTTCGCTCGACGCCCTTCGACGTTTCGGGCCTGGCGGGAACAGCTGTCTCCGTTCGAGTCGGCGGGCGGCACGCTTGTGCATTGATGGCGACAGGAGGCGTGAAGTGCTGGGGCGCCAACGATCGTGGCCAGCTCGGCAACAACGACGCGACGCATACCAACAGCCTGGTACCGGTGGCCGTTGTCGATGCCGGCAATCAGCCGATTGCTGGCGTTGCGGCAATCGCCGCCGGTGAGAATCACGCCTGTGCTCTGACCGCGACCGGCACCGTCAATTGCTGGGGCGCCAACGACTCCGGCCAGCTCGGCGGCGGCGGTTCCTACGACGACAGCAACGTCCCGATAGCCGTCGTTGATGGCACCGAAGCGCCGATCACGAACGTCGTTTCGCTGGTTGCAAGCGCCTATCACAACTGCGCGTCGACATTGACCGGACCAACGCTATGTTGGGGTACCAACGTCAATGGTCAGCTTGGCAACAGTCCCGACAGCATCGGGCCGGTGTCGAATCTCGCTGTACCGGTGCCCGACGCGAGCGTACGGGCGCTCACGGGGGCAACGCTGGCGGCCGGCGCTTTCCACACATGTGCCTTGGGTGCAGCAGGCGGTGCGAAATGCTGGGGGTTCAACGGTCTGGGCGAACTCGGCAACAACTTGTATTCCAGCGATCCGAACCCGGACCCATCACCCGTGGTCGACGCGACCAATATTCCGCTAACAGGCTTTGCAGAGCTTGCTCTTGGTTCGCAACACACGTGCGCCAGGACTGTCGGCGGCAGCATGAAGTGCTGGGGATACAACGGCTATGGCGAGCTTGGACGAGGGCCTGACTTCTACGACAAGACGCCGCAACCGGTATTAACCGCGGGCAATAGTGCAATCGCCGGCGTCGCAACGATCGTCGCGGGCGGCTTCAACACCTGTGCGATGACCGCTTTCGGCGGGGTGCGCTGCTGGGGCGACAATCGCTACGGCAAGGACGGCAACGGTATCGCAACCGCTGCGCCGGCCGCTGTCATTGGCCTGGGAGCGGGGACAAAATCCGTTGCAGCGGGCTTTAGCCACACCTGCGCGGTGACGGTCGGTGGCGGCGTCCTGTGCTGGGGAGAAAACTCCCTCGGCGAACTGGGCAACAACGGCACGACGAGCAGTTTCGAGCCGGTTGCG
>DATIEJ010000126.1:0-3493 GCA_035455825.1 Rhodanobacteraceae bacterium | reverse complement strand
AATCGCGGCGGCGACGCGAAGACGCGGCTCGGCACGCTCAGCCTGACGACCGACGCTTCGACCGACCGCGCGGCCTTTGCAGTGACCGTCAACGGCGTCGGCGCGCCCGGCTTCGTCACCGCGATCGCCACCAACACGGCGACCGGCAGCACCAGCGAAATCGGTTCGTGCCTGACCGAAGACACGATCTTTCGCGACGGCGCGGAAGCGGACTGAGAACGAACACGGGACCAGAGTGCGCCTTCCCAGGTTTTCCGGTGCAGCACGCTACCCTGGCTCCGGGTCCAACGGGCGTCCCCGGACTGCAGATCAGGGACACGCCGTGCCGTCGATCCTGGTCAGTCGGATGATCGGAAAGCTGCCGCTGCCGTAGCCAGGCACGATGGAATTCCAGCTGGCAATGCCGTTGTCGCAGTTCGTGAACGTGAAAGTCAACGTACCCCAGGGTTCGGACGTGACGTCGCTGGTCTGGATGCTCGGCGGAAATTTTCCTCCCGCCGACAGGAAAGCTGGCAATGTCGTTGTGCCTTTCGTGCGATCATACGTGCCCTGCGCGTAGATCCAATTCCGGCCGTTCCCGTCGGGCGCGTACGTGAACCAGATTGCCACCATGACGGGAAGGCCGGACGCGGCATCCAGCGTATCGGTCGCCTCGATCTGGAACCCGCTGCCGCCCTGATCGACATTGAACCAGTTGCCACTGATGTAGCCGGCGATCTGAAACCCATTCTGAAACACGTTTGGAACAAGCAGAACGTGGTCCAAAGCGATGTCTGCATCGGGGTGAGCGGTTATTTCCACAAGCGCACTTCTTGTGCCCGGCGGCAAAGCGATGCCCGTGCGCGATCGTTCCTGCCAGGAGTTGCCGCAGCATGCCGTACCCGGGACCGATTTGGCCTCGGAAGGCTCAAAAGCCGCATTGGACATCCCCGAGCAGTCCTGGCTGGGATAGGTCCTCAATACGAAATCGGCCGGCCCTGCAAGACCATTGTCCGCCGCTCGAACCGAGAAATCGACGCTGGTCGCTGCGACGGCAATGCATTGTGTCGCCGTCTCGGCTGACGGCGCATGTACGCAGTTGATGGCAAGCGCTCCGTTTGCTGGAGATCCAACGACATCGTCCCACGCAGGATCGCCGCAACCGCCGGAGAAATTCCAGCCGGCAATGCCAGCGGCGAAATCCGGGTTGGTTACGAGGTTTGCGGCGCCGGATTCGCCGCTCGCGGCGAGCGCGAGGAAAATGACAAGTCTGTGCATTGGCAACTCCTTCCTTGCACGCGGACGACATCCGCATTGCGCGTTTGATTGCGAAGTGGCACTGGAGCGAAAGACGGGCTTGACCAAGGTCACGCCTGATCCACCCGTCCTTCTGCCTTTTCGTTCAAGGATTGCGCACGGGATCGCTGCTATCGATCATCGCCATCGCGCGGCGTGGACGCAGGTGCGGCGGGGTTCACTGGCACGAGGCTTCCCGTCAACAGCCAGGCGCGCTGACTCGGGGCAAAACGCGGCGCCAGATAGCCGTCGTTGATTTCGCGAGTCACCGCGAACCGCTTGAATTGCGTCGCCGGCAGGAACAGGCGGCTGTTGTCGTCGAAGCCGTCACTGCCTTCGTCGACGTCGCCCTCCGCGGCCGAGATGACCCCGTCATTATTCGCGTCGATGCGTTTGACCTCCGCGGCATAAGCGTCGAACAAACGCTGAGGGAACGTCACCCCTGGCTCGAACGACGCAAGGCGTTCATAAACGTCGAGGAAGATCTCGTTCGCCAGTCCGCTTGGAATGAAGCGTTGCCGAAACTCGCGCTGCGCATCGTCGTCCGCGTCGAACTTGTCCGGATCGCGCGGTCCCGAAGCCTGCAGCACTCCGGTCGTATTGGGATTGTCGCCGTAACGAATGGCGTCGTTGACGATGCCTGCAGGTCCCGAACCGGGAATCAGCGACGACAGCGCCCCGACGTTTCCGGCTTCGAACGTGCCGGGTATGCCGCCGGTGTACGGCAGTTCGTACAGTGGATGGATCCAGTTCGTCTGGTAGTTGAATTCCCAGTAAGCATGGCAGTCGCTTTGCTGCAGGCAGTTGTAGGCGCCCATGCTCAGCTGGATCGGAACGACGTTGGTCTGTATGTCCGGGAAATGATCGCCGTTGCCGGGCAGATGCACTGCCTGGCCATCCATCGTGAATGTGGCATTGACACCGGCCAGATTGTGCCCGCCGCCCATGGTCTGCAACGCCGCGGCGTCGTCGGCGGTGAGCTTGCCGAACTGCGCATGGCCATCAGCGCGTGGCGGCGCCACTTCCGGCACGGTCAAATCATGGATCATCCAGCCTTCGTACCAGCCGCTTTCGTTGTTGATGACGAACAGGCCGGAGATATCGGTGAATATGTCGATGAATGCCCTGACGTCATTCGGATCGGTCGGCAAATCCGGCTTCGGTTCCAGCACCACGCGGACGGTGCCGATTGTCGGAAGCCCGCAATCCGGACCGGTCGCCGTGAGCATCGCCTGATCGTTTACGCCGGCGAACGTCGTCGTGAAGACATTGGGTTCGAACCCGTCCGTGCCGAGCAGGTAGTACTGAAACAGCTGGCTCGGACCATCGGCTTCGGCAAAGGCCTGGGTCGGCAACGCGCTGTGCGGCCGGCTGGCCATCCGCGTCAATGCATTTACCAGTGGATCGGGAAGATGACGAACGTCGCCGCGTTCGCGCACCGTTGCCACGTCCGCTTGCGCATTCTTGTGCGCGTGGCAGGGCGGCGGCGGTTGCTCGGCATAGGCGCACGTGCCGGCCATCGATGCCGTCCCGAGCGCGGCGATGGTAAAAGTGTACTTGAGCGCATTGCTCCGGTTTTTTGCCGCAGGCAAACCTGATTCGATCGAACCTCGTGTCATGGCAGCTTTCCTCAAATGTTGGGCGTTGCCGCGGACGTCTCCGTGCCGCAGCATTCGTGGAAAGGGCGGCCATGGCCCGCCCGAAACAGCTGGCCGAATGAGACGGGATTGCCGTCGTCATTCGTTCCAGGATCGGCTCTGTGTTCCGGCGCGTTGCCGAATGGTTCGAGAGGCAGGGGTGGGTGGTATTGAAGATGCGTAGTTTTTGCGCCATGTCGAAGGGCCGGCGCGAATCCAGTGTGCGGCGCAAGTTGTGGGAGTGCGCCACTCGCGCCGGTACGCGTCGGCGACGAAATAGTGCCTTCGCAATCGCATGCGTGCGTCGCGTCACGACGCCCGCCATCACTGGTTCATCGCGGTGGCGGGCGCGTGACAGCTGTCGTGCAGAACGCTGGCTTACTGGTCCGTGTAGAAGAAATAGTCGGCCGTGTAATCGACAAACGCCGTATGCCCGAGGTCTGACAGCGAGTCACAGCCACCTCCCGGCGCCGGTGGTGCGACTCCTCCAGTGGTGCTCAGCCGCTGGATCTGGGTGGTTTTCGACAGGATGTTGCCACCCGTGAGTCCGTCTTCGTCTCCAACCTTGTCGAGCAGGAGCC
>DATIEJ010000125.1:0-5457 GCA_035455825.1 Rhodanobacteraceae bacterium | reverse complement strand
TTCGTCGGCGGCGCAATGATCCCGACCGTTTTCGCCACGGGTTTTGCCCTGTTCTCCGGGCCACAGCGCGCGATGATTCCGGCAATCCTCGGCATGGTGTCGGTGCTGGCCCCTACGCTCGGACCGACCGTCGGCGGCTGGCTGACCGATGCATTCGGCTGGCGCTCGATCTTCTACGTCAACATCGTGCCCGGCGTCGCGGTGACGCTGGCGTCGATCGCGCTGATCCGGGTCGACCGGCCGGATTTGTCGATGCTCAAGCGCATCGACTACGCGCACCTCGGCGCCATGGCGGTTTTCCTCGGCGGCCTGGAGTACGTGCTCGAAGAAGGCCCGCGTTACGACTGGTTCGGCGATCCGTCGATCGCGACCGCGGGCTGGATATCCTTCGTCGCATTCCTGCTTTTTCTCGAGCGCTCGTTCAATTCGAACGGACCGGTCGTCAAGCTGACGCCATTCCGCAATCCGACGTTCGTCTTCGCCTGCGTGTTCAACCTCGTGATCGGCTTCGGCCTGTACTCGGCGACATACCTGATTCCGGTATTCCTCGGCCGCGTGCGCGACTACAACAGCCTGCAGATCGGCACGACCGTGTTCGTCACCGGCATCGCGCAGATCTTCAGCGTCGTGGTCGCCGCGCGACTGTCGCAGCGCATCGATCCGCGCTGGATGATAACGGCCGGCCTGAGCCTGTTCGCGGCCAGCCTGTGGTTCACGTCCGACCTGACGCCCGAGTGGGGCTTCGCCGCGTTCGTCTTGCCGCAGGTGCTGCGCGGCTTTGCGATCATGTTGTGCATCGTGCCGAGCGTGAACCTTGCGCTGGGCGGATTCGCGCTGGCCGAACTGCGCTATGCGTCGGGCCTGTTCAACCTGATGCGCAACCTCGGCGGCGCGGTCGGCATCGCGGTCGTCAACACCTGGCTGCAGGATTACACACGTATACAAGTGGCGCGCATGGGCGAGAGCCTCGGCGAAGCCGGCCGCCACGCGCCGGACATGATCGCCGAACTGGCCGGCCGCTTCGGCCAGGTCACGACCGACGCGGCACACTCGCTGCTGCTGGCGCAGGGCGAACTGGCGCGCGTGGTTTCGCGTTACGCGCTGACGACCTCGTTCAACGAAGTGTTCCGGCAGATGGCATGGCTGTTCGTCGTCGCGCTGGTGATGGTGCCGTTCTGCCGACCGGCGGCGAGCGCAGCGCCGGCAACTGTCGAGACGCATTGAGGATTGGCGCCGCTCGCTTCGGCATTTGCAGGTTCAACACCATCCCCACCCAACCGTCCCCTTGAAGGGGAGGGCTTTGCGAGCGTTCGCTCGAGCGGCTTGCACCCTCTCCCGCTGGCGGGAGAGGGTTGGGGTGAGGGTGGCGCCTGGAAAAACTACTGCGCTTCGGAGAGGCCACCCTCACCCGGTGCAGCGGAGCTGCGCCGACCTCTCCCGCCAGCGGGAGAGGTGAGCAGAGAGCGTTGTGCCGCACGCTATCGCTCTTCTCCTCTCCTCTGGCGGGAGACGTGAGCATTGAGCGATATGCCACGGCTCTTGCCCCCTCTCCCGCTGGCGGGAGAGGGTTGGGGTGAGGGTGGCGTTTGGAAAAGCTGCTGCGCTTCGGAGAGGCCACCCACACCCCCCCCACCAACAGCGCGACCGAAAACTGTGGTCCGTTCGATGCGCTTGCGAGCGCGCTGTAGGTGGGGCGACCTCTCCCGCCAGCGGGAGAGGTGAAGAGTGGGCACGTCCGGTTTCAGCGATCGTCGACTTCTCAGAAGTGCACTGCCGCCTCGACACCGTACGAGCGCGGTGGCGTGATGTTGACGAACGGCGTGCCGAGGGTCGTCGACGTGATGTTGTTGATGCCGGTGACGTACTGGTTGTCGAACACATTGTTGACGAACACGGCGAAGCTCCACGGCGTGCCGGCGCCGGACCAGCCGAGGCGCAGGTCGGTGCGGTTCGTCGACGTGCCGATCTTGAATGCCGGGTTCGGAACGCACGAACCCTGCACGTACGAATCGGAGTTGCAGCGCGTCGCGCCGCGGTAGGCGTGTTGCAGCGTGAAGTCCAGGTCGCCGCCCCACACGCCGTGCCAGACGTAGTCCATGCCGGCCGCCATCGACCACAGCGGTTCGCCGGTCGGCTGGCCGCTCAGATCGACGCCGCTGGACGTCGTGTAATTGCTGTACTCGGCGTCGATGTAGGCGGCGACGAGGTTCAGGCGCAGGCCGTCGGTCGCCTGCCAGTGCGCTTCGAACTCGAGGCCCTTGGCGTCCTGGTCGCTGATCGTGACGAGGTACAGCGGCAGGTTGCCGTTGCCGTTCGAGACCAGCGACAGCGATTGCAGATTGGTATAACGGTAATAGTATACCGAGGCATTCAGCAGCAGGTGCTGCTCCGGGAAGTAGCTCTTGAGGCCCGCCTCGTAGTTCCACACGGTCTCGGGATCGTAGTGCGAACCCGGCAGCGCGAAGTTGTAGCCGCCGGCCTGGTAACCCTTGGTCACGGAACCGTAGACCAGCATGTCCGGCGTGAGCTTGTAGTCGAGCACGACGCGCGGGCTCGTGTCGTTCCAGCTGTTGCTGACGACGAGCGGTGCGGCGGTCGACGCGAGCGTGTTGAACTCCACGTTGCCGTTCGTGCCGGGCTGGTACAGCGGCGCCTGCAGCGCTTCGATCGGCGGCACGCCCGGAATGTCGAAGAAGCCGGCGGCCTGCAGTGCGGCCAGCGTCCCGTCGAGCTCGTTGGCGGTGCGGAACGGGTTGTACCAGCTGAACTCGCGCTCATCGCGCGTGAAGCGGACGCCGGTCGTGAGATTCAAGCGATCGCTCAGGTGCCAGATCACGTCGCCATAGGCGGCGTAGGCCCGCGACTTGTTCTGGTTGAACATGCTTTCCTGCCACGGCAGGCCGAGCAGGCTCGGCAGCCCGTTCGGGGTCAGGACGTTGTTGCTCAGGAAGCCGTAGACGGTGCCATCGGGCGAAACGGGTTCCGGCGACAGATTGCGGATCACCGTGTCGAGGCTGTCGGTGAACAGGTTCAGCTGGCTGTCCTGGCGCGCATTGTCGTAGTAGTAGCTGGCGCCGGCGACCCAGTCGGCTCGGTCGTTGTGGCCGGACAACTTGAACTCCTGCGACCAGCTCGTGTTGCGCTCGATGTTCGCATCGTCGAAGTACAGCTGGATGTGATTCGTGCCGTCCTGGTCCTCGCGGTTGAGCGTCGAGAAGTGACGGTAGCCGGTCAGCGATGTCAGGGTGCCGAACGAAAACGGGTGATCGACGATCAGCGTCGCCGCGTCGAAGCTGCGCTGCTCGCGGCCGTAGATCACGTCGTTGAGCACCGGCGCCTTGAACGGATCCAGGTACGTGGCCGGATCCGGCGGATACGGCACGGTGCCCGCATCGGACACGGCCACGATGCCGACCGCCGGGCGCGCCGGCTGGTTGAGTTTTTCGTGCTCGGCATAGATGCGCACCTTGGTGTCGCCCGGCGCGTTCCAGCGGAACTGCGCGCGCATGCCGAAATCGTTGACCGTGTTGTAGTCCTCGCCGGTCGCCGCGTCGTGGCGCCAGCCGCTGCTCTGGTTATCGACGACGCTCAGGCGGAATGCCGCATCGTCCGACACCGGCGCATTGAGCATGCCGTCGAAGTAGAACAGGCCGTTGTTGCCGGCGCGCATCGTCGCGGCTTCTTCCCAGACGTCACTCGGTTCGTTCGTGACGACCGAGATCGCACCGGCCGCGCTGTTGCGGCCGAACAGCGTGCCCTGCGGGCCCTTGACGACTTCGATGTGCTGCACGTCGTTGAAGGTCAGCAGAGCGCCGCCGGTCTTGCCGGCGTAGATGCCGTCCTGATAAATGCCGATCGGCGAATCGGTGCCGATGCCGAAGTCGCTGATGCTGATGCCGCGCAGCGAATAGCCCGGCTGCGTCGCCTGCTCGCCGCTGACCGAAAGGCCGGGAATGTAGCCATCGAGCTTGGAAAGGTCGGTCGCCTGCAGCGACTCGATCTGCCTGGTCGTGACGATCTGGATCGGAATCGGCACGTCCTGCACCTCCTGCGTGCGGCTCTGCGCAGTCACGGTGACGTTGCCGAGCTGCGCGGCTTCCGACGTCGGCGCATCCGTCGTGGCCGGCGCGGCGGCCGGCGCGGCCGCATCGGCGCCTTCGGCCAGCGCGGCCGGGCTCGCGGCGGCGAACAGCGAAACGAAAGCGCCTTGCAGCAGCGCGCGGCGCAGAGACACGACCAACAAGCGTTGGTGATTGGCGATCATCGGGGTTCCCCTAGTTGGAGTTTGAAAACTTTATACAATGATAAACATGTAATAACTGCGATCGACTGGTACGCAAGTCTGGTACTTCGTAAGCCACCATGCCTCTATCTCACCGATTGCCCCCTTCCGGCTGCCGCCACCTTCCCCCGCAAGCGGAGGAAGGGTTCCAGACTGCAGCGTCGTTGCCGTTCCTTCCCCTGCGAAGCGGGGGAAGGTGCCGAAGGCGGATGGGGGCGCTCTTGTTCGGCAAGGTCAAAATGCGATTTGCAGTCAGGATTAGGTCCGGCGCCATGTCGATCAGGTCCGACAATCCCCCGGCCACTCCGCAATCCAGTCGCGAATCAACTGCAGACCTTCGACATGCGTCGTGCTGCGGCCCTGCTCGGGCATCATCACGCCGGTTTCGTGCGAGGCCATGCGGAACGGCAGGATCGAGTCGTCCGGCTTGCCGGGCACGATGTCGAACAGGTGATCGCCGGTGCCGCGCCCGGCCGCCACGGGCGGCTTGCACAGGCCCAGGTGGCGATCGGCATCGACTTTGGCTTCGAGCAGCAACCCGGTCGTGTTCGCCGGACCGCTTGCGCTGTGGCAATGGCCGCAGTTGATATCGAGGTACGCGCGCGCGCGCGCCGCGATCGGTTGTTTCGGGTCGAGCCAGTTCGCGTTGCGCGGCGCGGCATCGGCGGCCGGCGTGCCCGTGAGCAGACCGAGCCTGGTCCAGCGCGCCAGCTGGTTGTCGCTGCCGTCGGCGTAGGCGAAATCGCGGTTCAGATGCCGCGCCTTCGGGCCGATCGGCGTGACCTGCTTGCTGCGCACGTCGGTCACGTGACAGCCGGCGCACTGGTTCTCGTTCGGCACGACATAGGTGAACGGTTCGCGCGCGCCGTCGTCGGCGACGAGTTCGAGCGCGGTCTCGTCGCCGGTGCGCGCCAGGTCGGCGTCGCTCTGTTCGGAGTTCCACACGTACGGCAGCGCGTCCCAGCCGTTTTCGCGGCGCACGAGGATGCGCGTTTCGATCAGGCGTACCTTGCGCAGGTCCAGGCCGTCTGCGGCGAAATCGCGAGACGCGTCGTAAGTCCGCGCGACCGCCGGTCCACCGCCGTTCGCAGCGTCGGGCAACGGGTAGTAGAACGTCTTCGTGAAGATCGTGCCGACCGGAAAATCGAATGCCGCGTCGGCCGAATATTTCGCCG
>DATIEJ010000124.1:0-12793 GCA_035455825.1 Rhodanobacteraceae bacterium | reverse complement strand
TTGTTGACATTCGCTGCAATCGTCGTCGGCAATTTCTCGAACGCCTGGCGCGCCGGCTATGCGGGCGCCGCCAACGATCAGCTGAAGCGGCGCTTCGACGCGCAGTTCTGGACACTGCTCGTCAGGGCGGTCGCGATGCTCGTCATCACGCATCTGGGATCGGCTGCGTTCTTCGTTCCGATGATGGCGCTGGCGCTGACCTTCCTCGAAGCGCGGCCATTGGTGCGCGAACGGATCGAGGCGGGAGCGAAGGTCAAGTACGCCGCCCCTGGCGCGGCATCGAGCCGTCCCTGATGAACGTCACGCAGCTCAAGCGCCGCTGTCGAAAGTTTGCCGGCGCTGTCGAAACACTCCACGGTCATCCGAGCAATATTCTCGTGTACTCCGTCGAAGGCAAGACCTTCGCCTATTTCAAGACCAGCGAGCCTGAGCGCTGGCGTTTCAGCCTCCGTGTGACTCCGAGTCGTTTCCTCGAGCTGACCGACGTGCCGGGAGTCAAACCGGCCAGGTACATGGGACGCTTCCATTGGGTGACGATCGTGAAGGTTGACGAGTTTCCGTCGCCTTACCTTCTCGAGCTGGTTGACGCGTCATATCGCCGGGCGCTGGAGTCGCTCAGCAAGGCAAAGCAGCTGCGTGTTGCCGCGCTGCACAGGCAAACGTAAGCGCCGCCGTTTCTGTTTCCCGGTTGACCTGCAGATGCCGTTGTTTCGCTGGGCTGATCGCGCCTGACTGACTGCGAAGAATGCGAAGCTCGCAACCGTCGAGACATAACCCGATCAGGTTATCCGCACAGGGAATTGGCGATAATGTGCGGACCTGCCGCCAAACAAATTCGAGATGCGCCAAGACGCTGCCGACGACATCTATGCGCTCTGGGATGAGCTGGCCGAATTTCCGGTCAGCCGGTACGACGACGCGCTCAAGCACATGATGCAGCGCCTGTGCGACATCTTCGGCGCGAAAAACGCCGTGTGGTCGGTCGTCGTGAGGCTTCCGGTTCCGCCGGAGGGCGATCTGTTGAACGGCTGGCGACCACGCCTGGTTCAACTGTTGAATCCGATTGCGCCGGTGGCCGCGTCGGTACAGGCGCAGGTCGACAAGCTCTGGCTTCCGCAAGTCGATCTCTCGTCGATCGTCGGCGCCGCGGGAGAAGAACCGTTCCTGACGCGGCTGCTTTTCGAAGCGCTGCCGGCCAGCTGGTTCGAGGGTGAATATTATCGGCGTCACTACCTGGCGGTCGGCCATGCGGATCACATATCGGCTCGCTGCGCCTTCGGCAAGGACGTGCGGATTCATCTGTTGCTTTATCGTGGTCTCGAAGATCCTCGTTATGCGGCCGCGACCAAGGCACCATTCACGCTGGCCGTACGCGGACTGAAGTGGTTCCAGCACCGGCTGTTGCTGAGCCACGGCATACACGCCGCAAGCGAGCCGATTACGCCTGCCGAACACAGCGTCCTGCTCGCGCTGCTCGGCGGGGATACCGAAAAGCAAATTGCCGAATCGTTGGGAAAGAGCCCCAACACCGTTCACATCCACGTCAAGTCGATCTACCGGAAGTTCGGCGTTCGCAACCGCCCCGCGCTGACTGCACTGTGGATGAGCCAGAGCGCTTCTCCGAAGCCGCCTTCCGAAACTAAAAACGCGAGAAAAAACGGGACGCAGGTAATTGATGCGCAATAATCAAGGAAGGCTGGTTTGGCTCACGTCGATCATGAGGAGTACGGCAATGACAGCGAAGGCATTCCTGATACTTTGCCTCGGATTTCCCGTCGTGGCGCTTTCGGCTGAAGCCGCCCCCGCCGCGGCTCCCGGACACGTTACCGGCGTCGGCGGCATTTTTTTCAAGGCGAAGGATCCGAAAGCGCTCGCGGCCTGGTATCGCGACGTGCTCGGAATGCCGATGGAGGCCTGGGGCGGCGCGGCGCTGCGCTACGACGCGCCGAAGCATCCGCCGAAGCTGGCCTGGAGCGCGTTCCCCGATTCGACAAACTACTTCGCGCCGTCGACCAGCACCTTCATGATCAACTATGCCGTCGACGACCTCGACGCGCTGCTCGCCCGGTTGCACGCGAAAGGCGTTGAGACCCTGAAGCGCACAGACGACGACGCGAATGGGCGGTTCGCATGGGTCCTGGATCCGGAAGGCAACAAGGTCGAACTCTGGGAGCCGAAGCGGTAGGAAACGCGGCGTCGCTCGTTGCGCCGCTAAGTCGGCGCACATCGCTCGATCGCGGCGGCGAATGGCCGGGCCGGCGCGTGCGTTCGGACCGGTGCCGATACATGTACTTCCGTGCCGTCCGCGCCGTGGACGCTACTTCACGTTCGCCGCGCCATCGAGCGACTCCTGCATCGCTTTCTTCGACAGCGCGCCGACCCACTGATGGAAGGCGGCATCGGGTTTCGCCGCGCCCGGCGTGTACTGAAGACCGATGCGATCGACGTCGACGGCCCCCTGCACGTCGGCGAGCTTGACCAGGCCACGGTCGAGCGCGGCGTGCACCTGGTCGATCACGGCCGCGAACAGCTCGATCGTGCGCCGCAGGTACGCCTTGTCGTGCTGCGCCGGTCCCTGCCCCGGCACGATGATGTCCGCGTCGAGCGTGTCGAGCCGGCGCAGGCTGTCGAGCCAGCGGCTGATGTCATAGGTCGTGGTCGTCCACGGCGGCGGACCGACGCCGTCTTCGGGGCTGACCAATGCATCGCCGGTTACCAGCAGCTTGTCGCCGGGCAGATACAGGACCGTCGATGCAGTCGCATCGCCGGTGACGCTGAGCAGGCGCAATTCGCGCGATCCGCTCCAGATGGTCATTTCGCCGGTGTAGACGAGATTCGGCAGCACGCGCGGCAGCGTTGCCACTTCAACGCTGAACTGCTCGGCGATCGCAAGTTCCTGTTCGCGGCGCGAGCGCTCTTCGGCAGTCAGTGCCGAACCGTCCGGCAGTGTGCCGGTCTCGACCGCTGCGGCCAGCGCGTCGCGCTGCTGGTTCACGCCGCTGGCGGTCTCGTCGGCGAAAAAGCTCGGTCCCATGTGCGCCATGAAGGCGCGCGTTTGCGCGCTCGCGACGATGCGCAAACCCGGAAATGCCTTGGTGTATTCGCCATTGCCGGACCAGTGGTCCTGGTGCCAGTGCGAGTTGATCAGCAAGCGCACCGGTTTCGGCGTCAGTTTGCGAATTTCGGCGATCACGGCACGGGCCGTGACGGCGCGCGTGCAACTGTCGAACACGACGACCTCGTCGTCGTCGACGATCACGACCGAATTGGTCGACGTCCACTGCTCCAGGTCCGATGGAGCGCGGAACAGGTAAATGCCCTCGCCGAGTTTTTCCTTGTGCAGCGCCGCTGCGGCGCGCGCGACCGAAACCTCGAGCCCCGCGGGCGCGGCCTGGACCAGGGCTGACGAAACGCACAGGGCCACGAGCAAGCCGGCAATTCTTCCGAGCACAGGTCACCTTGAACGGTTGGATGCGAAGATCAGCGCAGGTTTGGACTGGCGCGCGATGAGTTACCTGCCAGGCGAATACTTCAGCAACGCCCGGACGAGCGCTATCACGATTCGGATCATTATTGCGCCGCGGGCTGAAACGATGATCTGGTTCGCCGAAGCGTTGGCACCGATGGTTCGTGCGTTTTGGAAACTGCGGGAAACGGCCGGCGACTCCAATTGACGGGCAGCCCGTTCCTGACCCTGTCGCCGCAAGCCGTTTTTTTCGTTTCCTTGATCGACATGATCGCGACAACGACAAAGGACCCGCAAATGTCACTCGTAGCAAGACAAGCGATCGTTTGCTGGCTCGCCGCGCTCGTACTGATCGTCGCGGCGCTGTTCGTGTTTCTCGGAGCGCCGGGTTCGCCCGATGGCGCGGGTGAAGCCGTCGGCCGCGTGTTTGCGAACACCGGCATCGCTGCCCTGATCTGCTGGGTGCTGGCGCGCCGCAAGACGCCGTCGTGGTCGTGGGGCCGCTTCGTGCTGGTTTACGTCGCGCTGGTCGTCGTGCTGGCAGTCGTTGCGAATGCCGGTCGCGCGCACGCGGCGGAGCCAATGCAGTCCGATTCCATTTCCGGCGCGCTTGGCCCAAACCCGTAACGATCGCCGCCTTCCAACCCCGACTGGCGCAGCGCCCTCATCCGTTCATCGAGCTGCGTGCAGGTGCCCGCGCTTGGCCCAGAACACCGCGCCGTTGCTTGTCTCAAGGCTGTGTCGATAGCCGGGTGGATTGCGTATCCATGCGCCGGAACTGTATTCACCGTGCTCGTCGGCCAGCCGTCCCGATACGACGAAGATCTCTTCGCCGCCGGGACAATCCGCTGCCGGAAGGCTCGTGCCGGCGTCAAGGCGCTCGATCGTCACGCGCTCGCCATTCTCGCGATTCGCATACAGGTCCAGGCGCCGGTGTCCTTCGGCGTCGCCTGTGCTCCACTGCGCTTTCGCCGTGTCGATGACGATGCGTTCGCTCTCGCTCAGTGCCATCTGGCGCAGCTTGACCAGAATGATGCATCCGGGCGCCGTGCGCGGCGAGTGGTGGCTGCCCGGCGGATTGCGCACGTAGGTGCCGGCCGGGTAGTCGCCGTGCTCGTCGGAGAAAATCCCTTCGAGCACTAGGAATTCCTCGCCGAGCGCGTGGTCATGCGGTTCGAAAGTGCTTGCCGGCGCATAGCGAACGAGCGACGTGGCACGCGCGACTTCGTCGCCGATGCGATCGAGCATGCGCCGCTCGACTCCGGCCTGCGGCGAGGCGATCCACGGCAACTCGTTCGTCGCGATGACGACACGCTCGGAGAAATCGGCATTCACGCGCATGGCAGCGCCCTCAAAAACGTTCCGGCAAGTCCAGCTCGTGCGTGCATGCCGACGGGTGCGGTCGGGCCGTCATGTTCTGCGCACTCTCGCCGGTCGGGTCAAGAATATGCAGTTACGGCTTCTCATTGGGCTTCGAAGCCGCTGAGAAAGATCTCATCGGCAACGACGTTATAGCAGTCGCCATCCGGCACCAACGTGGACGTGAACGTGTCCGGATCGATCGTGACCTGCGCCAGGGTCAGGTTGCTCCACGATAGTCCGACATCGGCGGCAACCCCGGGGATCGTATTCATGTCGATCGTGAGCGTACCTCCGGTCTGGAAGAAAGTCTTCTGCGCATCCTGCGGGGCGGCCAGGTCCTGGAAGACAAGGACGCATTGCGTGCAGGTTGCGTAGTTGCTGTCGTTGCCGATCGCCAGGTTGAACGTTCCCGTGGCCTGCGAATAGAACTCGAAGGAGATCGTGTCCGGCAGGAGGCCTCCAAAACCCAGATCGGTCATGCCATCGGACCCGATCTGATAAACACCGCATGAGCCGTCGCCGCAATCGCTCACGCGCACGCGTGTGCCGTCAAGAACCGCCGGCTTGCAGGTCGCAGAAACGGCGTGTTCGCCGGGAACGAGACAAAGTGCTGTAAGCAGTATCCGGATCGAGGATTGCTTGTTCATGGCTGCAGCCTCCCGCCATGTGCCCAGCGCGAGCGTGCGTCCGCTGCACCCTGAAGCGCGTGCCCGGGGTCGACCTGCATCGACCTTTTTTCGTGCTGGTCGACGGCAAGCGGGGCGGTCATCCAGACCCGAAGGCCGATCCATTCCCGGCATCGGCCGCTTTGCGCCCCACGGTCACGCGGTACTTGCTGCACTCGGCGTCGCAGGCGCTGGTTTGAGTGCGGCGCGCAGCAGCAGCACCGCAGCATAGATTACAACAACCACGACGCCCCAGCGCAGCCCGGCCAGGGGCAGTGATTTGACGACGTAGGCCGCGAGCAGCACCGCCGGTATGCCGCCGATCGCCAACCCCAGCACGACGCGCAGATCGATGCGCTCGCTGCGCACGAAACGGAAGCCGCTGACCGGCATCAGGAACGCGCACGCACCCATCATGATCGGAAACGCGGCGGCCGGATTCAGACCGAGCAGGCTCAGCAGGATCAGCGACGGCGCGTACAGGCCGATGCCGAACGTCATCAGCGCGCCGAGCAGGAAATGCACGGCGACGGCGATCGCGAACAGCGGTTGCGACAGCTCCAGCGCGTCGCCGCCGGCCGGCAGCAGTCCGAGGTTGGCCAGCGCATAGAGCACGGCCGCGATCAGCAGCGCGATGCCGACGATGCCCTGCACCGCGCGCACCGGCAGGCGCACGACCAGCGGCGCGCCGAGCGTGGCCCCGAGTACGGCAGCCGCGATGCACGTTGCGAGCAGGATCGGGTCGACGCGCACGAGATTGATGAAAATCAGCGCCTGAGCGATCGTCGGCAGCGCATGGCCGCTGTTCAACGTCGCCGGCAGGAAGCTGTCGGGAATCAGCCGGCGCAATTTCAGCCAGGCCGTCGTCGGTGCGAACGAGCCGATGCCGAGCGTGTCGAAGAAATTCGTCACGGCGCCGAGCGCGATCGCTTCGGCGTTTGTGCGCAGCTGCCCGCGCCGTCTGGCGACGCTGACCAGCACAGCCACGAACGCTGCCGCAAGCACTGCGAGCGATACGAGCAACACGACGACGACCATGCGTTTTCCCCGCCTTGGACAACGGCCGATGTAGCGCGGAGTATGCCGCACTTTCGCCGGGTCGGACCCGATCCGCGGCCGCTTCGCTTGCCGCAGAAGCGCTCGGCCGTACTTCCGGCATATTTCGCAACGCGGGTGGCCCGATATCCTTGAGCGACGGTCATTCGGCGGGAGAGTCCATGAAGGCTTCCACGTTGTGCTGCTTCGCGCTGCTCGTCGTTTCAGGTCTTGCCGGCGCCAGCCCCGCGGCTGACAATGCCGCTGCGGAAAAGCAGATTCGGGCGGCACTGGCCAGTTGGGTCGAAGCGGCCAACCGCGGCGACTACAAGGCCGCATCCACGGTCTGGGCGCCGGATCTGATCGGCTGGGCGCCGGAGGGCTCGGACGACACGTACGAACGCGAAGCCGCTTACGCGAAGCTGCCGGTCAAGACGCCCGACACGACTTATGCATTGACCATCAACGAGGTCATCGTCGATGGATCGCTGGCCGTCGTGCGCGACACGTGGACGCAGACGACGAAGCAGGACGGCGGCGCGGACAAGGTCAGCACGTTCCGCAGCTACGAAGTCTGGCGCCGACAGCCCGACGCCAGCTGGAAGATCAGCCGCTGGCTCGATGGACCAATGATGGCGGCGCAGAAGCCGGCAGCCAAATAGCGCCACCGGCATCGCGCTGCATCACGCGCCCGCTGTGGCGCGTGCCGACATTTCCGGTTTCGACACGACGACGGCGGTCGCCAGATCGCCGGTCACGTTCAGTGCCGTGCGGCACATGTCGAGGAAGCGGTCGACGCCGAGGATGATGCCGATGCCTTCCGGCGGCAGGTGCAGGTAGCCGAGGATCACGGCGATGACCGGCAGCGATCCCGCCGGTACGCCGGCCGTGCCGATCGAGCCGACGATGCACAGGCCGAGCACGATGATCTGCTGGCCGATGCCCAGATCGACGCCGAAACATTGCGCGAGGAACAAGGTCGTCAGTCCTTCGAACAGCGCGGTGCCGTGATGGTTCGCGCTGGCGCCGATCGTCAGCACGAAACGTGCGATCTGCGGCGGCAGCTTGAGGTTTTCCTCGGCGACTTTCAGCGTCGTCGGCAATGTGCCGGTCGACGAGGCAGTCGAGAACGCGGTGATGATCGCCGCTTCGCTGCCGCGGAAGAAGTACAGCACATTCATGCCGCCGACATAGCGCACCCACAGCGGCAGCACGACGAACATGTGGATCGCGATCGCGAGCACGACGCAGAACGCATAGACGCCGAGCCGCCCGAGGATATCGGTGCCGAAACGCGCGGTCAGCGAAAACATCAACGCCGCGACCGCATACGGCGTCAGGCGGATGATCAGCTCCATCAGCTTCATGACGAGATCGAGCAGGCCCTGCACCGTGTCCTTGAACGTCACGGTCGCCGGCGTCTGCTTGAGCACCAGCGCGATGCCGAGCATCACGGCGAAGAACATCACCGCGAGAAAATCGCCGTTCGCCGCCGCCTTGATCGGATTGTCCGGCACGATGCCCATGATGATCTGCACGCCGGACAGCGTCGGCTTGGTCGCCGTGATCTCGTGCGCGGCCTGCGTGTTCGCGGCAAGCAGGCTGTCGCGGATCGCCGGATCGAAGCCGACACCGGGCTGCACGAGGTTGATGACGAGAAGGCCGACGCCGATCGCGATGCTGGTCAGCAGCGCCGTATAGAACAGCATGCGCCAGCCGATCCGGCCGAGGCTGGCGATGTCGCCGATCTCGGTCACGCCGACGACGAGCGCCGAGAACATCAGCGGCAGCACGAGCATCTTGAGGAACTTCAGGAACAACTGGCCGGCAGGCTGCGCGATCGAATCGACGACGACCGAAACCACGCCGGCCTCGCCGCCATGCTGCGTCCACCAGAATGCCGCGGCGCCCGCCACCGATCCGCCGACGAAGCCGATCAGCACTTTGGCGGGCAGGGAAAGTTTCATGCGCGATCCTCGTGGAGAAGCCATCTCGCAGGATGGTACACGAGGCGCCGGATCCAGGTGCGGCGCTGCGCAGTGGCGCCGATCAGGTCAATCGGTCTGATCGCAACGGTTAACCGGCTCGCCCGGTAAAACCGGTCAGATCTTGAACGGATACAGTTCGGCCAGCACCGGTTCGTCTGCCGGTTTGCCACGGCCATGCGCGAAGGCAAAGCCGGAACGGAACGCTTGCGAGAGCCGCGTCGCGAACGAAGCATCCGTTGCGGCCGATCCGCCGGCATACAGTGCGCGTTCGAGTTCGCCGAGCAGCGCGGACTGATTCGCATCGGTCACGGCGCGCGCCAGCTCTCCGAGGTTGCGCAACGCCGGTCGTTCGCGTCGCGCCCAGGCCAGCAGCGCGCGTCCAGCCGCCGGCAAGTCACCGCGCGTGCAGGCAGCGCGGAATTCCTGACCACCGGCGGAATGTTTCGACTGCTGCTCCAGCGGAGCGCTCACGCGCGCCCGCGCGCGCCGTCGCGCGACCAGCCAGATAATCGCGGCGACGACGGTGACGAGCCACAACGCGATTGCCGCGAAAGCGATCTGGCGCCATTGACGCAATTCCAGGTCCGACGTCGCAGTGATCGGAGCCAACGCCGGCGCGGCGCTGGTGGGAGCCGCGCCCGATGGGGCCGGCGCGACCGGCCGCGCCGGTTCGGGCGCTGCGGTACCCTTGGCCGGTGCGACCGGAATGCTCAACGCCGGCACCTCGCTGATTGCCGCGCGATCGTGTGCGGTGTCCCACCAGGCAATGCTGATCTGCGGAATCTGCAGCGTGCCGGCGCGCGACGGCACGATCGCGAACTTGCGCTCGCGCGTGCCGTATTGCCAGCTGCCGTCGTCACGGTTCTGCGTGGTTTCCTTGTCCGGATAAATGTCTGCCCCATCGATCTTCGGCAGCTTGAGCTCCGGCAACTGCTCGAAGCCCAGGCCCTGCGCCTTCAGGCGCAAGGTCAGCGTCAGCGGCTCGCCGGCGTGGACCGACGAATTGGCATCGACGCCTTCGGCGCTCAAGGTCAGCGACTGCGCGGGCAGCCACACATCGTTGCCGGATTCCGGCGGGCGCGCGCGCACGTCGAGCGTGATCGCTTCGGACTGCGCCGAGATGCCCTGGCCGCGGCTGAAGAAACTGTTCAGGTCCCCGGGCCCGAACGCGTGCCCGCGAAACGCGATCGCCGGTATCTCGAGCGCGCCGCTCTTTTCGGCACTGATCGCGTAGTGGCGTTCGACGACACGGTAGCGCCGGTGGTCGACTTCGGCCGTGTAGTTGCTGTCCTGGCCGAGCTTGCGCACGACCAGACCCTCGACTTTCGGGTCGTCGAGGTTTCCATCGGTCAGGTTCAGCGCGTAGAACAACTTCACGGTCAGGCGCACCTCCTGCTGCACATACGGCGAACGTGGGGTCGCTTCGGCGTCGACGAACACATCGTCGCCGGCCTTGCCGACGGCGCCGGCCTGCGCGGGCAGAACGTTGAGCGTGATCGCTTGCGTCTTCGCATTGCCGATCGCAAATGCCGGGATCGTCAGCGCGCCAGCGTGCCTGGGCTGCAAGCCCACGGCCCACAACAGCTTGGAGTTCGATTCGCCGTTGACGATGCTCATCGAGGTCTGGCTTTGCGTGCCGAGCATCTCGAAATCGTTCTGCAGCACGGAAAAGTCCGGCTGCTTCGCGCCGCTGTCGCCGGAGACCTCGACGTTCAGCGTCACGGTCTCGCCGACGTGCATGCTGTTGCGGTCGAGCCAGGCGCGCGCCTCGGGCGCCGCGGCCACGCTTTCACAAATCCACAATGCGGCAAAGCCGAGCAGTCCGGCGATGCGCAACGATCGGGCGTTCATGGATTGTCTCCGGGGATCTGGCCGCCTTGCTGGCGGCGCAACGCTTCGAGCTGGAACTTGCGCCGCAGCAGGCCGCCCGGATCGTCCGGCACGCGCTGCAGCCACTGCTCGACCGCCTGCTGCTTTTCGTTGTGCGTGCCGGCGTCCTGCGCGCCGAGGCGCACTGGCTTCTGGTCCTTCGATTCGGCGCCGTTCTTCAGCGCCTGGTCCATCGATTGCTGGAACTCCTGCTGTGCCTTCTGCTCGGCCGCCTGCGATTCGGGCTGCATCTTCGCCTGTCCCTTGCCGGACTTGTCGTCGGCCGACGATTGCGACTTGCCGGATCGCTGGCTGTCCTCGTCGTCGCCGCCGCTCTGCGGTTTGCCCTGCTCGCCGTTCTGCTCCTTGCCGTCCTTCGACTTGCCCTGCTGTTCGCCACTTTGCTGGTCGCCGGACTGTTCGGCATTCTGCTGCTCGGACTTGTCGTCGTTGGAGCCGGACTGCTTATCCTTGTCGTCCTGCGGCTGCTGCGATTCGTCGGCACCGCCGGAACTCTGCTGCGACTGATCGTTGTTGTTGCCGGTGTGATGATCATTGCCCCGCTGCTTTTGCTGCTGTTGCTGCTTCTTCATCCAGTCTTCGACCGCCTTGCGGTTTTCAGCGGCGTCCGGCAGCTGCGGATTCTGTTTCAGCGCGCGGTCGTACGCGGCGATCGCTTCGGGAAACTTGTTCTGTTTGGCCAGCGCGTTGCCGAGGTTGTACTGCGCGTTGGCATTATCCGGGCGATCGAAATCCTGCGCCGCGGCGGCGTAGTCGTTGGCGCGGTAGGCGGCGCTGCCGCGCAATTGCGGGTCGCGCGCGAGCGCCTGCGCCTGCTTCGCGTCGCCGGCATCGAGCGCCGCCTGCGCCTGCTGGTCCGCTCGCGACCACAGATCGGCCCAGCTCATCGCCTCGGCGCGTTGCGGCTGCGCGAGCACGAAAAGAGGCAGCAACATCAGCCAGCCGCGCCGGAATCCGAGCGCGGCGAGCGGTACCAGCAACAGCAGCAGCCACGGGCCGCGGTCGAGGAAGCGCGAGGTCTGCGCATCGACTGCCGCCATTTCTTCGGACGCACGCGGACGCAGGTCGTCGAGAACGCTGTCCAGATCCTGCGCGTCGCTGCTGTACGTGGCATAGCGCCCGCCACCGGCGGTTGCGACCGCGGCCAGCGAGCCGGCGTCGAGCCTGGGCATCGCAATGTTGCCGGCCGGGTCCTTGAGGAACCCGCCGCCGGTCATCGAGATCGGCGCGCCCTGCGTCGTGCCGATGCCGAGCGCGGACACGCGCACGCCGGCCGCGCGCGCACGCGTTGCGGCGGCGACTGCGTCATTTCCGGCCGCGTCGCCGACCAGGACGATTTCGCCTTCGCGCAGGCCGGCCTGTTGCACGAGTTTCACTCCGAGGTCGATCGCGCGGCCAGTGTCGTTGCCGGCCGCCGGCATGATGCTCGGCTCGAGCGCGTCGACGAGGTTGGCCACCGTGTTCGAATCGTCGGTCAGCGGCGCGACGACGAACGCATCGCCGGCATAGGCGATCAATGCGGTCTGCGCGTCGCCGCTGCGGTGCAGGATGTCGGCGATCTTGTAGCGCGCGCGCTCGACGCGGCTCGGCTTGACGTCCTGCGCAAGCATGCTCGGCGCCAGTTCCAGCGCGATCACGCGCGCGGCGCGGTTCTGGTAGAGCGGCTGCGGCAAGCGTTCCCAGGCCGGTCCGGCCAGCGCAACGCAGCCGAGCAGCCACGCGCCAGCGACGAGCCAGTGCGGCGACGCACCGCGCTCGGCCTTGCCGCGCACGAGCAGATGTTCGAGCAGATGCGCATCGACCGCGCCGCGCCAGGCTTCGGCGCCGGCGTCACCCTGGCGCAACAAACGCCACAGCAGCGGCAATGCGATCAGTGCGAGCAGCCACCAGGGCCGCAGGAAATGAAAATCGCCGAGCCAGTTCATCGCGTGGCTCCCTGCGGGCGCGCGACAGTGTTCGCCCGCGCGCTCGGAGTCGGCAGTGCCAGCAGTGTGGCCAGCAGCGCGAGCAGCGCCGCGGTGGACAATGGCCAGTAGAAGATCTCGTCGACCGGACGGAACTGCTGCTGCGCGTCGGCGCTCGGCTCGAGGCGATCGATCTCGCCGTAGATCTGTGCGAGTTCGGTCGTGTTGCGCGCACGGAAGAAACGACCGCCGGTCTTGTCGGCCATCGTCGTCAGCATCTTCTCGTCGATGTCGGCCGACGGGTTGACGACCTGGCTGCCGAAGAAGCCGTCGACGCGCATCGAGTCGGCGCCGATGCCGATCGTGTAGATCTTCACCTGCTCGGCAACGGCCAGGTCGATCGCCTTGCGCGGGTCGAGTTCGCCGGCGTCGTTGACGCCGTCGGTCAGCAGGATCAGCACGCGCCGGTCGAGCGGCCGCTCG
>DATIEJ010000123.1:0-21018 GCA_035455825.1 Rhodanobacteraceae bacterium | reverse complement strand
GACGCAGAGCCGCGGCAGGGGAGGCAACCGTGGGTCTTCCTTCCGCAGAGCAGTATTGGATGCGTGCTCTCAAGACAGTTAAAGAGCAGGGCACCGTTGACTGCCGTCATTCCCGCGAAAGCGGGAATCCATTTGGATCTCGTGCGTTCGCAGTTCTTGAAGCAGAGCAACATGGGTTCCCGCTTTCTCGGGAATGATGATTATTGGGGCCCTGACGTTCAGACAACTTTGTGGATAATCCGCAACATCACACGAGGCGAGCCCGTTCCATGCGTTATTCGATACTCTTGTTGGCGGGCGTGATTTGCGCGTCCGCGTCGGCGGCCGACACCGCACGCGCGCGCCTCGACGCGTTCGCCAAGGACCTGCATGCTGTCTCGGCCCACTTCGAGCAGCAGACGTTCGATCCGAAGGGTGGCGCAGGCAAGACCAGCCGCGGCGAGCTCGCCCTGAAGGCGCCGCGGCAGTTCCGCTGGGACACCGTCGCTCCGCATAAACAGCTCATCGTGGCAGACGGCGAGAAAGTCTGGATTTACGACGCGGACCTCGAACAGGTCAGTGTTCGCGCGCAGGGCACCGAAGAGGCGCACAGTCCGTTGACCGTATTGACCGACCTGTCGCAGCTCGATCGCGATTTCGCGACGAGCGAGCAGGGCGAGCACGATGGCCTGAATTGGCTGCGGCTGAAATCGAAGGACAAGGATCCGCAGTTCGCCTATGCGGACCTGGGTTTCGACGCGACGGGCCTGGCGCGGATGCTGTTCGAGGACACCCTCGGCGACAAGACCGAAATCCGCTTCTCCGACTGGAAGCGCAACCCGCCGTTGGTGGGCGACGCGTTCAAGTTCACGCCACCGAAGGGCGTCGACATCGTCGGCGACCCCACGCCAACGGCTGAAGCGCATCCGGTCAAGGATTGACTCTGGCCTGAGGCGCGGCCGTCGGCCGCGCAAGCATCATCAGATTCAGCGCTCTTTCGGATGCGAGAGCGCCCAGTCTTTCGGCAAGGCCTTTTCTCCCGGGCGCCACGGCCGTCCGAGCCGTTGTTCGATGTAACCCCGGATCAGTCGCCGGATCACCTGCGACGACGTGGAATCTTCAGCCGCGCACAACTGCTCGAACAGGGCCTTCTTGTCGGGATCGACGAGGATCGTCAGCCGTGCCGTGCGTTTTTCGTGCGCCATGAGATGGCAATGCTATTTACATATGATGTGCGTACCATGACAATGGAGCGCACGTATGTCAAGCCGTCTGCCCAACGCCGGTAGTCAGCGTTCGCCTCGTGCGGCCGCCGTGTCGCCATGCTGGCCGGTGGTCTGGGCGTGATGGCAGTCAGCCCGCTCGCACTCGTTCTCGGTGTCGTAGTCGGCTGGACCGCGGTTGGCGCCGCGGGCCTGCTGCGGCCCCGTGACGTGGCGTTCGCCGGACGCGCGCTGTTTGGCGTCGGTGCGGTGGGCGCATTCGTGCTGCTGGCCGCGGCGATATGGAGCCTCGGCCAGCCGGTGCAGGGCTGGGTGCTGCCGCTGGGACTTCCGGACCTGCCGCTGCACGTGCGCCTCGATCCGCTGGCGGCGTTCTTCCTCGCCCTGATCGGCGCCAGCACCGTGGGTATCTCGATTTACTCCGCAGGATACTTCCGCGCGGGCGAGGGCGCGGCGCCGGGCCTGATGTGCCTGCAGTATCACGTGTTCCTCGCGAGCATGGCGATGGTCGTGCTCGCGAACGATGCGTACACGTTCATGGTCGCGTGGGAAACGATGGCGCTGGCGTCGTATTTCCTCGTGACGACGCAACATCGTGTCGCGGAAATCCGCCAGGCCGGCTTCCTGTACCTGTTGCTCGCGCACATCGGCGCGATCGGGATCCTGCTGTGCTTCGGCGTGCTGCAGGGCGGCTCATGGCACTTCACGTTCGACGCCATGCGAGCAGCGACGCTGTCGCCGGGATGGGCCAGCGTTGCGTTCGGCCTGGCATTGTTCGGGTTCGGCGCGAAGGCCGGACTGGTGCCGCTGCATGTCTGGCTGCCCGAGGCGCATCCGGCGGCGCCATCGCCGGTGTCGGCGATGATGAGCGGGGTCATGCTGAAGACTGCGATTTACGGCATCGTGCGTGTGAGCTTCGACCTGCTGCACGCGCCGGTGTGGTGGTGGGGCGCGCTCGCGCTGGCGCTCGGCGCATTCACCGCGGTGTTCGGCGCGATTTTCGCTGCGGTTCAAACCGACATGAAGCGCCTGCTCGCGTACTCGTCGATCGAGAACATCGGCATTATCGTGACCGGCCTGGGCCTGGCGATGCTGTTCCGCGGCCTGGGCATGGACGCGCTCGCGGCACTTAGCCTGTCTGCCGCATTGTATCATTGTATAAACCACGCGCAGTTCAAGAGCCTGCTGTTCCTGGCGACCGGATCGGTGCTGCACGCAACCGGGCAACGCAACCTCGGCAAGCTCGGCGGCCTGATCCACCGCATGCCGTGGGTTGCCTGGCTTGCACTGGTCGGCACGCTGGCGATGGCGGGGCTGCCGCCGCTCAACGGTTTCGTGTCCGAGTGGCTGCTGCTGCAGGCATATCTGTTTACCCCTTTGTTGCCGCACGCGATCGTCAACATGCTCGCGCCGCTCGGCGCTGCGGCATTCGCATTGACGGTGGCGCTGTCGGCCTACGTCATGGTGAAGTTCTATGGCGTGATCTTTCTCGGCCGCCCGCGCGAAATTGCGCTCGTGCAGGCGCATGACGCGGGTTGGCTCGAACGGATCGGACTGGCGTGGCTTGCGCTCGGCTGCGTCGTGCTGGGACTCGCGCCGGTTGCGGTGCTCGATTCGCTCGACAAGATCAACGTCAGTCTTGTCGGAACCGGAATCGGCGCGCAGGCAGAGCACTGGTGGCTGCTTACGCCGGTCGCGGCGCAGCGCGCTTCGTACGGCCCTTTGCTGTTCGGGGCGGGGCTGGTCTTGGCTGTCGGCCTCACCTTTGTCGTGGTACGGCGCCTGTACCACGGGCGCGTGCGCCGAAGTGATCCGTGGGATTGCGGCTTCCCGGGACAGACGCCGCGCATGCAGGATACCGCCGAAGGTTTCGGTCAGCCGATCCGGCATATGTTCGGCCCGTTCTTCCGCATCGAACGCGAGTTGCCGACGCCATTCGACAAGGAGCCGCGTTATGCGCTGCGGCTCGGCGACCGCTGGTGGGATTGGCTGTATTCCCCGATCGCGCGCGCCGTGCAGGAATGCGCGCGCGCCATCGGCTACCTGCAGCAGGGCAGCATCGCCCTGTATCTCTTCTACAGTTTTGCAACGTTGTTGACGTTGCTGGCTTTCGCGCTGTGAGCGCCGGCTCGGTCATTGGACTGGTCGAGGCCCCGCTGGCGGTCCTGCTGGCGCCGCTGTTAATCGGCTGGATCGACCAGTGCCGTGCCTGGCTGCAGAACCGGCGCGGGGCCGGCGTGTTGCAGCCGTACCGGACGTTGCGCAAGTTGCTGCACAAGGACGCCGTGATCGCGCATGGCGCGTCGTCGCTGTTTCGCGTTTCGCCCTATATCCAGTTCGGTGCAATGGCGATGGCCGCGGCAATCATCCCGGTCTTCAGCGTGCGCGCGCCGCTCGGCGTGGCCGCCGATACGATCGCGCTGGTCGGCGTATTCGCGCTGGCGCGCGTGTTCATGGCGCTCGCGGCGATGGATATCGGCACGGCGTTCGGCACGCTCGGCGCGCGCCGCGAGATGCTGGTCGGGTTCCTGTCCGAACCGGCGCTGCTGATGGTGTTCCTGACCGCGTCGCTGATCTCGCAAAGCACGTTGCTGCCGACGATCGTCGACGTGCTCGGGCAGATCCACCTGACGATATTTCCGAGCCTGGCGTTCGCAGCGATCGCGTTCGTCATGGTGCTGCTGGCCGAGAACGCGCGCATTCCGATCGACAATCCCTCGACCCATCTCGAACTGACGATGATCCACGAGGCGATGGTGCTCGAGTATTCGGGGCGGCATCTGGCATTGATCGAGTGGTCATCGGCGCTGAAGCTGTTCAACTACGCCGCGATCGGCGTGGCGCTGTTCGTTCCGTGGGGTCTGGCCGGACGCGCGGCGGGACCGGTGGAACTGGCACTTGCCTTGCCGATTGCCGCCGCCAAGCTCGCGATCGCGGGCGCCGCGCTGGCGATCGTCGAGACGTTGAGCGCCAAGCTGCGAATCTTTCGCGCACCCGAATTCCTGGCCACGGCATTTCTGCTCGCCGTGCTCGGCCTGCTCGTTCACCTGCTGCTCGAGAGGTGATCGTGACGACGCTGCCGCTGTCATCGCAACTTATCAACCTCGGCGCCGCCGTACTGTTGCTGACATCGTTCGCGATGCTGTCGCAACGCCGCATCGTTTCGCTCGTGAACCTGTTTGCCATACAGGGCGCCGCGTTGAGTGCGTCGACCGCAATCGTTGCCTACACGTCCGGGCAGCATCACCTGTATTACTCGGCCGCATTGTCGGTCGCGCTGAAGATGCTTTTGCTGCCATGGATCCTGCACCGGCTGATCCGGCGCCTGAACGTGCGCTGGGACACCGAGCCCCTGATCAACATCCCGACGACGATGCTCGTCGGGATAGTGCTCGTCGTATTCGCGTTCGGCCTGGCCCAGCCGATCTCGCAGATGTCGACGACGATCGCGCGCAGCACGCTCGGCATCGCGCTGGCGGTCGTCATGCTGTCGTTCCTGATGATGATCACGCGGCGCAAGGCGATCTCGCAGATCGTCGGTTTCCTGGCGATGGAAAACGGCCTGTTCTTCGCCGCGACCAGCGCGACCTATGGCATGCCGATGGTCGTCGAACTCGGCGTCGCGCTCGACGTGCTGATCGGCATGGTGATCCTGGGCGTGTTCTTCTTCCAGATCCGCGAGCAGTTCGACAGTCTCGACCTGCAACACCTCGAACAGCTCAGGGAAGATTGAAATGGAAGTCCTCGTCATTCTCGCGATTCCGCTGCTCGGCTGCATATTCCTCGGTTTGTTCGGTGCGCGGGCCTGGGCTGCGGAGGCCAACGTCGGCATCAGTCTCGCGACGTTGCTCGCGGCTGCGGCGCTGACGATGCGTGTGATGAACGAAGGTTCGCTGCTCGTTGGACATGAGCAGTTTTTCGTCGACCCGTTCAATGTCTTCCTCGTCGCGCTCACCGCGTTCGTCGGCTGGACGACGTCGATGTTCTCGCGCCCGTACATGCGCATCGAGGAAAAACATGGCCGCCTGAACGCCGTGAGGCTACGTCTGTATCACAGCATGTTCCAGCTGTTCATGTTCACGATGCTGCTGGCCTTGCTGACGAACAATCTCGGCCTGCTGTGGGTCTCGATGGAAGCGGCGACGCTTTCGACCGTGCTGCTGGTTTCGCTGTACCGCACGCCGGCCAGTCTCGAGGCCGCGTGGAAGTACTTCATCCTCTGCGGCGTCGGCCTCGCGCAAGCCTTGTTCGGCACGATCCTGTTGTATTTCGCCGCGGAAAAGGTTCTTGGCGCCGAAGGCACGACCGCGCTGCTCTGGACGCACCTCGACGCGGTCAAGGGTCAACTCGAGCCGACCGTGCTGTCGCTCGCATTCGTGTTCCTGCTGGTCGGCTACGGCACCAAGGTCGGGCTCGCGCCATTGCACAACTGGTTGCCCGACGCGCATGCCGAAGGACCCACGCCGGTTTCCGCGGTGCTCTCGGGACTGCTGCTGAATGTCGCCTTGTACGCGGTCGTGCGCTGCAAGATCCTGGTCGAGGGCGCCATGCACTCGGGCATCGCCGGCCGATTGATGATGGGCTTCGGCCTGCTGTCCGTCGTGCTCGCGGCGTTCTTTCTCTGGCGACAGCGCGACATCAAGCGCCTGTTCGGCTATTCGTCGATCGAGCACATGGGCATCATCACGTTTGCGTTCGGCATGAGCGGTCCCGTGGCGAACTTCGCTGCGTTGCTGCACATGACAGTGCACTCGCTGACCAAGTCGGCAATCTTTTTCGCCGTCGGTCACGCCGCTCAGAAGGCCGGCACGCAGGTCATGGACGATATCCGCGGCCTGATGGTCATAAGCCCGACGATCGGCTGGGGCCTGATGACGGCGACGCTGGCGATCCTCGGCATGCCGCCGTTCGGCGTGTTCGCGAGCGAGTTCCTGATCCTGACGACGGCGATGAAGGAGCATGCCTGGGCGACGCCGATCCTGCTGCTGGCGTTGGGCATCGCGTTCGCCGCGATCTTCCAGCGCGTGCAGTCGATGGTGTTCGGAGAAACCGATCTGAAGAAACTACCGCATTCGCCCGCGTTGGTTCCGGTGTTCGCGCATTTGGCGATCGTGCTGACGCTCGGGATCTACATTCCGCCGTCGCTGGCGCTGTGGTACCGCCTCGCGGCGGCGTTGATCGGATAGGCGCGCGATGAGTGCCGAAACACATTTGATGAGAAAGTCCGCGCACGCTGTTCGGCTCAGCACGCTGCGGTCCGACGACCTGTTTGCGCTGTGCAACCGGATTGCGACCAACGGCGGGCGACTGGTCTCGCTGTGGGCCACTGAACGCCAGACTCGAGCCGAATTGGAATACGTGCTGAGCGTTGCCCTGCAGGATGCAGACGGCCTGCAGGTCGTGGAAGTGTTGCTCGACTCGACCCGACCCGAATATCCGGACCTGAGCGGGATTTTTCTGGCTGCCGATCGCTTGCAGCGCGCTGCATTCGATCTGGTCGGCGTGCGCGCGATCGGCGGCAGCGAACGGCGCTGGCTCCGCCATGCGGCGTGGCCGGCAGACGCATTTCCACTGCGCCAGGCACCGATGCCAGCGCCAGGCGAGTCGAGCGACGACTATCCGTTCGTTCGCGTCGCCGGCGACGGCGTGCACGAAATTCCGGTCGGGCCCGTGCACGCCGGGATCATCGAGCCGGGGCATTTCCGCTTCTCGGTCGTCGGCGAAAAAGTCCTGCGCCTGGAAGAGCGGCTCGGCTATGTGCACAAGGGCATCGAGAAACGCTTCGAAAGCCTGTCGCTGGAGCAGGGCGTCAAGCTAGCGGCGCGCATCTCCGGCGACTCGGCGGTGGCATGCTCGTGGGCCTACTGCAGTGCGGTCGAGCAGGCTGCCAACTGCTCGCCGCCGCGGCGCGCCTTGTGGCTGCGGGCGCTGCTCCTGGAGCGCGAGCGGTTGGCCAATCATCTCGGCGACCTCGGCGCGCTCGGCAACGATGCCGGATTCGCGTTCGGGCTTTCGCAGTTCTCGCGCCTGAAGGAAGATCTGCTGCGCATGAACGCGCGCGCGTTCGCAAGCCGCTACCTGTTCGATGCCGTCGTGCCTGGCGGCGTGGCCGTCGATCTCGTCCCGGCGGATGTGCCGGATCTCATCATCGAAATGGATACTCTTGCCGGCGAAGTTGCCCTGTTGCATGGAATCTATGACAACCACGCCGGCGTGCAGGATCGCTTCGTCGGCGCGGGTGAACTGAGTCCGGAATTGGCCGCTCGCCTCGGCATTATTGGTCTGGCTGGCCGTGCCAGCGGACAACACTGGGACCTGCGTTGCGATCTGCCTCAGGCGCCTTACGACGAGCTCGGGGTGAATCGCGTCGTTCGTGCCCAGGGGGACGTGGCCGCACGCGTTGGCGTGCGCTTCGACGAAGCGCTCGAATCGATACGGTTGTGCAAGCGCCTGCTTGCGGACTTGCCGGATGGGCCCGTTGCGGAGTCCGTCGGGGACGCTGGCGACGGCGCGAGCGGCTACGGATTTATCGAAGGCTGGCGTGGTCCCGTATTCGTCGCGCTGACAGCCGCGGCCGGCAACCGGATCGCGCGTTGCCACCCGCACGATCCGTCGTGGCACAACTGGCCCGCACTCGAACATGCGGTGATCGGCAACATCGTTCCGGATTTTCCGCTGATCAACAAGTCGTTCAATCTGAGCTACAGCGGCCATGACTTGTAGAGCGAGGCGCACATGCTGCGTGTACTGAAACAGATCGCCCACGTCGGCCTGCTCAGCGAGCCTCTGCCCGCGCCGAACGGTGACCTGCGTGCAGGCCAGGCGCTGCAGGCAGAAATCGCACGCGTGTTCGCGCGCGCCGTGAATATCCGCCATGTCGATGCCGGTTCCTGCAACGGTTGCGAACTCGAGATCCATGCGCTGGAAAACCCCTACTACAACCTGCAGGGAGCGGGGATCAAATTCGTCGCCAGCCCGCGCCATGCGGATCTGCTGCTGGTTACCGGACCCGTGTCGCGCCACATGGTCGAGGCGTTGCAGCGAACGTATGCGGCGACGCCGGATCCCAAGCGCGTCGTCGCCGTCGGTGATTGCGGCGCGTGCGGCGGGATATTCGGCGAGAGCTATGCGAGTGCGGGCGCCGTGGCGAACGTCATTCCGGTGGATGTCGTCGTGCCTGGCTGCCCGCCGACGCCAACCGCGCTGCTGCAGGGCATTCTGGCGGCTGTGACCGCCGGCAACTGGTAGGAAGCGGTAAGCCGAAGGCGCACCGCATCGATCGCGAACGATGCGGTTCACGTCGTTCACCGCATCCTACTCAAGAGTGTCGCCAGACACATGCGGCCTCTATCACCAGATCGCTGGGCCTGACGGATCATTTGAGTAGGCGCAGCGCGCGCGGCTCGCTATGATCGTCCGATGGCAAGACGCAAGCCCGCGGCAACCTCCGAACTTTTTTCCGAGCCCTCGCACCTGAAGCCGCTCGCCGAGCGCATGCGCCCGGCCACGCTCGATGAAATCGTCGGACAGCAGCGCCTGCTTGGCCCCGGCACGCCGCTGCGCCGCGCGATCGAGGCCGGTCATGTCTATTCGATGATCCTGTGGGGTCCGCCCGGCTGCGGCAAGACCACGCTGGCGCTGCTGTTGGCGAAATATGCGAACGCCCGCTTCCGTGCGATTTCTGCGGTGCTGTCGGGCCTCGCTGACGTCCGCGAAGGCCTCGCGGAGGCCGAGGTCAATTTCGCCCAGGGCATCCGCAGCGTGCTGTTCGTCGACGAAGTGCACCGCTTCAACAAGGCGCAGCAGGACGCATTCCTGCCGCATATCGAAAAGGGCGTGATCCTTTTCGTCGGCGCGACGACCGAGAATCCGTCGTTCGAACTGAACTCGGCGCTGCTGTCGCGCTGCCGCGTGCACGTCATGGATGCGGTTTCGGGCGAGGCCATCGTGGAAGCGTTGCAGCGCGCGTTGCTCGACACCGAACGCGGACTCGGCGCGATGAAGCTCACGGTTGACGAAGGGGCGCTCGAACTGATTGCGCGCGCGGCGGACGGCGACGTTCGACGAGCACTGACCTTGCTGGAGATCGCAGCCGATGTCGCGCGCGACGGCCACAGCGACGGCACGACGCTCGACCAGGTGCTGGCCGATCGCACGCGCCGTTTCGACAAGGGCGGCGAGCAGTTCTACGACCAGATCTCGGCGTTGCACAAGTCCGTGCGCAGTTCCGATGCCGATGCTGCTCTGTACTGGTGCACGCGCATGCTCGACGGCGGCTGCGATCCGAAGTATCTCGCGCGCCGGCTCACGCGCATGGCGATCGAAGACGTTGGACTGGCCGATCCGCGCGCGCTGCAGTTCGCGCTCGAGGCGTGGGATACGTTCGACCGCCTGGGCAGCCCGGAAGGCGAGCTCGCGCTCGCCGAGGTCGCGATCTACCTTGCCGTCGCCGCCAAGAGCAATGCCGCCTACGCTGCGTTCGGAGCAGTGCGCGCGGTCATCGGTGAAACCGGAACACTCGACGTGCCGCTGCATCTGCGCAACGCGCCGACGAAGCTGATGAAGGGTCTGGGTTACGGCAAGGGCTACCAGTACGATCCCGACGTCGAAGGCGGCATCGCCTTCGACCAGCAGTGCCTGCCCGACCAGCTGGTCGGACGCGAGTTCTATCGGCCGGTCGAGCGCGGACTCGAAGCGAAGATCCGCGAGAAGGTGCAGGCGATCCGCTCCGCGCGTGCGCAGGCCTTGGGCGACGGAAAGAAGAGCTGAATTTGAACGCGGATAACGCGGATAACGCGGATAAGAGCGGATGAAGTGAAATTTGTCGATGGGTCCTGGCGCGCATCAGGCAACAGCCACAACCCAGCAGCACCCTTTGCTCATGACGGCCAACTGATTTTTCTCCACCGCTTTGTTCTCACCTGCTTCGTCCGCTCTTATCCGCGTTGATCCGCGTAATCCGCGTCCTAATCCGCTCTTCAAGGGGCAGCCGCCGTGATCGAACAATTGAAATCGCTCCCTCGAACGGTATGGCTGCTCGGCCTGATCAGCCTGGTCAACGACAGCGCCAGCGACATGATCTATCCGCTCGTGCCGCTGTACCTGTCGAGCGTGCTCATGGCGGGACCCAAGGCGCTTGGCCTGATCGAGGGCATTGCCGAGAGCATCGGCAGCGTACTCAAGCTCATTGCCGGCGTGCTTGCCGATCGCACGCACAAGGTCAAGTACTGGATAGTCGCCGGCTACGGCATCGCGGGCCTGGCCCGGCCGCTGATCGCATTCGCCACGAGTTGGACCGGCGTGCTCATGTGCCGGATCGCCGATCGTATCGGCAAAGGCGTGCGGACCGCACCGCGCGATGCATTGCTGAGCCTGAGCGTCGACCCGGGCCAGCGCGGCCTTGCGTTCGGCTTCCATCGCGCGATGGACAACCTCGGAGCGGTTGTCGGACCGTTGCTGGCAGCCGGACTGCTTGCGTTGGGCATGCCCCTGCGTTACGTGCTGCTCAGTGCCGTCGTGCCGGCGATCGCCGTCATCGTGCTGTCGCTGTCCGTGCGCGAGCCGGAGCGGCCGGTTGCGATCAAGCCGGCCTCCTTCAGCTGGAACCTCAGCGAGTTTCCGCCGGCCTTTCGCCGCTACCTGCTCGTGCTCGCGTTGTTCATGCTCGGCAACTCGTCGAACATGTTCCTGTTGTTGCGGGCCAAGGAACTGGGACTGTCCGAAACACAGGTGCCGATGCTGTGGGCGCTGGTGTCGTTCGTTGCCGCCGTTTTTTCGACGCCGCTGTCGGCCCTGTCGGACCGGGTCGGCCGGCGACGGTTGATCGTCGGCGGCTGGAGCGTCTACGCGGTTTTGTACCTGATCTTCGGCCTGCTGCCGGCCAGGGCCTGGCTGCTCTGGCCGATGTTTGCCGCGTACGGATTGTTCCTCGCCGCGACCGAGGGTGTCGAGAAGGCGCTCGTCGCCGACCTGGTGCCGAAGGAAAGCTCCGGCACGGCATTCGGCTGGTACAACCTGATCGTCGGCATCCTGCTCCTGCCGGCTTCGGTGATCTTCGGCTGGTTGTGGGCGACGCTGTCTCCACTGAGCGCGTTTGCGTTCGGTTCCGGCTGCGCCCTGGCTGCCGCTGTGCTCCTGCGCTTCTGGGTCATGCCAGTGGCGTTTGCACCGGATGCCGTCAAACCCGGATAATTACCGACGCTTTCGTTCGACGCGGCCCTGTTCGCGCCTGTCGCATGTCTTCGCCCGCGCGGGCACGTCGACTCAAGCAATTCTCCTTTGATCTCGAGGTATGGTCATGCTCGATCCGGCATTGTTGCGCGGACAACTGGACAGCGTTGCCGAAAAGTTGCTGACCCGCGGATACGAGCTCGACAAGGTCGCGATCGAAGCGCTTGAAGCGCAGCGCAAGGCCGTGCAGACGCAAACGCAGGAACTGCAGAACCTGCGCAATACGCGTTCGAAGGCGATCGGCATGGCGAAAGGCAAGGGCGAAGATACGTCCGCGCTGATGGCCGAAGTCGCCGGCATCGGCGACAAGCTCAAGGCAAACGAAGCACGACTGGTCGAAATCCAGGCCGAACTGGCGAACGTCGCGTTGCTGATGCCGAACCTGCCCGACGTGTCGGTGCCGGAAGGCAACGACGAAACCCAGAACAAGGAGATGCACAAGTGGGGCGAGCCACGCCAGTTCGAGTTTGCCGTGAAGGATCACGTGGAACTCGGAGCGCGCAATGGCTGGCTCGATGGCGAAGCCGCGGCGCGACTTTCCGGCGCGCGCTTCACCGTGCTGCGCGGCGGACTGGCCCAGCTGCACCGCGCGCTCGCGCAGTTCATGCTCGATCTGCACACGCGCGAGCATGGTCACCTCGAATGCAACGTTCCTTTCATGGTCAATGCCGAGGCGATGCGCGGGACCGGACAGTTACCGAAGTTCGAAGAAGATCTGTTCGCAACCACGGGCGAGATACGCCGCTACCTGATACCCACTGCTGAAGTCTCGTTGACGAACCTGGTCGCCAACGAGATCCTCGACGCCGACAGACTGCCGCTGCGCATGACTGCGCATACGCCTTGTTTCCGCGCGGAGGCCGGGTCGCATGGCAAGGACACGCGCGGCATGATCCGCCAGCATCAGTTCGAGAAAGTGGAACTGGTGACAATCTCCACGCCGGTCGAAAGTTTCGGCGAACACGAACGCATGACGCGTTGCGCCGAAGTCGTGCTCGAGAAGCTCGAGCTGCCGTACCGCCGCATCCTGCTGTGCACGGGCGACATGGGTTTCACGGCTGCCAAGACCTATGACCTGGAAGTCTGGCTACCGTCGCAGAATACGTACCGGGAGATTTCCTCGTGCTCGAACTGCACCGATTTCCAGGCGCGGCGCATGCAGGCGCGCTGGCGCAATCCGGACAGCGGCAAACCGGAACTCGTGCATACACTGAACGGTTCAGGAGTCGCCGTCGGGCGCGCACTGGTCGCGGTCATGGAAAACTACCAGCAGGAAGATGGTTCGATCGCAGTGCCGAAAGTCTTGCAGCCGTACATGGGCGGAGCTGAGCGCATCGCGTAGGATGGGCCTTGGCCCACCGGCTGGATGTTCAAAGAAAGGCAAACCGGCGGGCCAAGGCCCGCCGGGTCGATGCTTCAACGATTCGGTTTCTAACGAAGAGAGCAGCGGTGGGCAAAGGCCCACCCTTACGCCGCGAGGGGCAACTCGCCGCCAATCGCATTCAACGCAGCAGTCATCGCCTGCTCGCGCTGCGCCGGACCATAGTTCAGCCCTTCGGCGCGCACGAACTCGATATCCGTGATGCCCAGGAATCCGAATACGCCGCGCAGATAGTTCTCCTGGAAGTCCAGAGCGGCGGCAGGCGCTCCGGCGCTGTAGATGCCGCCGCGCGCCGAGACGATGATGATCTTCTTGCCCTTGGCCAGGCCTTCGGGACCCTTTTCAGTGTAGCGAAAGGTCTTGCCGGCCACGGCGATGCGGTCGATCCAGGCCTTCAGCTGGCTCGGAATCGAAAAGTTGTACATTGGCGCGCCAACGACGATAACGTCCGCAGCAAGGAAGTCTTCCAGTGCGCGCTCGCCGGCCGCCACGTCACGAAGCAGTTCGGTATTGCGCTGATCGGCAGGCGCGGAGCGCGCGCCAAGCACTTCGCCGGTCAGGTGGCTCAGCGGTTCCCGGGCCAGGTCGAGATAGCGAACCTGGGCGCCCGGGTTCTGGCGCTGCCAATTGCCGACGATCGCCGCGCCGAGTTCGCGCGTAGCGGACTGTGCACCGAGAATGCTCGAATCGATATGCAGGAGTTTCATGGCTTGTCCTCAATACGGTCGGATGTCGGCCGTTTCCAGGACCGTTACACTATGCTTGGAACGATGACTTGATAAGTCGGGTAAATCCGGACCCTTTGTTCCATGCACGAGACAATGGAGGCATGCGATGCAGGACCTGAACGATCTGTTCTATTTCTCGATCGTCGTCGAGAAAAATGGCTTCGCGGCGGCCGGGCGGGCGCTGGATATCCCGAAATCGCGCCTGAGCCGGCGCATTGCCCAGCTCGAAGAACGGCTGGGCGTGCGGCTGCTGCAACGTTCGACGCGCCGGTTCGCGGTCACGGAAGCCGGACAGCGCTTTTACCGCCACTGCCAGGCGGTGATGGCCGAGGCGCAGGCAGCGGAGGAGGCCGTCGCGCAGCTGACCACCGAGCCACGTGGGCTCGTGCGCATGAGCTGCCCGGTGTCGTTCACGCAGAACCTCATGGCGTCGATCCTGCCGGGCTTCATGGAAAAATTTCCACAAGTAAAACTGTTGGTATTGTCCACAAACCGGCGCGTCGACCTGATCAACGAAGGGGTGGACATCGCCATGCGCGTCCGCTTCAAGCTCGATACCGATAGCGACCTCGTCATCCGTTCGTTTGGCCACTCGCATTCCGTCCTCGTCGCGAGCCCTGCCTACCTGGATCAGCACGGCCGTCCGGAACAGCCCGAGGACCTGGCGAAATTCGATACGATCAGCATCGCCGAGATCGAGTGGCAGTCGTGGGAGCTGAGTGGTCCCGAAGGCCGCACGTTCAAGCTCGAACATCAGCCGCGCCTGATGTGCGGGGATTTTCTGCTGACCGTTGCGGCCGCCAAAAAAGGTCTCGGCATCGCGCTTCTCCCCGAGAGCGTCTGCTGCCAGGCGCTGCGGGACGGCGACCTCGAAGTCATACTGCCGCATTGGAGCCCGCCCGATGGAATCGTGCACTGCGTGTACCCGTCGCGTCGCGGCGTGCTGCCGGCGGTGCGCGTCCTGATCGACTGGCTCGCGGAGAGGATGCCGGAAGCGGTGAAGAGCGTAGTCGGGATCTGACAGACGCGTCCCGAACGACGCGCGCAACCAGTTGAGCCGAGACAACCCTTCCGGCGACCGGCAGGGCAACCAACGATTTGTCTCGCGGCGTTCACGCGGCGCAAATCGATCGGTTACACTGTCTGTAACAGTCCGCAGTACTTGGGGGTATCGGCGCCACTGTCCTGATGTTGTCCGATGCGAGGGCAAACGTATGGACGTCCAGACTGCAGTCTTTCGCGATTCCAGAGGAATCGAGCGCACGATGGAGATCATCTCCAGCACCGGCAACACGAAGATGCTGACGCCTCACCGAACCCAACTCGTGACGCTTTCCGGCTCGCGCATGGTGCGCGACACGAGAAACGATCAGCGCTTCACCTTGAATCCCGACGACACGTTCGAGGACGAATTCGGAAATGTCTGGATGCTGAAGCTCTGAGCAGCGGTTGCGCCTCGGGTTACAGCGCAAGGGAACGCCAAATCTCCCGGGCTTTCGAGTATCCTTCGCGCCGGCTCCCAGTAAGCGCGGGCGCGAGTCGCGAGAGAAAAAAAACGGAGAGGTGGCCGAGCGGTTTAAGGCACCGGTCTTGAAAACCGGCGTTGGAGCGATCCAACCGCGAGTTCGAATCTCGCCCTCTCCGCCAATCCAGGGTCCTGGAACCGCGTGGCGGCCTCTGCATCGCGTAGATCTATCGCGACCATGCAGTGCGGCGATCACCTCTCTACCTGTCAATTTCTGACAATGATCTTGAGAGCGTGATAGCGCTGCCCATTCCTCATCAGGATTGGCTAAGCGAACCGGTGCTATCTTTCCGGCATGACAACCGGATCCAAGGGCCCAGGCAAACCTGAGACGATCGATGGACGCGCCTTTGCGCCCGAGTTGTGCAAGTCTCGGAAGGTGCCACCGGTCGGCGACGATTGGCTGCATGAGACGAAGTGGGATGGCTATCGGATAGTCGCAACCGTTGCCGACCGCAAAGTGCGGCTCTGGTCGCGCAACGCAATCGAGTGGACCGCAAAGCTGCCAGAGCTGGCGCAAGCGGTCGCTTCGCTCAAGTTGCGGAGCGCTCAGCTGGATGGCGAGATGGTCGTCCTGCGCGGCGGCCGCGACGACTTCAACGCCCTGCAAGGGCGCCTTTCTGCCGAAAACAAGGATCCGGCTGTCTACGTCCTCTTCGATATTCCGCACTTGAACGGCCAGTCGCTGCGTGACCTGCCACTGGTCGAACGCAAGGCGATGCTGGAGCGGATTCTCAGGGCGCACCCACACCCGCTGCTGCGCTACTCGGAGCATCGGATCGGAAACGGCGAAACCGCATTCGCTCGAGCTACCGCTGATGGCCTCGAGGGCATTGTCAGCAAGCGCGCAAACAGTCCCTATCGTGGGACACGCAACGGCGATTGGATCAAGGTCAAGGTGCGTCCGTCTGATGAATTCGTGGTCGTTGGATTCACGGAACCCAAAGGCAGTCGCGCAGGCATTGGAGCATTGCTGCTGGCAACGCCACTCGACGGAAAACTGACCTACGTGGGCAGGGTAGGGACAGGCCTGGGCGACGCGCAGCTGCGCTCGCTCCGCGAGCAACTCGGCAAGACGGTTGTTGCGATTCCGCCCGCAGACACCGGGACAATGAGCCGCAAGGATCAGGCGCTGGCGATCTGGGTCAGGCCGAAGCTCATCGTCGAAGTGTTCTATCAGGGCATCGGTGGCCAGGGACTATTGCGACAGCCGGCGTTCAAGGCGCTGCGGCTCGACAAGTCGCTCAAGGATTTGAAAGCGGATCGCAGTCGCTGAGTGCCGGGACTGTCGCTGGCGCATACGCGAACGCCTCACCAAGTTCTCTGCGTCAATGCTGGAGATGCGCTGAGACGCGGCGCCCATGGCAGCTGCGTCGAGGGAGGTTGCCTCGAGGCTGGCCGCTCGCTGCGTCGAGCCGGCATCGTCCTTTGTCCGCCCATCGACCTCATGTAAACGATTTCTCGAAAATGTATGCGTTTTCACGGCGGATTCTTCGCGCCTGCGGCTTGTGCACGGCGCCGCAGCGCAGTACCTTTGCGCTACAGGGAGAATCGAGGGGGAATGGAAATGATCCGGATCGTATTGGTCGACGACCATACGTTGGTACGCACCGGCTTGCGCTTGATCATCGACAAGCAGCCGGACATGGAAGTGATCGCCGAGGCCGATGACGGCGCGCCTGGCCTGGCAAGCATCAAACGACTTAACCCGGATGTCGCACTGGTCGACGTGCACATGCCCGGCGTCAGCGGGGTCGAAGTCACCGAACGCGTGCGCCGGGCGAAATTGCCGACGCAGATCGTCATCCTGACGATGGCCGGCGAAGCGCCTTTTCCGAGGCGCCTGCTCGAAGCCGGCGCCAGCGGATACCTGACCAAGGGATGCCCGGCGGAGGAACTGGTCAAGGCGATTCGCACCGTTGCCGGAGGCCGGCGTTACCTCAGCGCCGATATCGCCCAGCAGCTCGCGCTGGAGTCGACCTCGAACATGGCGGCCTCGCCGTTCGACGGATTGTCGGCGCGCGAGCTCGAGGTCGCGATGATGCTGGCGCGTGGGCGCAGCATGCCCGACATCGCCGACCGTCTGAAGCTCAGCTCCAAGACAGTCGCGACCTACAAGTATCGTTTGTTCGAAAAGCTAAATGTGGACAATGTCGTGACGCTTGCCCACCTGGCATCGATGCACGGCCTGATGGACGCCGGATCGCGCATGCCCGCGAGCGCCTGAGCGCCGCGGGGCCCTGTTGCCTAGGTTTCCGCGGATTTCGGCGCGGCCGGCGCATTTGCCGGATCGCTGGCCGTTGCCGGCGGCTGCGCTTGCGCCGGTGGTGCTGGCGGCGGCGCAACGAACGGACGCGGAGGCAGCGCGGTCGGCAGCGGCGTCACCGTCGCAGCTTCCGGTTTGTGCGTGGCTGGTGGCTGCGGCGTGCTCGCTGGCGCAGCGCCTGGTTGCGGCGCGTGAGAAGACGCAGCCGGCACCGGAGGAATCGTCATCGGCGTCTGCAGCTTGTGGATTACCGCGGCCAGATCACTCGTCTCACGCGGTGCGGCAGCCTGCGGCGCGGCCGGGGCCGCCGGTGCAACGCGGGGAGCCGGTGGGGTACTCGGCGCGTTGAACGGGGTGCGTTCGACCGCAGCAAGAGGCGCAACCTGGGATACCGGTGCCGCCTGCGGTGCGGGAGCGGGCGACGGGGCATCCTTGAATGGCAAGCTGCCGGTAATGCCGGCCGGCGATTCGGTCCTCGCGGCGGGCACTGAGGCAGCGCTTGCAGCCGCTTGCTCGCGGACGGCAGGCGCAACCGGCGCAGCACTCGGCCTCGCGATTTCCGGTGCCGGAGGCCGAGCCACGTCAGGAGCGCGCGGCGCAGCGATTTCGGGCGTCACGATCGGATTCGGTGCCGTGATTACCGTTTCGCGTGCTGGCCTCGGCGTTGCTGGTTCCATCGACGATGGTTCCTCCGTTACCGCAGCAACAGGAGCGGATCGAGGCGCTTCCACCGGCACAGGAACGTGAGCATGTGTTGTTGCGGGCATCGACGGGCTCGCCGCAACAAGCGGCGCGGGCGTCGGTGCAGCGGGGCGCGGGGAACCGGAAGCACCTTCCTGGCCGTTCTGGTTTTCCGCATCCTCGTCATCGAAATCGAAAACGACGGCACCGTTCTGATGCTCCGTTCCGGGCACTGCGGTCGTGCTGGCCGCTCCAGCTTCGTTGCGGCGGCGGCGACGGCCACCGCGGCGGCCGCGGCGACGCGCGCGCGAACTTTCGCCCGCTTCGTCCGCACTCGCGGCAGCGTTTGGTTGCTCCGGAACCGGTGTCGCTGCTGCCGATGATGGGACGGTGGCCGCGACTGGAGCAGCGACGGCGGCGATTTCTCCGTCGCGCGGATTCGGGTTTTGCCTGGCGGCTGCCGGCCGGTCCGATTGTTGCTGCGGCTTGCGGTTCGACGGCGCCTTTTCGGCCGCCGAAGTCGATGCTTGGCGCTGTTCTTGCGGGGCGCGCGGCTCACGGCGTGGGCCGGCCGAATCGCTGCGTCCATGACGCGCGGACTGGGAACCCCGCGCGCCGTCGCCTGACTTGCCGCCGCGCTGCGGGCGCGCACCGCGACGTTCGTCGCCGTGCGGCTTCGGGCGGGCTGGCGCCGGGGCGGGACGAGCTGCCGGCGCTGGCTGGGACACGGTCGCCGGTTCGGTCTTGAGCCAGCCGAACATGCGTGCGAAAAATCCGGGCTTCGGCGCACTGCGTGCGACCGGCGCCGGTGCTTCCTCGCGTTCGGGCTTTACCGGAGCCTGGCTCGCCGGAACGATTGCACTGACCGCGGGTTTCTCGGGTTCGGCACCGGGTTTTGCAACCTGCGGCGGCGGCACGGCAACGAGCGGGGTCGTGCGCTCGTAGCTCGGCACGACATCGTCCGAAACATCCGCGCTGCGAAGACGCTGGATCTCGAAATGCGGCGTCTCGAGTTTCTCGTCGGCAACGATGATGACCGGCACTTCGTGGCGCTGCTCGATCTCGACGACACTCTTGCGCTTTTCGTTGAGCAGGAAGTTCGCGACGGCTGAGGGAACCTGGACCAGTACCTGTCCGGTGTTCTCCTTCATCGCCTGTTCTTCGACCAGGCGCAGCACCGACAGCGACAGCGATTCGACGCTGCGCACGCGGCCATGGCCTTCGCAGCGCGGGCACACGGTCTGGCTCGACTCGCCGAGGCTCGGACGCAGGCGCTGGCGCGACATCTCGAGCAGGCCGAAGCGCGAGATCCGGCCGATCTGCACGCGTGCGCGATCGTGGCGCAGCGCATCCTTGAGCTTGTCCTCGACTTCGCGCTGGTGACGCGGGCTGTCCATGTCGATGAAGTCGATGACGATCAGGCCGCCGGCATCGCGCAGGCGCAACTGACGCGCGATCTCGACCGCGGCTTCGCAATTGGTGTTGAACGCGGTCTCCTCGATGTCGGCGCCCTTGGTCGCCTTAGAGGAGTTGATGTCGACCGAGGTCAGCGCCTCGGTCTGGTCGATCACGATCGAGCCGCCGGACGGCAGGCGCACGCTGCGATCGAACGCATTCTCGATCTGCGTTTCGATCTGGAAGCGCGAGAACAGCGGAACCGTGTCCTTGTAAAGCTTGAGCTTGCGCAGGTTCTGCGGCATGACCTGGGTCATGAACTCGCGCGCGTCGTCGTGCAGGTCTTCGCGATCGATCAGAACCTCGCCGATGTCGTTGCGCAGATAGTCGCGCAGGGCACGGATGATCAGCTTGGATTCCTGGTAGATCAGGAACGGGGCAGGCCGCGTGGCGCCGGCGTCTTCGATCGCCTTCCACAGCTGCAGCAGGTAGTCCAGGTCCCATTGGAGTTCTTCGGCATCGCGGCCCATGCCGGCGGTGCGGATGATCAGGCCCATTTCGTCGGGCATCTTGAGCTGGTCGAGCACTTCTTTGAGGTTGGCCCGGTCGTCGCCTTCGATGCGGCGCGAAACGCCGCCGGCGCGCGGGTTGTTCGGCATCAGCACGAGATAGCGGCCGGCCAGCGAGACGAACGTCGTCAGGGCCGCGCCCTTGTTGCCGCGTTCTTCCTTCTCGACCTGGACCAGCAACTGCTGGCCTTCCTTCAGCAGTTCGCGGATCGTGGCGCGATTGTGGTCGACACCTGCCGTGAAGTAGTCGCGCGAGATTTCCTTGAGCGGCAGGAAGCCGTGGCGTTCCGCGCCGTAGTCGACGAAGCAGGCTTCCAGGGAGGGCTCGACGCGGGTGATGCGGCCCTTGTAGATATTGGCCTTTTTCTGCTCTTTGGCCGGGGTCTCGATGTCGAGATCGTAGAGCGACTGGCCATCGACAATGGCCACGCGCAACTCTTCACGCTGAGTTGCGTTGATCAGCATACGCTTCATTTTTATATCCTCGCGCGCTCTACCGCGTCTGCGTCGCTGTTCCGCGCACGCCGCAAAGCGGCAGCATCGGTCCGGCGAAAACCGTGGGCGCGATTACGCGTCCGCGGGAGCGCTTTGTACTCGGCCGGCGCGACCATTCGCGCCTGAGGCCATTAAGGGGTGCCCGTTGCGTAACCGCGACCCCCGTCGCCATACCGGTGACGGGCAATCTGCGACTCGAACCGTTACGATTGCCGTGTGCGACCTGACGGCTCCACTGGAGTGCTTCGTAGGGTCGGACAAGGGTTGTGACGGTCGAATGCGCCAGGGCCAGACAAGTCGGCTTGCGGCGCGTTTCGCCATTGAAGTCTAGCAAGCCGCCGGGAATTTTTCCAATCGTGACACGAACTTCGACGGAAACGACCAATCCGGCTGCAACTTCCGGGGTGCGCCTCGTGCGAATCGACGAGGCCCATGACGGGCAGCGCATCGACAACTTCCTGCTCGGCCAGCTCAAGGGCGTGCCGAAAAGCCTGGTCTACCGGATCCTGCGGACCGGCCAGGTGCGGATCAACGGCAAGCGGGCCA
>DATIEJ010000122.1:0-2098 GCA_035455825.1 Rhodanobacteraceae bacterium | reverse complement strand
GCAAAGAAAGTGACCCGCTCGCCCGCAGGGCGAGTGGAAGCTTTGCACTTCAACGAGCATGAGCAGCAAGGAGCTGGATTCCGGCTGTCGCGGGAATGACGGCAGAGAGAAAAGGCGCTGGAGGCAGTCCGCCTTGCGCCGGAATGACGAGCTATAGAAAGACTGTGAGAACCGAAAAAACGACAGAGCGGAGCGACGATCCGTCAGTTGTAATCGCTCACATCCGCCGAACTGTAGTTCTCGAACTTCGTGTACTGGCCGAGGAAAGTCAGCTTGATCGTTCCGGTCGGGCCGTTACGCTGCTTGCCGATGATGATTTCGGCCTGGCCCTTGTCGGGGGAATCCTGGTTGTAGTACTCGTCGCGGTAGATGAAGATGATGACGTCGGCGTCCTGCTCGATGGCGCCGGATTCGCGCAGGTCGGCCATGACCGGGCGCTTGTCGGTGCGCTGTTCGAGCGATCGGTTCAGCTGCGACAGCGCGATCACCGGGATATTCAGTTCCTTGGCCAGGGCCTTGAGTCCGCGCGAGATTTCCGAAATTTCGGTCGCGCGGTTTTCCTTGTTGCCCGGGACCGCCATCAACTGCAGGTAGTCGATCACGATCAGTCCGAGGTCGTGCTCGCGCTTCAGGCGCCGCGCGCGCGCGCGCAACTCGCCGGGCGACAACGCCGGCGTATCGTCGATGAATATCTTCGCGTCCGACAGCAGCGTGATCGCGCTCGTCACGCGCGGCCATTCCTCTTCCTGGATGTCGCCGGTGCGCAAGTGCTGCTGATTGATGCGGCCGAGCGAGGAGATCAGGCGAAACGCCAGCTGCGAAGCCGACATTTCCATCGAGAAAATCGCCACCGCCTTGCGCGTCTTCAGTGCCGCGTGCTCGGCCATGTTGACCGCCAGCGCCGTCTTGCCCATCGACGGGCGCGCCGCGACGATGATCAGGTCGGAAGGCTGCAGGCCGGCAGTCAGTTCGTCGAGATCGGCAAATCCGGTCGCCAGACCCGTCACGGATCCCTTGCTTTCGTAGCGCTGGTGCAGGATCTGGAACGCTTCCTTGACGGCCGCGCGCATCGCAACGAAACCCTTGCGTCCGCGCGCGCCGGATTCGGCGATCCGGAACACCTTCTGCTCGGCGTTCTCGAGGATTTCCTGGCTGCTGCGCCCTTCCGGCTGGAAGCCGTCGCCGGTGATCTCGGTGCCGGCATCGATCAACTGGCGCAGCACGGATTTTTCGCGCACGATTTCGGCGTACGCCGTGATGTTCGCCGCGCTCGGCGTCGAGTTCGCCAGCTGCAGCACGTAGCCCGAACCGCCCACGAGTTCGGCGATGCCGTTGGAGTCGAACCATTCGCCGAGCGTCACCGCGTCGCACGGCATGTTCTTGTTCGCCAGGTCGCCGATCGCGCGATATATCAGGCGATGGTCCTTGCGGTAGAAGTCTTCCTCGTAGAGCTTGTCGGCGATGCGTTCCCAGGCACGTTCATCGAGCATCAAACCGCCGAGCACCGCCTGTTCGGCGTCGATCGAATGCGGCGGCACGCGCAGCGCGTCGATGCGCGCGGTGAACGGACGGTCGGGAGATGCAGCCATGGATCGGAATTTCCGGACGGTCGTGTGTTGGCGATCCGGCAATGCTACACACCTGCGTCTCATCGCGCGATACGATAACTCTGTGGATAACCTGTGTGCCGAAGTTCCTGACCAGGATCGTGCCAGTATCAAAGGACTGCCACGAAGACACGAAGAGCACGAAGGAGAGCAATTCAATCGGACTTTTTGGATTCCGCGCCTGATGCGAAGGCGGCTTGCTTGGCCACCCGATTTCATTCCTGTTTCTTCGCTTGGTCTGCTTTCTTCGTGTTCTTCGTGTCTTCGTGGCAATCTTGTGCTTCTGCGCAGACCCTGGTGGAAAATTCATGGGCAAAGTGATCACGAACGTCCTTGACCTGCGCGAGCTGGCGCGCCGCCGCGTGCCGCGCGCGTTCTTCGAATACGCCGACCGCGGGTCGTACGACGAGATCACGTTGCGCGACAACCGCCGGGCGCTCGAAGCGATCCGCCTGCGCCAGCGCGTCATGGTCGATGTCGATCAGCGCAAC
>DATIEJ010000121.1:0-6820 GCA_035455825.1 Rhodanobacteraceae bacterium | reverse complement strand
CAAGGATTTCTACCAGGGCAACAAGCTGGTCAACGGCGGGCTCGAGATCGGCGACAAGTCCGTCAGCCTGAAGAAGATCACGATGCCGGTGCTGAATATCTTCGCCGAGCAGGATCACCTGGTTCCTCCATCGGCATCGCGACCGATGCAGAAACTCGTCGGCACGAAGGACTACACCGAACTCGCGTTCAAGGGTGGCCACATCGGCATCTACGTGTCCGGCCGTGCCCAGCGCGAAGTGCCGAGCGCGATCCACGACTGGCTCGCGCAACGCTGACCGCGCAGTCGCAGGTCTGGTCGGACACGGCGGCGTAGCCCGATTTGCCGCGCCTTTACCGGGACCGCCTGATTCGAGGTTGGACGGCAGGCGTGGCCAGCGCCCAAATCATCGTCAGAAAATCGTCAGGCACCTGGCAATAAGCTTTCGTCAACGTCGCGCAATCCGTGGCGTTCAACGGGACTGGGGGTTGCGCATGCGCAATGGCGCATGCATGCAGCACAGTTGCGAGGCGCGACCATGGATAACGCCCGTCGTCTGACTTCTTCGTTCCTGGCTGTGACGATGGCGACAGCTGCCATCGCGGCGCACTCTCTCGAGCCCTGCGGAACAGCACCGGATCTGGTTTTCTCCAACGGCTTTGGCATCGGGCCGACTATTTCGGCAGGCGCGGAAACAACGATAGGCCCCGTGACCGGAGTAGACATTCTCCCGGACGAACATTCGTCGTTTCTGCCGCCGGCAACGGCGGGCGCTACGTATACTTTCTTCGAGGCAGCCCGCGTGTCCGGCAGCACCGGGGCGGTCGTCCTGCAGGCGAGCAACGACCTGCAAACCTGGTCGCTGGCTCCCGGCTACACCTCGCCCGTGCTCGGATCGCCGAAACCGTTCGGCCAGTGCGCCAGCGTGAGCGATCCGGCCTACCTCAATACCCTGTTCGACGAAAACTACGCCGCGCCGGGGTCGGTGCTCCAGGATCCGACGTTGCCGGCGGGCAATCTGATGATGGTCTACGAAGGCGAAAACCATTGCCGCCAGGACGCTGCCATGGTGTGGCACAACGTGCAGCCGTACTACGCGACCGCCGGCTTCGCGCGCTCGAGCGACAACGGCGTCACCTGGCCGGCGCCCGGCCTGACTCCCGGCACGCTGCGCTATCCGATCGTCGGCGGTCCGGATCCGAAACCGGCGTACGACGCCGCCAGCATCACCGCGGTCGGCGATGCGATTCCGAGCGCGTACATCAAGGGCAGCTGCCTGTATGTCGTCTATGCGCATCATCCGGCGCCGAACGCGAGCGCGCATGCGATTGCAATCCAGATTGCCCGCGCACAGCTCGACGGCACGACGGGCCCGCTGACGTTCCAGAAGTATCTCGTCAGCAACGGCACTGGCGGGTTCACCTCGCCAGGCCTGACCGGCGACGGCACGAACGTCATCCCGTTCACCCCGATCGGCACACTGTTCGCGACTCCAGTCTGCACCGGCACGCAGTACCAGCCCGGCCTGAGCTTCAATGTGGCCCTGCAGCGCTACCTGATGACCATGGTTTGCGAAGTATCGAGCGTGGCCGGCCAACTCGGCTGGTTCTTCTCGACGGCGACCAGCCTGGATGCGGAAGACTGGACCGCTCCGCAGCTGATAGAGAATACGCAGTCGACGGCGCAACCCTGCAGTGGCAACCCCAACGGCACCGATTTCGATGGCTGGTATCCGTCGCTCTACAGCCTGGCGCTCGAGCCCGGCCGGACCGGCAAGAACGATATCGCCTTCTATCTGGATGGCTGCAATCTCGACACCGAACGCACGTTCAAATCGCGCACGATCACGGTAACGCCGGATCCGGGATAGGTCATCGGGCCACACGCAACGATGAAGCTGGCCTCGTCGCGGACATTCGCCTGGTACCTGGAGTCATTGACCATCAGCACGGGGAGCATGATCGCTGCCAGCGTTGCGCAAAAGGCAGAGTTCGACGCGCGCGCAGGGCTTGCGGGGATACCGACTAGCAACATTGCGTCGCTGCATCCACACTATGTCCGTATCGACGGACATTGGAACACGCGCAAGCATGACGGCCCGACTCCTGGCAAACGCAGATAACGACGTCCATGAGTCCTGACCGCTATGGCAGCATGACCTACCGCCGCTGCGGGCGCAGTGGCCTGCGCCTGCCGGCGATCAGCTTCGGCTTGTGGCAGGGCACCGGCAGCTACGTCGATGAAGCCGCTTCGCGCGCGATCGTGCACACGGCGTTCGATCACGGCATCACGCATTTCGATCTCGCGAACAACTACGGCAGCCCGCCCGGCGCCAGTGAAGAACTGTTCGGACGCGTCGCGCGCGGCTTGCCGCGCCACGAACTCGTTGTCTCATCGAAGGCGGGCTACTACATGTGGCCAGGACCTTATGGCGAGTGGGGTAGCCGCAAGCACCTTGTCGAAAGCTGCGAACAGTCGCTGAAGCGATTGGGTCTCGACCACGTCGACATCTTCTACTCCCATCGTTTCGATCCGGATACGCCGCTCGAAGAAACGCTGGGAGCGCTGGACACATTGGTGCGACAGGGCAAGGCGATCTATGCCGGCATATCAAGCTACGCCGATCCGCATTTCTCCGACGCATTGCGCATCGTCCGCGCACGCAACTGGGCGCCGATCACGATCCACCAGCCGCGCTACTCGATGCTCGATCGCAACGCCGAGCGCAATGTTCTGCCGACTGCCGGAAAGGAAGGCGTCGGCGTGATCGGTTTTTCCGCGCTGGCGCAAGGCCTGCTGACCGGAAAATATCTCGACGGAATCCCCGACGATTCGCGCGTCGTCTTGAACAAGGGCAATGGCGCATTGACGTCCGATCAGGTGACGCCGCGGCTGATAGTCAAGCTGAATGCTCTCGATGCAATTGCCCGCCAGCGCGGACAGACCCTGGCGCAAATGGCGCTGGCTTGGCTGCTCAAGGACGAGCGAGTCACTTCGGTGCTGATCGGTGCGAGCAAGCCTGGTCAGATCACGGAATCCGTCGGTTGCCTGGCCCATCTGTCCTTCGACGCGGCCGAGCTGGCGCTGATCGAACGCATACTGGCGGAATGACCCACCCGCTTCCTTCGGCTCGGCCTCCAACGACCACGATTCTGGAAAAGGAACGCATGCACGCCAACGCACTCTTCCTGGCTGTCGCCTTGACCAGTTGTGCCCATGCGGCTTCGTCCGTGCGCAACGACACGATGCTGATGCAAGGCAACCACGCCGGCTGGCAAACGGTCGAAACCCTCGACAATGGCGCGGTGCGCGCCGAATTCAGCTACAACGATCGCAGTCACGGTGACCACATCGCCGCCACATGGTCGCTCGATGCCGCCGGTGTTCCGACCGAGTACACGGGACAAGGTGTCGACTACATGAAGGCACCGGTTGACGAACGATTTTCGCTGCACGGCGGCAAAGGCACCTGGAAGACCTTGGGCGGCATCGGCGAGTCGAACGTCAAGGGCTCGGCGTTCTACATGCCGGCGAATGCGCCGCCGGAATTCTACGGTGTGCTCGCGCGCGCTCTGCTGAAAGCGCCGGACCATCGGCTGGCGCTGCTTCCGAGCGGGTCCGCAAGCATTGCTGCCGCCGGCGACGTCATCCTCGATGCCGGCAAGAGCCAATGGACTCACTACCGCATCAGCGGCCTGGATTTCATGCCGGTTTCGGTGTGGCTCGACCGTGAGCGCGCGACGGCGGCGTTCGCGTCACTGTGGTTGTCGACGATCGTCGCCAGTCACGAAGCCGACGTTCCACTGCTGCTCGACAGGCAGGACGCGACGAACGAAACCTGGTTTGGGCGCCTCGCCAGCGAGCTTACGCACGCCCCAGCCCACGACCTTGTCATCCGCGATGCACGCCTGTTCGATCCCCGCGACTTGAGCGTGACGCCGGGAACGAGCGTTCTGGTCCGCGGCGACCGCATCGTGCGCGTGGCGCCGGATGAAAAGATGCAATCCGGCGCGGGCGCCCAAATCCTCGATGCGCAGGGGCAGTTCCTGATGCCCGGCATGTGGGACAACCATCAGCACTTCGACGGCGCGGACGGCATGCTCGATATTGCCAACGGGGTCACGAGCGCGCGCGACATGGCCAATGACACGCATGTCTTTCTCAAGCGCGTCGCCCGCTTCGACGCCGGCACCGAGATTGGCCCACGCGTGCTCAAGGCCGGAATCCTCGATGGCACGGGGCCGAATTCGGGACCGTTCGAGACGCGCGCGCTCGTCGACACGGCCGAGCAGGCGATCGAGCAGGTCGACTGGTACGCCAACCATGGCTATGTGCAGATCAAGACGTACATGTCGCTGAAGCCCGAACTCGTGCCGGTCATCGCCGACCACGCGCACGCGCGCGGGTTGCGCCTGAGCGGCCACGTGCCGGCGTTCATGTCGGCGCGTCAGTTCATCGAAGCGGGCGCCGACGAGATCCAGCACTTCAACTACGTCGAACTCAATTTCCTTTACCCGCAGGTCAGGGAAACCACGCTGATGAGCGAGCGCTTCATCAAGGTGGCCGCGCACGCGCGCGAATTCACGTCGGACAAGCCAGAAGTCCGGGAATTCATCGAATTCCTCAAGCGCCACCACACTTCGCTCGACCCGACGATCGGTTTGCTCGAAGCGCGTTTTACCGGCAGCGCGGCGCAGGTGACGCCAGGGCTCGAGAACATCGTGGCGCGCTTTCCGCCGCAGGTCCGGCGCACCCTGACGGGCGGCGCCTATGAAGCTCCGAAAGGATTCGAGGACGCATACCGAGACGCGATACCGTCGATGCTGCGCCTGCTGAAGGCGATCTACGACGCAGGCGTGCCGATTCTTCCGGGAACCGATGCGCTGTCGGGGTACCTGCTGCACCACGAACTCGAACTGTACGTACGCGCCGGTATTGCGCCGGCCGAGGTGTTGCGCATGGCGACGCTGACGCCGGCGCAGGTGATGGGCGTGGATCGCGATCTCGGCGTGATCGCGCCGGGAAAATACGCGGATCTCGTTCTCGTCGATGGTGACCCCACGCGCAACATCAGCGACATCCGCAGGATCAGGACCGTGGTCAAGGCGGGCAAGATGTTCGATTCGCGTGCGATCGAACAAGCCCTCGGCATTGCTCCACGATAGCGGCTCAGCCTTTAGCCAGCGCCGCTTGTCGCTGCTGCAGGAATTGGCGCACCGCCGGGTCGCGCTCCAGGCCGATGGCGACCTCGTAGGCAGCGCGCGCCTCCGCGCAGGCGCCTGATCGCGTCAGCAGTTCAGCGCGCGCGGCCCAGTACGGCTGGTATTCGAGCAGGCGTGCGTCGCTGGCAGGATCCGGCAATGCTTGCAGGGCAGCATGCGGCCCGTGCAATTCGGCAACGGCCAGCGTGCGATTGATTGCCACAACGGGCGAACGCGTCAACCCGAACAAGGCGTCGTACAGCCGAACGACCGCCTGCCAGTCGGCGTGACGGCTGCGGCGATGATCGACGTGCGCCGATTGCAGCGCGGCTTCGAGCTGGTAGCGGCCCACGTCGCCGAGCACGCTCGCGCGCCGCAACAGCGCTTCGGCTTCGTCGATCATGCGCGCGTCCCATTGCTCCGGATCCTGTTCGGCGAGCGGTACATACTCGCCAGCGGCGTTGCGCCGCGCCGGCCGCCGCGCTTCGGCATGCAGCATCAGGGCGAGCAGTCCAAGCGCTTCGGCCGCTGTCGGCAGCAGTCCTGCGACCAGGCGACCCAGGAACAGCGCCTCTTCCGCCAGGTCGCGGCGCGCAACATCGGCACCGGTCGGGTCGACCCAGCCTTCGGCGAACGCCGCATAGATCGCATCGAGCACATACTCGAGGCGATCTGCGAGTTCATCACGCTCCGGAATTCGAAATGGCACTCCAGCTTGCCGTATCTTGTTTTTCGCTCGCACCAGGCGCTTGCCCATCGCCGCCGGCGACATCAGAAATGCCGATGCGATGCTCGCCGCGTCGAGCCCGAGCACGACTTGCAGGATCAACGGCGAGCGAATACCCGGATCGATCGCCGGATGCGCGCAGGCGAACATCAGCGCGAGGCGCTGGTCCGGGATCGACGTGTCGGCCTCCGCCGACGCGGCTTCCAGACCTTCCGCCAGCAGGCGCAAGTCGTCGGCGGCGATTTCGCCGCTGCGCTGCCTGCGCCCAAGGTCGATCAGCTTGCGGCGCGCGACGAGCAGCAACCAGGCTTCCGGATTCGACGGACAGCCGCTGCGCGGCCAATCCGTCAATGCCGAAGCGAACGCCTCCGACAGCGCATCCTCGGCGGCAGCGAGATCGCGCGTGCGCGCCGAGAGGAAGGCGACGAGCTTGCCGTAACTGCGACGCGCGACCGCGTCTGCCGTAGTGCGTGCCTGGACGTCGCCTTCATGCCGGCTCATGCACTCGGGTGCCGCGGATCAGGCGGACATTTCCCAGACCGGCCGGACTTCGATCGTGCCGTGGCCTGCGCCCGGGCAGCGGTTCGCCCAGGCGATCGCCGCGTCGAGGTCGGCCGCTTCTATCAGGTAATAGCCGCCGAGTTGCTCCTTCGAATCGGCGTATGGGCCATCGAGCACCTGGGCCTTGCCGTTCTCGTTGCGCACGGTCGTCGCCGTCGAAGTCGGCTGAAGGCGGTTGCTTCCCTTGAGCGCGCCGGATTTCTGCAGCGCTTCGGTGTAGGCCTTGTACGCGGCGGCGCCTTGTTGCTGTTGCGCCGGTGTCAGAGCGTCCCAGCCATGCTCGTTTGCATAAAGCAGCAGAAGGTATTGCATGTGAAGTCTCCTTGGTTCGTGATGCGCGAGCACGATGCCG
>DATIEJ010000120.1:0-2451 GCA_035455825.1 Rhodanobacteraceae bacterium | reverse complement strand
ATCCGCGCAACGTCGCATCGGCAAGATCGCTCGAGCGTCTCGGCTTTGCCAAAGAAGGACTGCTGCGCCAGCGCTGGATCGTCGACGGCGAGGTATCGGACTCGGCGCTGTACGGACTGCTGCTGGGCGATTGGCAATCGCAACTGGAACGGGATGCAGGCTTTTCCCTTCGCCCGGTGGGGGGTTATGGTGCGGGTGGCGGATGTGGGTGGCCCAACAGGAAGCGTGTTGCCCGATCGGGCACCACCATCACCCGGCGCGTTTTGCGCGCCGACCTCTTCCGCCAGCGGGAGAGGTGAAACTTTCCGATCTGCGCTGTTTTGAGACTTCCCAAGGTCCAACTACACCTTCTTGCACGGGCAGGTCGCGGCGCGCAGAGTGTGCACGAGGACCGCACGGGCTGCGCAGCAGGTTTGCCTGCCCACAGGTAATCGCAGCCACGAAAACCTGAATAGCAAGCAGGAAGAACCGGCATTTCCGAGGGAATGGCGGCGCCCACGCCAGCCGCTGGAACGTGCGAAACCACCTCGAGGAGGCTGCGATGAACGGCACGACTCTTAATGCCCGGACAACGCTGACTCGAGCGCGGACATCCAATGCGTTAGCGCTTTGCGAAACGTTAATTCGCCGGGCAATGAGGTTCTTCGCCACTCTCCTGGGCATGTTGGCGATACTCGGCAACCAGGTCGCCGCGAACACGGTGCCATCGGGCGCCTCCAAGCCCCCGACAACGGATTCGTTTTCCGGATACGCGGCGTTCTCCCAGCAAGGCAACCCGATGGATTTCTTTCGCGCGCAGGCGAAGGATCCGACAGTCAGGATTCATGCGGCCATCGCTACTGTGCCTGACCCGGTCGCGACGCGGCTCGGGCGATCCTTCGATCTGGAAGTCGCGGCGCTGATCTCCGCGTTCGAAGTGCGCGGGTACGTGCTCGACGGTTTCTGGCTGACCTGGCCGCTCAACGGAAAGCAGGCCGACGACGCGAACTCGCGCAACGAGCCGAGCGTACTGGCTTTCCGCAAGGACGTGTGGCGCCGCTGCGCCGGAGCGCAACCCGAATCCGACTGCGCCAACGCGCCGGCAGTGGAGTACTACGTGCTGCTGCTTGTCGGTGAAGCACCAACGTTCGGCATTCATCGGGAAGCGTTCGCAGTTGCAGCACGCCATGCGGCAGAGTTCGAACTCTGGAGCAACGCATACCGCGCTGTATCGTCGTCAGCCGGAAGCGCGGACAGCACGCTTCCCGGCAGTACGGAAAAAGCCGGCAGCAGCGTGCCAAACGAAAAAATGACCGTCCTGAAGGTCATCGGACCGTCGTTCTCGGGGTCGATGCAGTCGCTGATGACTGCGCTGAGAAGCGCGGCGGCTGATACGAAACTGCTCGCCTTCGCAAGCGAGCCATGCCCTGCGGCCGACGCGCAGGGACAGGCGGCGCGTTGTCCGCGACTCCAGGCACAGTTGCACTCGCCTTCGGCCACGGTTTTGAGCAATGCCAGTGCGGAAAACCAGACCGCGCGCGCGGTTTCCAGCCTCGAATTGGTTTATCGCCCAGTCGCCACTGACCAGTGCATGCAACTGCACGCTTTGCTCGAGTACCTGGGAACGCAAGACGTCTCCCTCAAGGACATCGCCATTCTCGCCGAGGAGTCGAGTTTCGGACTCGGAGCCAGCGAGTGCGTAGCGGGTTGGACCGGGAAATCCGATCAGCAACCCAGGGTGCTGCAATTTCCGCAAAACATCGCCTCGATCCGTGCCGAGCACGCCCAGTTGTCCAAGACCGAGCGCAGCAGCGAATCGACGTTGTCCCTCCCGAGCAAGTTTCTCGAACTCGACATGACCGGCGTGGACGTGGGCAAGGACTTGCCGCCGCCGTACCAGGCCAATCTGAGCACGCGCTCGGACGAACTCGTGCTGCATCAAATGCTCGATGCGCTGGCCACGTTCAGGCGGCCCGCCGCGACGATCATCATCGCCACGGACATCCGTGATCGCCTGTTTCTGCTCAACGAGATCAGGTCTGCCCTGCCGGCCACGTTGCCGGTCGTGCTCGAGGTCGACAACCTCATGGTTCATCCGGATTACCGCCAGCTCAGCCGCGGCAGCGTCGTCGTCGGTGCGGGCGACACGATGGTATGTGTCGATCTGCAACCCGGATCGGAAAAAAAGGAAATCAGCTGCCGAAGCAGGGCGGATAAAACACCGCCGCCCGCGACGACCCCTTACTGGCCCTGCAACTCCAAGGACGTTTTCGAACGCTCGCATGCGCGCCAGTATTATCCGTTCGCGACCGACTACGCGGCCAACACGTTTCGCGCGGTCTTGCGCGTCGTCGCGCCGCCCGCGAAAACCGGCGATGAAGCCGAGTGCCCGCAATTGCTGGTCGCGACGCTGGCCGGCTTTCAGCCGATCGGCGACCTGTCGACCATCGGCATTCCCGCCGACGCGGCTAC
>DATIEJ010000119.1:0-5566 GCA_035455825.1 Rhodanobacteraceae bacterium | reverse complement strand
GTCGACGTCGGTGGCGTCGCGACGCTGAATGGCCACCAGGTCAGGATCGTCGCCGCCTGTGCCGGCCTGCGCGCGCTCGGCGGCGTCAATATCGTCGCCTCGCTGGCGACCGCGCGGCGTCTGGCGACCGACAGCGCGAGCGTCGACAACGTCGCGTACTACGTTGCCAGGCTGCGCGCCGGCGCCGATCCGGAGCGCGTGCGCGAGCGCATCAAGCAGGCCTGGCCCGCGCACCACTTCACGATCTGGACGAAGGCCGAATTCGCGCACACCGCGGCGACCTACTGGATGTTCGAGACCGGCGCCGGACTCGGATTCGTGTTCTTCGCCTTCGTCGTGTTTCTCGTCGGCACCGTGATCACGAGCCAGACGCTGGTCGCGGCGGTGGCCAGTTCGGTGCGCGAGTATGCGATGCTCAATGCGCTCGGCGCCGGTTACCCGGCGTTGCGCAAGGTCGTGCTCGAACAGGCGCTGTGGGTTGGAAGCTTCGGCATCCTGGTCGGCGCCGCGGTGAGCCTGGTGTTGCTGCTGCTGGCGGGCGGCCAGAGTGTTCCGCTCGCGTTCGACGCGACCGCAGCCGGCGCCTGCGCGGTATTGGTCATGACCATCGCATTGCTGTCGGGGCTCATGGCGGTGCGCGCGCTGAGCCATCTGGAACCGGCCACCTTGTTGCGCTGATGCCGATGGCGACGACGCATGCATTGATTGCCGAGCAGGTCGTCAAGGCTTACGCCTCCGGCCCGTTGCGCACGTCGGTGCTCGATGGCCTGTCGCTCGCGCTCGAGGAGCACGAACTGACGCTCGTGCTCGGCCCGTCCGGCTCGGGCAAGAGCACATTGCTGGCGATCCTGAGCGGCTTGCTGCGGCCAGATCGCGGAAGCGTCGTTGCGCTCGGCCAGGATTTGTGGCGCCTGTCGCGCACCGAACTGGAGCGCTTCCGCCTGCATCACACCGGATTCGTGTTCCAGGGGTTCAACCTGTTCCCGGCGTTGAGCGCGATCGAGCAGGTGATGCTGCCGCTCGACTACCTGGGCCTGGCGCGCAACGCCGCCTACAGCCGCGCGCACGCCGCGCTCGAGGAAGTGGGCCTGGGCGATCGCATCCATCTGCGTCCGCTCGAGATGTCCGGCGGCGAGAAGCAGCGCGTCGCGATCGCGCGCGCGCTGGCGAAGAAACCGCAGCTGCTGTTCGCCGACGAACCGACCAGCGCGCTGGACACGGCGAACGGCAAGATCGTGATCGACTCGCTCGCTCGCGTGGCGCGCGTGTACGGCGCCACCGTGGTCTGCGTCAGCCATGATCATCGCCTCGTCACCGGCGCCGATCGCGTGCTGACGATCCAGGACGGACGTATCCTGTCCGACCAGATGTCCAGACAAGAACAACGCGCACGCGCGCGGCTGCCCTGAGGAACAAGCAAATGTCCGCAGACCCGATCCGCTGCGCCGCCGTGCTGGCCTGCCTCGTGCTGGCAATGTCAGCGTGCTCGCGCCAGGCACAAGAGCACGCCGCAGCGGCCACCGTGCCGGCCCCGGCGTTCGTTGCGATCGCGCGCGGGCGCGTCGACGTCGACGGCGGGCTCGTCCGCATCGTCACGCCACGCGACGGCATCATCGCCGAACTGCGCGCCAAGCCCGGCGACACGGTCAAGCAGGGCGACCTGCTCGCCGTCATCGACCCGCGCCAGGCCGAGCTTGCCGCCGGCGTCGCCAAGGCCGAACTCGATCAGGCCAAGGCGCGCGCCAAATCGTTGCGCGCGAAAACGGCGGCACTGAAGCAGCGTGCAAGCCGCGTGACGCAGGCGGCGCAGGCCGGCGCCGCCACCGGGCAGTCGGCCGATGATGCGAATCAGGCGTTGAGCGAACTCGACGCCGAAATCGCCGAAGCCGACGCGACGGTCGAGGTCGCGCAGCAGCATCTGAACCAGGCACGTTTCGAAATCGATGTGCGCAACGTCCGCGCCCCGGTCGCCGGCCGCGTCGTCGCGCGGCCCGCGCACATCGCCGACGTCGTTTCGACGCAGGGCGCCGCCGAGCTGTTCACGCTGCTGCCCGACGCGCCGCGTATCGTGCGCGCCGAACTCAACGAAAGCTTCGTCGCCAAGGTTTCGGTCGGCATGACCGCGCAGATCGTGATCGACGCCGACCCCAGCAAGTCGTGGCCGGCGAAAGTCACCCGGGTCGGCGAAGTGTTCGGTCCGAGCAAGCTGATCGAGGACGCGCAGGAAACGAGCGATGCGCGCGATGTCGAATGCATCCTCGAGTTGTCGAGCGACGATTTGCGCGTCGGTCAGCGTGTGCAGGTAAGGTTCTTGCCGCGTTAGGCTTTGTTGAGGGCTGAGGGCTGAGGGCTGAGGGCTGAGGGCTGAAGAGCGCGTAGCGGCTCTGATCGAATTCGTTTTGCGCAACAAGGCAGGCGTGACGATGCGAACGTCGGCGACGCGGCCAGCCTCAGCCCTCAGCCCTCAGCCCTACCAGCCCTCAGTCCTGCCAGCCTGTCGCGCAACCCACCCTGGCGCGCGATCGGACGCCGCAGCGCGGTTTGGAGCGCCGCCGGCGTGGTCCACAGTTCGACGCCGCGACGCGCGCGCGATACGGCCGTGTAGAGCAGCTGGCGCGACAGGATGCGATTCTCGCTGTCCGGCGGCAGCAGCACGGCGGCGTGTTCGTATTCGGATCCCTGGCTCTTGTGGATCGTGATCGCGAAGGCGCCTTCATGCAGCGGCAACGTGTTCGGCGCAAAGCTGCGCACCGCGCCGTGACTGCCGGGCGCCTCGAACCAGACGCGCAGGCGCCCGTCGCCGTCGGCCAGGCAAATGCCGACATCGCCGTTGAACAGGCGCGCGGCGTAGTCGTTGCGCGTGACGATGACGGCGCGCCCGGCGTACCACGGCGTGTTCGCGCCGATACGCCAGGCCTTGCGCAACGCACGTTCGATCACGGCGTTCGCGGTCAGCGCGCCGAACGGCCCTTCGCGCAACGCGCACAACAGTTGTCGTTGCGCGAGCGCGTCGAGGGCGGCGCGCACGCATTGCGAGCGTTCGCCACTCGTCGACGTCGACGCCGATGCAGCGCGCGCGACGTCCGTGCCTGGCAGCGTCGGTCGCAGGTCGCCGTTCGCGGCGAGCTCCTGCGACCAGCGCGCGAGCCGCTCGGCGAGTTGCGCCGGCGTTTCGACCTCGCGCATGCCGATCGCTTCGGGCGCCGCGGCAATCGCCTGCGCGAGCGCCGCCGCATCGCCCGCGCACACCGCTTCGTTCAGCGCGACCAGGTTGCGTTCGGCGCGGAAACTGTGATGCAGGCGCACGAGGTCGCCGCCGGCGCCGGACTCGAGCGCGGCGACGATGTCCATCAGCACCGATCCGGTCGCGACCGACGTCAGCTGGTCGGCGTCGCCGACCAGGATCAGCGTGGCTTCCGGTTTTACCGCGCCGAGCAGCGCGCGCAGCATGGCAAGATCGATCATCGAGGCTTCGTCGATCACGACGACATCGGCAGCGACCGGATCGTGCACACCGCGGCGAAATGCATTGCGCCACGGTTCGTAGTCGAGCAGGCGATGCACGGTCTGCGCGTCGGAATCCGGGATCGTGTCGAGCAGCGGCAGCCAGTCGGCAGGTAGCGGCGTCGACACGTGGCAGCGCAGCGCATGCTTGCCCTGGCGCAGCGCCTGGACCAGGCGCTGCGCGGCCTTGCCGGTCGGTGCGGCGATGCGGATCGACAGCGGCGCCGGCGCGCGCCGCTGCAGCATCAGCAGCATGCGCAACACGGTCGTCGTCTTGCCGGTGCCGGGGCCGCCGGTCAGCACGAACAGCCGGCGGCCGGCGACGGCGCGCACGGCTTGCCGTTGCGCATCGAGCTCGGCGCGGCGGTCGCCGTGGAACAGCACGTCGAGATCGGCTTCGGTTTGTCCGGGGTCGGCGGATGCCGCCGCTGCGTTCGCGCGCCGCGCGCGGATCAACGCCGCTGCCTCGCGTTCCTGCTGATAGTTACGCCACAGGTAGAAGCGGTTCGCCGCGTCGAGCACGAACGGTCGTGTGGCGGTCGCCGGATCCGAGGCGACGAGCGCCTCGGCGCGCAGACCGTCGATCTCGGCTGCCGTGAGCGGCGGCATCGCGTAGCGGTCGCCGCCGGCCAGCGGCAACGCCGCATCGCCGTCGCCATCGGCAAGGCTGGTCCAGGCCGCGACAGCCGCGAGCCGCTCGCTGCCGCCATGCACGCGCACCCAGCGATGCACGGCGCGATCGAGCGCGCGCCATTCCTCGCGCGACCACTCGGCGCCATCGCGCTGGAAGCGGTAGGCGCTCATGCGGCCTGCCTGGCGTCGCCGGCGAGCACGGCGTCCACCGCGTCGATCAGCGCATCGTCGAAACGCTGCGTCCAGATGCCGGCCCGCGGCGCGATGTCCGGCGCGATGCCGGCCGCACGCACGAACAGGTAGATCGCTTCGCCGAGCCGGTCGCGCCGGTAGCCGGGAATGCGCTGGCGCAGGAAGCGGTCGACCGCGACCGTGTACAGCAGCGCCTGGAAGCGGTAATGATCGTCGGCCATCGCGCGTTCGAGCTGCGGCGCGGCGTAGTCGGACAGCCGCGTCGCGGTGCCGAGCCGGTTGCTCTTGTAGTCGAGCACGTGGAAGCGCCCGGCATGTTCGAAGACCAGATCGATCTTGCCGGTCATCAATCCGCGCAGGCGCTGCGCACTCGTCGGCGGCACGAAATCGCAGACCGCGCGCAGGCGCTGCAGCGAAACTTCGCCGAGCGCAAACTCGAATGGCATTTCGGCGCACATCGCGGATGCGGGCAGCGCGCCGAGCGTCAGCGCGCCGGCGCCGGGCAGGAGCCCAAGTGTCGCGGAGGCCAAGGATGGCCGAGAGCGACCGCCCGGCAACAGCGGCGCATCGAGTGTCGCCTGCAGGCGCGACGCGAGATGCCGGGCCAGATCGTCGAGCGCAATGCCGCGCAGGCCGACGCCTTCGGCGCGCAGGCAGCGCTCGATCAGCGCGAGCTGATCGCGCATCGGCTTGCCGATCTCGCGCCGCTCGAACATGGCGTGCACGGCATTGCCGAAGTCGGGGCCGGCGATCGGCGCGAGCCAGGCAAGTTGCGCGTGTTCGGGTTCGGCAGCGTCGGCGTCGGCCATCACGACAGCGCCATCGTCCGCCGCCGCCTCGGCGACCGCCACGGGCTCTTCATCCGCCGCGGCCGTTTCTTCCGCGGCGACGTTGACGCGGCCCTGCAGCAGCGCGGAAAAACTCCAGGTCGCCTCGAACGGCGGATTAGGCGGATTTGCCAGCACGCTTGCCGCGGCGCGCGGCGCAGTCCGTGGCGGTCTCCACTGCTCGTCCGGCCACGACCAGCGTCCGGCCGACCACTGTACGTGAGGGATTTCCGGCGGTGCGGTCGCGCCGTCGAGCAAACGCTCGATCATCGCGTCGAGCGGTGCGCGCTCCGGATCGGTGTCGGGCTTGCGCGAATTGGCGTACGGGCGCAGCGGCGACAACGCGTAGACGTGGCACGCGTAGCGCGCGCGCGTCAACGCGACATAGAGCAGCCGGAAGCGCTCGTCCT
>DATIEJ010000118.1:0-3295 GCA_035455825.1 Rhodanobacteraceae bacterium | reverse complement strand
GGTCACGCCGACCAAGGCGCTGGTCACGCAGCGCGACCTGTCGCTGGCGTATTCGCCCGGCGTCGCCGCGGCCTGCGACGCGATCGTTGCCGATCCGGCCACGGTCTCCGAACTGACCGCGCGCGGCAACCTCGTCGCCGTGATCACGAACGGCACTGCCGTGCTCGGCCTCGGATCGATCGGTCCGCTCGCGGCCAAACCCGTGATGGAAGGCAAGGGCGTGCTGTTCCAGAAGTTCGCCGGCATCGACGTGTTCGACATCGAGATCGACGAACGCGACCCGGACAAGCTCGTCGACATCATCGCCTCGCTCGAACCGACCTTCGGTGGCATCAATCTCGAAGACATCAAGGCGCCGGAGTGCTTCGAGGTCGAAAGGAAATTGCGCCAGCGGGTAAAAATCCCGGTCTTCCACGACGACCAGCACGGCACGTCGATCATCGTCGGCGCGGCGGTGCTCAATGCGCTCGCCGTCGTCGGCAAGGACATTGGCAAGGTCAAGCTCGTGTCGACCGGAGCCGGTGCGGCCGGAATCGCCTGCCTCGACATGCTCGTGAGTCTCGGCGTCGATCCCAAGAACATCTGGGTCGTCGACCGCTGCGGCGTGATCTACCACGGCCGACCCGAGGACATGGACGACGCCAAGGCGCGCTACGCGCGCGACACGAGCGCGCGCAATCTCGCCGACGTCATCGAGGGCGCCGACATCTTCCTCGGCCTGTCGGCCGGCGGCGTGCTGACCCAGGACATGGTCAAGCGCATGGCGCCGCAGCCGGTGATCCTGGCGCTGGCCAATCCGACGCCGGAAATCCAGCCCGCGCTGGCCAAGGCCGTGCGTCCCGACGCGATCATCGCGACCGGCCGTTCGGACTATCCGAACCAGGTCAACAATGCGCTGTGCTTCCCGTACATCTTCCGCGGCGCGCTCGACGTCGGCGCGACGACGATCAACGAAGCGATGAAGGTTGCCTGCGTGCATGCGATCGCGGCGCTGGCGCGGCGCGAAATGTCCGATGTCGCGGCGCGCGCCTACGGCGACCAGCATCTGACGTTCGGGCCCGAATACCTGATTCCGCAGCCATTCGATCCGCGCCTGCTGGTTTCGCTCGCGCCGGCCGTGGCCCAGGCGGCGATGGATTCCGGCGTCGCGACGCGCCCGATCGCGAACATGCCGGCCTATGTCGAACGCCTGAACACGTTCGTGTTCCGCACCGGCCTGCTGATGAAGCCGGTATTCGACCGCGCCAAGTCCGATCCGAAACGCGTCGTCTATGCCGAAGGCGAGGAAGACACGATCCTGCGCGCGGTGCAGCACCTGGTCGACGAAGGTCTGGTCAAACCCATTCTCATCGGCCGGCCGGCTGTCATCGAACGGCGCATCGAGCGCCTGAGCCTGCGCATCCGACCGGGCGTGCACTTCGAGTTGTGCAACGTCGACGACGATCCGCGCTACAACGACTACTGGAAGCTGTTCCTCGAGCTCGGCCAGCGCAGCGGCATCACGCCGGCGCTGGCCAAGTCGCTGGTGCGTTCGCGTCCGACACTGATCGCCGCGCTGATGGTCCAGCGTGGCGAGGCCGACGCGATGATCTGCGGCATCGTCGGCCGCTACCAGCGCCAGCTGCGGCACATCCTCGAAGTGCTGCCGCTCGATCCGGGCGTCAGCGCGCCGGCGGCGATGACCGCGGTGCAGAACGACCGCGGCACCTGGTTCTTCGTCGACACGCACGTGCAATACGATCCGACCGCCGAGCAGATCGCCGAGGCGACGCTGCAGGCCGTGCTGCGCCTGAAGCTGTTCGGCATCACGCCGAAGGTCGCGTTGCTGTCGCATTCGAATTTCGGCAGCCATGACAACGCCAGCGCGTGCAAGATGCGGCGCGTGCTCGCTCTGGTGCGCAAGCAGGCGCCGTCGGTCGAGATCGACGGCGAAATGCAGGCCGACACGGCGTTGAACGAGGAAATCCGCGAGAACATCTTCCCGAGTTCGCTGCTCCGCGGGCGCGCGAATGTATTCGTGTTCCCGAACCTCGATGCCGCCAACATCGCCTACAACATCGTGCGCTCGATGACCGACGGCGTCGCGATCGGCCCGATCCTGATGGGCGTGTCCAAGCCGGCCCACGTCCTGACGCCGGCCTCGACCGTGCGCCGCGTCGTCAATGCCAGCGCGATCGCCTGCGTCGAGGCGCAGATTCGCGGACAAGCCGCCGCACCGGCCTGAGCCGGCGCGCGGCGCACGGCGCTGCCGGTCTGCGCCAGCGGCCCGGCATCCCGCGCACGGCCTTGCTCAGGTAGACTTGATCGACCATACGACACGTACCAGAACGTCGCCGGCAACAACGGCAAGGCGACGCAGCGGAGGCAACGCATGAACATGCTCAACGACATCCTGAACCAGGACCTGGATCCGGCCGAAACGCGCGAATGGACCGAAGCACTCGGTGCCGTGATCGCGGCCGATGGCCCGGAACGCGCGCACTACCTGCTCGAGCGCATGGTCGATGCGACGCGCCGCGCCGGCGGACACCTGCCGTTCGCGCCGACGACCGAATACGTCAACACGATTCCGCCGCATCTGGAGGCGCGCGCGCCGGGCGACCCGGCGATGGAATGGCGCATCCGCTGTCTGATTCGCTGGAATGCGATGGCGATGGTTGTGCGCGCGAACCGCAAACCCGGCGACCTCGGCGGACACATCGCGAGTTTTGCCTCGAGCGCGACGCTCTACGACGTCGGCTTCAACCATTTCTGGCGCGCGCCGAGCGAGAATCATCCGGGCGACCTGATCTGCCACCAGGGCCATTCGAGCCCCGGCATCTACGCTCGCTCGTTCCTGGAAGGGCGCATCGACGCCGACCAGATGGATCTGTTCCGCATGGAAGTCGCCGGCAAGGGCCGCGGCCTGTCGTCGTATCCGCATCCGTGGCTGATGCCGGATTACTGGCAGATTCCGACCGTGTCGATGGGCCTGGGACCGCTGCAGGCGATCTATCAGGCGCATTTCTGGAAATACCTCGAACACCGCGGCCTGATTCCGAAGTCCGACCGCAAGGTCTGGTGCTTCATCGGCGACGGCGAAAGCGACGAGCCCGAATCGCTCGGCGCGATCTCGCTGGCCGGACGCGAAAAACTGGACAATTTGATATTTGTCGTCAATTGCAATTTGCAGCGTCTGGATGGTCCGGTGCGCGGCAACGGCAAGATCATCCAGGAACTCGAAGGCGTGTTCCGCGGCGCCGGCTGGAATGCGATCAAGGTCGTGTGGGGCAGCTACTGGGATCCGCTGCTCGCG
>DATIEJ010000117.1:0-10183 GCA_035455825.1 Rhodanobacteraceae bacterium | reverse complement strand
CGTTCCTGGGCTTCAAGCGCACGGCAGATCCGGAAGATTCGGGTATGGTCGTTCACACGCTGACTTTGTGAAACGCCGCGCGTGCTGGACATCCTCGTCCATTGCCACGAGTTCGAGCGCTTCACGTCCGGCCCGCGCTATGCGGCAGAACTGGCCGGCGCCCTGGACGCGTCACTGACCGGATTGTACGTCGCACCACCGCTGCCGCGCGCCCTGCCGGCAGAAGGACCGCCGGCGCTGGGACGCGAGTTCCTCGCCTTCGTCCACGATGAAATCGATCGCGCCGAGAGGGCCGAGCCAAGCTTCAGTCGCCATGCTGCCGCTCTTGGCGCGCCTGCAGTTCATTGGCAGGTCGCGCTCGGGCGTCTGCCCGAAGTCATGGCCGTCGCCGGCAACTGGAACGACCTGATCGTGATCGAGCATCGCGAGCTCGTGCCACGCGAGTGCATCGGAGCCATTTCCGGCTGCCTGCTCAGCGGCGTGCCCTGCATCGTCGTGCGCGAGGCCGCGAGACCTCGTGCGATTCGCCAGAGCCGCATCGCGATTGCCTGGAACTGTTCGCCCGAAGCAATCCGTGCCGTGCATGCAGCGCTGTCTCTCCTGCGACTGGCGGAACAGATCTTCGTGCTTGCTTCGGCGCCGACAGCGAGCCAGTCGCCCGTGGTCTGCGAGCCGGAATTTTCGATCGAATTATTTCTGGCGCTGCACGGGATCTCGGCGCAGCACGTCATGATCGATGCGAGTCACCATCGGCCGGAGGAAGCGATTCTTGTCGCCGCGGCCAACGTCGGCGCCGACCTGCTGGTCATGGGCGCGTCCGGAACCGCGCGCCCCGAGCCGCTGGGTACCACGAGCTTCATACTCGAGCAGGCGATGCTGCCGCTGCTGTTGCACCACTAGCGCGCGCCGCAGCACGGCCGCGAGCACGCAGCCACAAGCGTCACTCAGTTCACCGCCGCAGCAATGCATCCATCGGCCATCGTTACCACGCGATCGGCGAGCTCATGGGCCTCGCTTTCGTCGTGCGTCACGAAAATCGTCGTGTAGCCGATCTCGTCGTGCAGCTGGCGCAGCCACGCGCGCAGTTCCTTTCGCACCTTGGCGTCGAGCGCGCCGAACGGTTCGTCGAGCAGCAGCACGCGCGGCTCGATCGCCAGCGCCCGCGCGAGCGCGACACGCTGGCGCTGGCCGCCCGACAATTGCGTGGGAAATCTCTCCTCGAGTCCTTTCAGCTGCACCAGGTCGAGCAATTCCAGACCGCGCCGGCGGATCTCCGCCGCTCCCGGCCGGGTCGCGCGCTTGCGCACGCGCAAGCCGAACGTGACGTTGTCGAGAACGTTCATGTGTTTGAACAATGCGTAGTGCTGGAACACGAAGCCGACGCGCCGCTCCTGGACGCTCAGGCGGGTGGCATCGATGTCGCCGAAGTGGATGCTGCCGTCGTCGATCGATTCGAGGCCGGCGATGGCGCGCAGCAGGGTCGTCTTGCCCGAGCCCGACGCGCCAAGCAGCGCAACCAGTTCGCCCGAGGCGATATCGAGGCGAATATCGCGCAGCGCGGGGACCTTGCCGTAGTTCTTGCCGAGGTTTCGAATCGAAATTTCCATGCGGTTCTCAGTCTGGATGTATGGCCGCGGACGAAACGCCGCTGCCGGGTCTAGTTTCCACGCAGTGCGGCGAGTTCATCGCCATGCCGCCACTCGAGGAAATTCTTCAGCGCCAAGGTCACGAAGCCCAGCAGCGCGAGCAGCGAGGCGACGGCGAACGCAGCGCTGTAAGCGCCCGGGTCGTTGTAGAGGAACTCGATCTGCAGCGGCATCGTGTTGGTCAGGCCGCGTATATGTCCGCTCAACACCGAGACCGCGCCGAACTCGCCCATCGCCCGCGCGTTGCACAACAGCACACCGTACAGCAGGCCCCAGCGGATGTTCGGCATCGTCACGTGCCAGAACATGCGCCAGCCGCCGGCGCCGAGCGTTAGGGCCGCCTGTTCCTCCTCGGTGCCCTGCGCCTGCATCAGCGGAATCAGTTCGCGCGCGACGAACGGAAACGTCACGAACAGCGTAGCCAGCACGATGCCGGGCAACGCGAACACGATCTTGATGTCGTGGGCGGACAGCCAGGCGCCAAACCAGCCGTGCGCGCCGAACAGCAACACGAACAGCATGCCGGCGATGACCGGCGAGACCGAGAACGGCAGGTCGATCAGCGCCGACAGCAAGGTCTTGCCGCGAAACTCGAATTTCGCGATCGCCCATGCCGCGGCCACGCCGAACAGCGTGTTGAGCGGCACCGCGATTGCCGCGGTCAGCAAGGTAAGCCGGATCGCCGCCTTCGTGTCGCTGTCGGCCAAGGCGCCGAAGAATGCCGCGACGCCATGGCTCAGCGCCTGCACGAAAACGATGACCAGTGGCAGCAGCAGGAACACGCCCAGGAACAGCAGCGTCACGGCGATCAGCAGCCAGCGAATCGGCGCCGGCTCGACCAGCGAGTTGCGATAGCGATCAGCCATGGCGGCGTCTCCAGCCCTGCAGCAGGTTGATCGCGAACAATATCGCGAACGACAGCACGAGCATCGCGCTGGCCAGCGCGGTGGCGCCGGCGTAGTTGAATTCGTCGAGCCGGATCATGATCAACAGCGGCGCGATCTCGGAAACGTTCTGCAGGTTGCCAGCGATGAAGACGACCGAGCCGTACTCGCCGACCGCGCGCGCGAACGCCAGGGCTCCCCCGGTGAGCAGGGCCGGCAGCACGGTCGGCAGGATGATGTGCACGATGGTCTGGCGCCGGGTTGCGCCGAGCGTGGCCGCAACCTCCTCCAGCTGCTTCTCGGCTTCTTCGAGAACCGGCTCGAGAGTGCGCACGACGAACGGCAGGCCGATGAACACCATCGCAATGACGATGCCTACCGGCGTGTACGCAACCCTGATGCCGAGTTGCGCGAGCGGCGCGCCGAGCCAGCCGTTTTCGGAATACAGGGCCGTCAGCGCGATGCCGGCGACTGCTGTGGGCATGGCAAACGGCAAGTCGATCAGCGCGTGGAACAGGCGCTTGCCGACGAAGTCGTAGCGCACGAATGTCCAGGCGATCAGGCTGCCGAATACCATGTTGATTGCGGCCGCCGCCAGCGCGCCGCCAAAACTCAGTCCGAGCGCGTGCAGCACGCGTTGGCTGGAAAGTTCGTGCCAGATCGCGGCGGGGCCGAGGCCGGCTGCGTGCAGGAACAGTGCGGCCAGCGGAATCAGCACGAGCAGGGAAAGATAAGTCAGGGAAAATCCCAGACTCAGGCCGAACCCGGGCAACGGCGAGCGGCGCACTTTGCCGCGCTGGGAAACGGAAACCGACGAGCTCTGGCCCATTCCGGCAGCAGATCGCGCGAGGACGACGGAGTTCATGCTAACCCAGCCAGCGTTGCGCGGCGAACGCCGTGGCGACACGGTTGCCGCGCTGGCCCGGGCGAAGTTGATTCGCGCACGTCAGCGCCCGGCGCCCTGATAGATCTGGTCGAATACGCCGCCGTCGCCGAAGAACTTCGGCTGCGCGGCTTTCCAGCCGCCGAACTGCTCGATCGTGGCCAGTTCGATCTTCGGAAAATCCGCGGCATGGCGCGCCGCGACCGCCGGATCGAACGGGCGATAGTGATTCCGCGCAATGATTTCCTGAGCCTGCGGCGTGTACAGGAAGCGCAGATAGGCTTCGGCGGCCTTCTCCGTGCCATGTTTCCTGGCGTTTTTGTCGACTACGGCAACCGGGGGCTGCGCAAGGATCGACAGCGAAGGTGGGATTACTTCGAACTTGTCTCCGCCAAACTCCTTCAGTGCGAGATGCGCTTCGTTCTCCCACGCGATCAGCACATCGCCGAGTGCGCGTTGGGCAAACGTCAGGGTCGAAGCGCGGGCGCCGGTATCGAGCACCGGGACATTCTTGTACAGGCGCGCAATCCACTCGCGCGCCTTCGCGTCGTCGTTCGCGTTGGCTTTCAACGCATACGCATAGGCGGCGAGGAAGTTCCAGCGCGCTCCTGCCGACGTCTTCGGATTCGGCGTAATCACGACGACGCCGGGTTTGACCAGGTCGGGCCAGTCCCTGATCCCCTTGGGATTGCCCTTGCGCACGAGCAGCACGATCGTCGACGTGTACGGCGTGCTGTCGCCCGGCAGACGCGACTGCCAGTCGGCTGGAAGCAGGTCGCCCTTGTCGTGCAGCACATCGATGTCCGAGGCAATGCCGAGCGTCGCCACGTCGGCCTCGAGTCCGTCGATGATCGCCCTCGCCTGCTTCGAAGAGCCGCCGTGCGACTGCTTGATCGTTATCGAGTCACCGGTTTTCGCCTTGAAATCGGCCGCGAACGCCACGTTGACATCCTGATACAACTCGCGCGTCGGGTCGTATGAGACATTGAGCAAGGTCGCGTCGCCGGCATAAGCGACTTGACCTGCGCCCAGTGCGAACGTCAGCAGGAACAGCGTGCGTTGCATGGTTGACCTCGGCTGGAGAGGAAAAGCAAGTCTACGTATCCGCGGCTACGCTCCGAACTGCCGAATCGCCATGTCGATATGAGTGCGGTCGCTGCTGCGAACCCTTGCGCCGCTGCCCGGATTGCGTGAGTGGCCGAGTTCGAACGGCAACTCGCGCGCGAACTTTGCCGCCATGGTCCGGATTTCGGGAAGCGCCGTGCATTCCCACAGCGCCCCGCGCAACAGCGTGCCGATGACGCGCAGTCCGGTTTCGGCCGTGCCGTCGGCGCGCATGACCCGCCCTGCGGTATCCGCATCGATGCCCAGACCCTGCCGGTCGGCCCGCACCAGCCGCGATTCGAACATCTGCCGCAGCAACCGGTGCGACGTTCGCTGCACGGCGGTCTGCAGTCCGGTCGCCTGGATCGCCAGGTCGACGGCCAATTGACGCGTCGTGCCATCGTCGCGGCGGCGATAGGTCATCGAAAGTCGCCCACTGTTTTCTATACGGCGCACGCGGCCGGCAACGACTCTCAGGCGTCCTTCGTCCTGCAACCGCTCGACGACCTGGGCCGTTTGCGGCGCCATTCGATGCCGCGCAACTTCCCAGACCCAGCGCACGTGGCGCAGGAAGCGACGGCGTTGCGCGATGTCCAGCGAACGCCAGAGTCCAACGGTTGCGGGCCGCAGTCCATCGACGACGCTGCGCCAGTCCTGGCCGTCGTCGCGCAGGCTTTCGCGCACCATGCTCACCCAGCGCCGGATCGACGGTGCGGCCCGCATTTCCTCGATCAATTGCGCCTGGTGTGCGTAAGGCTTGGCCGGTGCGGCGCCATGGGCCGCCGGAAGGCGTCCGTGGCGCGACAGCGCGATGATGTGGGACGCGGGCCATTTCGCTGCCGCGGACACGATCACGTCGACCGCAGTCAGGCCGCTGCCGAGCACGGCGATCTCCTGCGGGGCGCGTTCCAGGATCGGCACATTCCACGGATCCGGCAGATAGCGGCCGCTGGCGATCGCGTCGCCGTGAACCTCGGCAATCGGCACCGGCGGCAGGGCTCCGATTGCGAGCACGACGCCGTCGACGGCGATCCGCGCGCCTGCATCCGTGCCGACACAGTAGCCGCCATCGGCCCTGCGCTCGATCGAGACCGCTTCACTGGCCTGCAGCTCGAGGCGGACGCGCCCGCTCGCCATCAGTTGCGCCAGGGTTGCTTCGACATAGTCGCCGAACGCCGCACGCGCCAGGAAATCGCCCGGTAATGCCGGTGTGCAGCGTGCTTCGAGAAAACGCAGCAGCGCGCCGGCGTCGTCGGCGAACAATCCCATGTTTGCGGCGCGCACGTTGAGCAAATGCATTGCATTGTCGGTGGCGTAGGCGACGCCGCGCCCCGGTGCGCTGCGGCCGGTCAGCCAGACCAACTCACAGGCTGCGCTGCCACGGCGCAGGAACTCGCCGACGACGGCCGCGCCGGCAGCCCCGCCGCCGATGACCGCGATGCGCGCTGCCCCATCCCCGCCCGATACCCCGATTCGAATCACGCCGCACTCCCCGCCAGAGTCACGGTCGCCATGGCACCACGGGCGGCGTTAGGAAGGCGCTAAATCCGACATGAGTTTTCGTGTGGTCGATATTCCGCGGTCGGAGCGCGATGCGTCGGCTTGCCGCGATAACCACAGCGCATGACCCTATAACCAACCATTGGTTTTGCGCGCTGCGACAAGGGCCTACGATGCGCTCCTGTCTTTGGACGTCTAGACGCCTGCGCCATGTCCGCCGAACCGATCCGCACTCTGGTACCGCTGCCCGAAGAGCAGGCCGGTTTGTTGTCGCGCCTGGTCGACGGACTCGATCAATCCGCGCTGATCTGGCTCTCAGGCTATACCGCCGGGCTTGCCGCGCGGGCACCGGCGGTCGCACGCGAAGCGGCGCCACTGGCCGCGGTCGAGGCGGCAGTCTCGCAGCAGCTGACGATCGTCTACGGCAGCCAGACCGGCAATGCCAGGCGCGTTGCCGAAAAGCTCGCGCGCGAGTCCGAGGCTGCCGGACTGGCCGTGCGCCTCCTGCGCGCGGACGCTTACCCGCTGCGTGAGTTGAAGACCGAGCGCCTGCTGTATGTCGTCATCAGCACCCAGGGCGATGGCGATCCGCCCGACGATGCGCGCGGATTCGTCGACTTCCTCGCCGGCAAGCGCGCTCCACGCGTCGAGAACCTGGAATTTGCCGTGCTCGGTCTCGGCGACAGCAGCTATGCGAAGTTCTGCGCCGTCGGCGCGAGCATGGACGAGCGCCTGGCCGAACTGGGCGGCAAGCGCCTGTTTGCGCGCGGCGAAGCCGACGTCGATTTCGAAACAGTCACCCAGCCATGGCTGGCCCGCGCCTTGGCCAGCGCGCGCGAGGCGCTGAAGTCCACGATCTCGTCGCCAGCATCCAAGGTGACGCCGTTGCGTCCGCAGCGCGCGCCGGTCGTGTGGTCTCACGACCGCCCCTACTCGGCTGAAATCCTGGTCAACCAGCGCATTACGGCTTCGAGCGGCAGCAAGGATGTGCGCCATATCGAACTGGCCCTCGGTGACTCGGGCCTGACCTACGAACCCGGCGACTCTCTCGGCGTGTGGCCGAGCAATCCGCCCGCTCTTGTCGATGCCATCGTCGGTGCGCTGAAGCTCGATGCCCAGCAGCCGGTCACGCATGATGCGCAGACGCTGCCGTTGCGCGACTGGCTGCTCGAAAAACGCGAACTGACGCGCCTTGCCCGGCCGTTTGTCTTCGCCCATGCGCAACGCGCCCGGCACGATGACCTCGATGCGGTCGTTGCCTCGCCGGTGGCGTTTCTGAAGATGCTGTTCGACTACCAGACTATCGACCTGCTGCGGGCATATCCGGCCGGGTGGAACGCGCAGGACCTGGTCGCGGCGTTGCGTCCGCTGCAGCCGCGCCTGTATTCGATTGCATCGAGCCTGAAGTCGGTCGACGAGGAAGCGCACCTGACCGTCGCCCAGGTAGATTACGAAGCGTTCGGCATCCGCCATACGGGTGCCGCTTCGAATTTCCTGGCGGAACGCGCCGTCGGCAGCCGCGCACCGATCTTCATCGAGCCGAACGAACGCTTCCGCTTGCCGCAGGATCCGTCGCGCGACGTGATCATGATCGGCCCTGGCACGGGTGTCGCGCCGTTTCGCGGATTCGTGCAGGAGCGCGCGGTGGTCGGCGCGAACGGCCGCAACTGGCTGTTCTTCGGTAATCCGCATTTCCATTCCGATTTCCTCTATCAGCTCGAGTGGCAGCGCGCGCTCAAGCGTGGCGAACTGCACCGGCTCGACGTCGCGTTTTCGCGCGACCAGCGCGACAAGGTCTACGTCCAGCAGCGCGTTCGCGCCAAGGGGCGTGAACTGTTCGCGTGGCTCGAAAGCGGCGCGCACTTGTATGTCTGCGGCGATGCGTCGCGCATGGCCATCGACGTGCACGCCGCCCTGCGCGACGTCGTCATCGAACACGGCGGGAAAAGCCCCGAGGACGCCGAGGGTTATTTGCAGACCCTGGCCAACGAGCGCCGCTACCTGCGGGACATCTACTGATGAGCGCGACTGCCCCGCTGTCTGCGGTCGAAGGCATCAAGACGGCCAGCCGGAGGTTGCGCGGCACGCTGGTCGAAGGCCTCGCCGATGCAGTTACAGGAGCGATCTCGGATCCGGACACGCAGCTGATCAAGTTCCATGGCAGCTATCAGCAGGACGACCGCGATATCCGCGAAGAGCGCCGGCTGCAGAAGCTCGAGCCGTCATACCAGTTCATGATCCGCACGCGCCTGCCGGGCGGCGTGATCACGCCCCGGCAATGGTTGAAACTCGATGCGATCGCGACCGGCTATGCCAACGGCACGCTGCGCCTGACGACGCGCCAGGCGTTCCAGTTCCATGGCGTGATCAAGCGCGAACTGAAGGCGACGATGCGTGCCCTGAATGCCGCGCTGATCGACACGATTGCGGCGTGCGGCGACGTCAACCGCAATGTCGTGGTCGCGGCCAATCCGTTCGAATCGCCCGCGCATGCGGCCGTGCACGACGTTGCCCAACGCCTGTCGGTGCACCTGATGCCGAAGACGCGGGCGTACTACGAGATCTGGCTGGACGAAAAACAGGTCGCCGGCAGCGGCGAGGAGAACGAGCCGATCTACGGGCCGACCTACCTGCCACGCAAGTTCAAGATCGCGTTCGCCATCCCGCCAGTCAACGACGTCGATGTGTTCGCGAACGACATCGGCTTCATCGCTGTCCTGGAAGGCGGCGCGCTGGCCGGCTTCAATGTCGTCGCCGGCGGCGGACTCGGCGCGACCCATGGCGACGCGAAGACCTATCCACGCCTGGCCGATTTGTTCGGTTTCGTTTCTGCCGATCAGGTCATCGGCGTCGCCGAGGCAATCGTGACGGCGCAGCGCGACTTCGGCGACCGGACCGAGCGCAAGCATGCGCGTCTGAAGTACACGATCGCAGACCGCGGACTCGACTGGTTCAAGGCCGAGGTCGAGCGCCGCGCCGGGTTCAACTTCGCTCCGGCGCGCGCGTTCACTTTCAACCACAACGGCGATCGTTTCGGCTGGACCGAAGGCGAAGACGGACGTCATCATCTTACGCTGCGCATCGAGTCGGGCCGCATCGCCGACCGTCCGGGTGCGCCGCACCTGAAGGGTCTGCGCGAGATTGCGCGCGTGCATCGCGGCGAATTCCGCCTGACTCCGAACCAGAACCTCGTGATCGCGAACATTGGACGAACCGAACGCGCGCAGATCGACGCGCTGGTCGCGACGCATGGGCTCGACAGCTACCGTACCGCCACGCCCGTACGTCTGAATGCGCTGGCCTGCGTCGCCTTCCCGACCTGCAGCCAGGCAATGGCCGAGGCGGAGCGCTACCTTCCGGACCTTTTGCACAAAGTGGAATTGTTGCTCGAACGAACCGGCCTGCGCGACGCGCAGATCGGCTTGCGCATCTCGGGCTGCCCGAATGGCTGCTCGCGGCCGTATCTCGGCGAGATCGCGCTGGTCGGCAAGGCTCCCGGCCGCTACAACCTGATGCTCGGCGCCGACGCCCGCGGCCAGCGCTTGAATTCCCTGCATCGCGAAAACATCGACGAGGCCGGCATCCTCGCAACCCTCGAACCGTTGTTCGCGCGCTACGCGGCAGAGCGCTCGAACGCTGAAGGCTTCGGCGATTTCCTGCTGCGCAGCGGCGTGGTCGCCGCTGCGCGTGCCGCAATACCCATCACTTTGGAGACAAGACCGTGACGCCCCCCGATTTGGTAAGCGCGGCGGAAGACGACCGTGCACTCAAGGATCTGAACACGTGGCTGGAGACGCAAAGCGCGAGCGATCGAATTGCCTGGGCCGTGGCGACGCTTCCGGACCAGCACGCGCTGTCGTCGAGTTTTGGCGCGCAGTCCGCTGCGGTGCTGCACCTAGTGACGCGCTCGCAGCGCGACATCCCGGTTATCCTGATCGACACCGGTTACCTGTTTCCGGAGACATACCGTTTTGCCGACGATCTGACCGAAAGACTGGGCCTGAACCTGAAGGTCTATCGTCCGTCGATTGGCGTGGCGTGGATGGAAGCACGCCTTGGCCGCCTCTGGGAACAGGGCCTCGACGGACTGGAGCGCTACAACCGTTTGCGCAAGGTCGAGCCGATGCAGCGTGCCTTGACTGAAATCGGAGCACGCACGTGGATCG
>DATIEJ010000116.1:0-5557 GCA_035455825.1 Rhodanobacteraceae bacterium | reverse complement strand
GGTGTTCGTCCAAAGCTAACGCCTTTGCGCACGTTAGCGGCACGCGCAACACCATCCCCACCCAACCCTCCCCTTGAAGGGGAGGGCTTTAAGCGCGGCCAACATGCTTTTCAGAATGCGAAGGCGTATGAAAGTGCAATGTACGGCGCAGGGAGGTGCCGCGAATCGGCGGCTTCATCGCCGATTCGAGAAGCGTGGACCGGCTCTGCCGGGACTTATTGTCGATCGCGGCAGGATGCCCAAGGGACAATCATCAATTGAAAAGTGCGGCCATGGATGGCCGCTCCGTGATCCTCGCGCTGATGGACCAGCGCATAAATAAAGACAAAGCGGCCGTCGTTGCCGACGGCCGCTTTGGACGAGGAGCACAGACGCGACTCAATGCTCCAAGGCTTTTGTCTTTTTTGCGCGCCATGCGGCGCGCCCGAGGAAGTCAGTCGTCGCCGACGTGCTTGCTCAAATCTTCCTGAATGCGCGCAGCCTTGCCTTCCAGGTTGCGCAGGTAGTAGAGCTTGGCGCCGCGAACCTTGCCACGACGCTTGACCGTGACCGAATCGATCGCCGGGCTGTGCGACTGGAACACGCGCTCCACGCCGGTGCCGTGCGAAATCTTGCGCACGGTGAATGCCGAGTTCAGGCCCGCGTTCTTCTTCGCGATGCAGACGCCTTCATAGGCCTGCACGCGTTCGCGATTGCCTTCCTTGACCTTGACGTTGACGATGACCGTGTCGCCCGGCCCGAATTCGGGCAGCTTGCGGGTCATCTGTGCGGCTTCAAATTGCTGGAGGATGTTCATGACGCTCACCGATCTCGTTGTTAAGTATATCCTGAACTTCGGCCCGCTACGGCGGGCCGCCTGATGAATTTATTGTATCTTCTTGAAATTCAAGTAAAAGTTTCTTATCTTCCTTGCTCAGGGTCAACTGACCGAGCAAGTCCGGGCGCCTCAACCAGGTGCGTCCGAGTGCCTGTTTCCTGCGCCAGCGGCCGATCGCCGCATGGTCGCCGGAGACCAGGACCGCCGGCACGTCGCCCCAGGCGTGATGCTCGGGACGCGTGTAGTGCGGGCAGTCCAGCAGGCCGTCCGAAAACGAGTCCTGCTGCGCCGACTGCGCGTCGTTCAACGCACCTTCCTGCAACCGCCCGATCGCGTCGATCACGACCGCCGCGGCAAGTTCACCGCCCGACAGGACGTAGTCTCCGATCGACAACTCCTCATCGACCGAATGCGCGACAAGGCGCTCATCGATCCCTTCGTAACGCCCGCACAGCAGCACCAGGCGTTGACGTTGTGCGAGTTCCCGCACCTTGTCCTGCGTGAGCCGCGTTCCCTGCGGACTCAGGTAAATCACCTGCGCCGGTTCCGGACTCGCCGCTCGCGCCGCGGCAAGCGCGTCGCGCAGCGGGTCGATCAGCATCACCATGCCTGGACCGCCGCCGAACGGCCGCTCGTCGACACGACGATAATTGTCCGTCGCGAAGTCTCGCGGGTTCCACACTTCGACCTGCAACAGACCGCGCTCCTGGGAGCGCCCGACTACGCCTATCTTCGCGCAGCTCTCGACGAATTCCGGGAACAGCGTGACTACATCAATGCGCATGAAGATAGAGTGGACTAAAAATCCGGATCCCAATCCACCGTTATCCGGCCAGCATTCAAATCAACTTCGTGCACGAACTTCTTGAGAACAAAAGGAATCATGCGCTCGCGTACACCATCGCGTACGACCATGACGTCGTTCGCACCGGTCGCGAACAGATGGCTCACCTTGCCGAGAACCACGCCTTCCGCCGTAACGACGTCGACCCCTTCGAGGTCGACCCAGTAGTACTCGCCGCGTTTAGCGCTGGGCAGCGCGGAGCGCCTGACCCAGATTTCCGCGCCGATCAGCTCGGCCGCCGCATCGCGACCGGCAACTCCAGGCAGGGATGCAACCAGCCCCTTGCCTTGCACCCGTCCCTGCGCGCGGTCGATTTCCGTTTCGCCGTCCGGCCGCTTCAGCAACCACGGACGGTACTTGAAGATCTGCGTGCGCGGCTCAGTATACGATTCCACTTTTACCCAGCCATCGACGCCGAACAGGCCGACGATCTTGCCGAGCAAAAGCCGCTTGTCCCCGGCCGCGTCCAATCCGCCCGCTCAACGCGCGCGCTTTGGCTTCAGGCCGCTTTGGCCTGCTTGCCCGCTTCCTTGACCAGCCAGCGCACCTTGTCGGTCATCTGCGCGCCCTTCGACACCCACTGCTGGATGCGATCGGCGTCGAGCTGCAGGCGCACGTCCTTGCCGGAAGCGATCGGGTTGTAAAAACCCACGCGCTCGATATTGCGGCCATCGCGCGCCTTGCGCTGGTCAGCCACGACGATGTGATAGAAGGGACGCCCCTTGGCGCCGCCACGGGACAGGCGAATCTTGACCATTGTTTTTACTCGATATTTTACGGAGTCGTCGATGCTTGCCGGGTCTGGAGGCAACCGTGCTGCATCGGGAGCCGCATATTGTAGCGGGAAATGAAAAAAAATAAAGCCCTGCAAGGACTTGGTAACCTGCCGGTTTGCCCCGTCGCGGAAAAAAACCGTTCGCGCTGAGCGTAGCTCGCATCGCGAGCGAAGTCGAAACGCCGAAGTAGCACCCTTCGACTTCGGCGCTTAGCGCCTACGCCGGGCAGGAGCCCAAGTGCCGAGAAGGCCACGGATGGCCGAGAGCGGCCGCTCAGGGCGAACGGATTTGTGGGCCGCCGAGGTCATGGCTTTGTAACAATTCCTGCCAAGCGATCGAAAAGCCTAGCGCGGCATCATCCCGCCCGGCGGCATCCCGCCACCCCCCATTCCCTTCATCGCCGCGCCCATCTGGCGCATCAAGCCCTTCACGCCACCCGACGACAGCTTCGACATCATCTTTTCCATCTGCATGTACTGCTTGAGCAGGCGGTTGACGTCCGCCGGCTGCGTGCCGGAACCGCGCGCGACTCGCGCCTTGCGCGAACCGTTCAGAAGATCCGGATGCCGGCGCTCCTTCTTCGTCATCGAACTGATGATGGCGACCATGCGCTGCACTTCCTTGTCGTTGACCTTGGACTTGACGCCTTCCGGCAGATTGCCGACGCCGGGAAGCTTGTCCATCAGCGATGCCAGTCCGCCCATGCTGAGCATCTGCTGCAACTGGTCGCGCATGTCGTTCATGTCGAAGCGCTTGCCCTTGATGACTTTCTCGGCGAGCTTCTGCGCTTTCTCACGGTCGACGTTCTGCTCGACCTGCTCGACCAGCGACAGCACGTCGCCCATGCCGAGGATGCGCTGCGCGATGCGGTCGGGATGGAACGCATCGAGGCCATCGGGCTTCTCGCTGACGCCGATGAACTTGATCGGCCGTCCCGTTATGTAACGCACGCTCAGCGCCGCGCCGCCACGCGCATCGCCGTCGGTCTTGGTCAGAATCACGCCGGTCAGCGGCAGCGCCTCGGCGAATGCCTTGGCCGTGTTCGCGGCGTCCTGCCCGGTCATCGCATCGACCACGAACAGGGTCTCGATCGGATTGAGCGCCGCGTGCAGGCGCTTGATCTCATCCATCATCTCCGCGTCGATCGCGAGGCGTCCCGCCGTGTCGACGATCAGGACATCGGCGAAGTTCTTCCTCGCCGCATCGAGTGCCGACTTCGCAATCGCCACCGGATCCTGCTCGCCGCTGCTCGGATGGAACAGCACGTCGACCTGCTCGGCCAGCGTGCGCAACTGCTCGATCGCCGCCGGGCGATAGACGTCGCAGCTGACGACCATGACCTTTTTCTTCTTGCGGTCCTTGAGAAATTTTCCGAGTTTGGCGACTGTCGTCGTCTTGCCCGCGCCCTGCAGGCCGGCCATCAGCACGATCGCGGGCGGCGCGGCAGCGAGATTCAAATCGGTATTGACCGTTCCCATCACGGCGGTCAATTCGTCACGAACGACTTTCACCAGCGCCTGGCCCGGCGTCAGGCTCTTGAGCACTTCCTGGCCCACCGCGCGCACCTGCACGCGCTGGATCAGCGCCTGCACGACCGGCAGAGCCACGTCGGCCTCGAGCAGCGCGATGCGTACTTCACGCAGCGACTCGCGGATATTCGCATCGGTCAAGCGTGCGCGGCCGCGCAGGCGTTCGATCGTGCTGTTGAGGCGCTGGCTGAGAGATTCGAACATGGGATGTTGCCGTGACGTTGGTAAGACGGCGATTATAGCTGAGGGCTGAGGGCGAGGGCTGAGGGCAAGAGCAGCAGGTCGAGGCCGCAAGGTCTACAACGATTCAGAACCGTGCGCGGCCGCTCTTTTCCTCAGCCCCCAGCCCTCAGCCCTGTTCTTCTATGCCAAACTTGCCGTATGCCGACCGCAACCATAACGCTGCTCGCCGCCCTCCTGTATTTCATCGCGGCGGGAGTGCTCGCCCTGCCTTTGCTCCATCGCCGCGCGCTGCCACGCGTTCTTGGCCTCGGCATTGCGACCGTGGCCGTGCTGTCGCATGGCGCGGTCCTCGTCGGCATGCATCGCGGCGGCGTCGACCTGCATTTCTTCGCCGCGCTGTCGGTCGTCGGGGCGTGTATTGCCGGCCTTTGTCTGCTGGTGAATATCATTCGACCCGTCGCGACGCTTGGCGTGCTGGTGTTCCCGCTCGCCGCGGTGCTGCTGCTGACAGACGTTTTCGCAACCCCACCGACGCAACCCTTGCCGATGGAGTGGCAGATAAAGCTGCACGTGACTTTCGCGCTGATCGGTTACAGCGTTCTGAGCGTTGCGGCGTTGCTGGCAATACTGCTGGCGCTGCAGGAACGCGCGCTTCGCCACCGCAAGTTCGACGGGCTCGTGCGCGCGCTGCCGCCGCTGACCTTGACCGAATCGCTGGTCTTCCAACTGATTGCAGTCGGCTTCGTGCTGCTGACGTTCACGCTGATCAGCGGCATCCTGTTCGTCGACAACCTGTTCGCCCAGCACCTGCTGCACAAGACCGTGCTGTCGATCGCCGCGTGGGCCGTTTTCGGCACCCTGCTGTACGGGCGCTGGCGCTATGGTTGGCGCGGACGCCGCGCCGTACGCATGACCCTCATCGGCATGGCACTGCTGCTGCTGGCATTCTTCGGCAGTCAATTCGTTCTGGAGTTGTTGCTCAAGCGCGCGCCGTAGCGGGCGCGCCTGACCTCCTTTGCCTGCGCGGCGAGAGTGCCGTTCGCACTTCCTCTTTTGATCGTCATTCCGGCGAAAGCCGGAATCCAGCTCCTTGCTCTTGTTGCTCATTGAGCAAGCACTCACTCGGCCGAACGTAACAAAGATGGATTCACGCCTGCCTGTGAACGAGAGCAGGGAGGAGTTGGATTCCGCTTTCGCCGGAATGACGAGAAGGCGGAAACGACGAACACCGGCGCCTTAACGCAACCGGCCAATCATGAACGTAGCGCCGGCAAACAAACTGCGATCATGCGCCGCATGCGTCAGCCCGTACGCCGCGCCGCAATCGAGCACGAGTTGGCGCGACCAGTTGTAGCTCAGGGCGAACAGCGCCTGGCTTTGCGTCGCGGCACCCTGCTGGTAGATGCCC